>NZ_JADIJP010000006.1:0-224396 GCF_017355285.1 Methylobacterium sp. SD274 | reverse complement strand
GACGCCCTCGTCAGTCGGAAGGTGTGCCGGTCGACCGGGCTGGTCCTCTACTGTTACACGCAGCGCTGCGTGTACGACCACGGCTGGGACCGGTACTCTCTGCTGGCTCGGGGCCTCATCATCGACCCGGCCGCCGGCGTCGTCGTCGCGACGCCCTTCCCCAAGTTCTTCAACATCGGCGAGCGTCACGCGACCGTCCCGGACCTTCCGTTCGAGGCGTTCGAGAAGCTCGACGGCAGCCTGATCATCGCCTTCCATCACTCGGGCAAGTGGCGCACCGCGACCAAGGGGGCCTTAAACAGCTCCCAGGCCGTGTGGGCCCAGACGCGCCTCGACGCGATGGACACCTCACGCCTGGTGCCCGGGACGACACGTACCTGTTCGAGGCGATCTACCCGGAGAACGTCATCGTCGTCCGGTACCCGGAGGCGAGCCTGTCGCTGCTGGCTGCCTACTTCGCCAACGGACGCGAGATGCCATCCGACGTCCTGGACATGGTCGGTTTCGTGATCGGGTTCCCCGTCGCAGCGCGCCACGCCTTCGCCAGTCTGGCGGAGATGGTCTCGACCGCGACGGACCTGCCCCGCGACCGCGAGGGCTTCGTGATCCGCTTCGCAGACGGCACCAGGGTCAAGGTCAAGGGTAACGCGTACAAGAGCATCCACGGCCTGATCAGCCGATGCACCCCTCTCGCGGTGTGGGACGTCATGGCCGCCGGCGGGGATCTCGAAGAGATGCGCCGGGACCTGCCCGAGGAGTTCTGGGCCGACTTCGACCAGATCGCCAAGATCCTGCAGGCGCGGTTCATCAGGTTGGCCGCGAGCGTCTGCCATGCCGCCGAGGATGCCGCCGGCCTCACGGACAAGGAGCTCGGCCTGCGCCTGTCCGAGGTGCCCGATCCGATCCGCCCGTTCCTGTTCCCGTTCCGGAAGGCCACCACCGACGAGACCCGGGAGAAGCTGCGGCTTGCCATGCTCCGGACGATCCGTCCGAACGGGAACGTGCTGGATGGCTACGTGCCATCTTACGCGATGGGCCGCGTCATGGATGACGCCGCATGACCCGCCGCGCGCTCCACGGCCTGCCACGCCCGGCCGCCGCCGCGTTCCGCCGGAACGTGACGCTGGCCCGTGCCGGCGAGGCTTCCCCCGAACTCGCGGCCGCCTTCGAGGCCGTGGGGGTCACCAACTTCATGCGGCCGTCCGTGACGGTGTTCGACGACGTGGCCGATGTGCTGCCCCTCATGAGAGCGGGTGAGCGCACCGAGGTCGAGGCCGCCCTGTTCGGAGGCCTGCAGTGAGCTGGGATCCATCACCCATCAAGCTGACCTACGGCGACCTCGACCGCCCCTACGAGGAGGGGGCCGCCGAGTACCAGGATCTTATGGAGAAGCAGGTGCGGCTCTGGATGCTGGAGCGGTGGCGGGCATTCCAGGCGGTCCAGGCGATGAAGGCCGCCCCCGAGGCGGAGAAGACCCCGGCGGGCGAGCTGCCGGCGGTGGCGAGCTTCTGGTGAAGGAGGGGACGATGCTCAGCACAATCGGGAAACTGGACCGGAAGGCGGGCCGCTGGGCCACGCGCGGGAAGCCCTGGCGCAAGAAGCTCGTGCTTGGGGTGTCGATCGGCATCGTCGCCGGTGGCTTCGGCGCCGTCATCCTCGGTCCGGCCTACGGCATTGCGGCCCTAGGCTGCCGGGGTGACTGGAGCGACAGCGGCCGCGAGTGGCGGTACCGCGCCGTCGGAGGCTGTCAGGTCAAGGACAAGGGCGGCTGGATCCCTGCCAGCAACGTCAGGGCGGTGGACTGAGCCATGGGCGCGATGACCACCATCCGCATGGCGATGAGCGGCCCCCCCCCGGCGCCCGGGGGGTGTTCGAGACGGCGCACGTGATCCCTGCCCCGGACGGGACGCACTCGATCGACTTCGCCACCCTCATCCCGATCGAGGGCGAACAAACCTGGGAGGCCATGTACGCCGCCTGGGGCTGCCGGTCCCTTGGATGGGACTACCGGGTCGTCTCTGACGTCTCGGATGTCTTCGAGTTCACCTTCGAGGTGAAGGGGACCAACGCCTCTGCGAAGCCAATCCTCGCGGAGATCGCCCGTCGCTACCCGAGCTTGGTCGCCGCCTTCCGCATGGTGTCCGACAGCGAGGGGTTCGCCGCCACGGGCGTCATCGCGGGCGGTGAGCTCACCTTCGCGGAGTACCCCTGGTCGGAGGCGTTCTTCGCCCTCGTCGAGGGCCACCCCTACGGCGAATGGCCTGAGGAGGCCGCCTGACATGACGACCCTCTGGCACAAGGACCGCCTGTGGCCGTCCGAGACCTCCCCCATCACGGGCGGTCCCCTCCCCGGCGCGATCCCGCCCGGCATCTACGCCGAGAGCGTCAAGGACTGGGAGCGCCTGCGGGCGAAGAGCTTCCCCCCGGGCTCGACACCATCCGCAAGGTCGGCGTCTCGAAGGTCGCCGGCATCGCCCCGGCCGCCCTCATGATGAACGTCGCCACCCCGGACCAGCTCGCCTGGCTCAAGGCCAACGAGAAGGTCGAGATCCCGGCGCCGGTCGAGCCGGCGGTGCGGCTGGCGGTGTTGGCCGGGGCGCCGTTCGCCATCCTGGGGAGGGCATCCTGATGCGCTGGGTCGAGACGGGTCCCGGAGGACGCCAGAGGTTCAGCGGCGAGAAGCCCGTGGCCCACGTCCTCACCTTTCATCCGCGAGACCTGCGCCCGGGCAAGCCCGCCTGGGAGTGGGGACTGAACCTGCCGAAGGTGCCCGGCCTCGAAATGGAGGGCACCTCGGCGACGGAGGCCGAAGCCAAGGCGGCCGTCGAGGTCGTGTGGACCGCATGGCTCGAACTGCTCGGGCTGCAACCGATCCCGGGGAGAACCTGACATGACGACCATCTGGCTCAAGGCCGCCTACACCCGCGAGGACCGCGACCCGAAGACGGGCGACTTCCTGCCCGGCGCGGTCCCCCCGGGGATCTACTGCGCCGACGAGGCGTCCTTCGAGGCCTTCAAGGAGGGCGTCCGGGCGAAGGGCAAGGTCCTCTCCCCGGGACTGGACGGCCCCGGCTACGAGGGCCTCTCGGTCCGGATCGCCACCCCCGAACAGGTCGCCCTGTTCACAGTGAGCGCCGTCGACGACCCGGGCCGACGTCCGCAGCGGCCGCCCCAGGTGGCGGGCAACCGGCAGGCGAAGCGGGCGGCCGAGGCCAAGGCACGGAGGCGGGCATGATGGATCGAGACGTCATCCACGAGGCGGGCCACCACTACGTCGTCCGAGTCCCCAAGCACCCGGGGCGTCCCGAGCGGTACGAGATCCGCCGGTCGGGGATCGTCTCGGACAAGACGCTAGTGCGCATTTCCGGACAGGACGCATCGGAAGCTGCGATCGCCTACGTCGACCGCCTCGCTCTGGCTGACCGGATCGTACGCTTGCAGAAGGCGGCTTTGGCTTGAAAAAAGCCGGGACACCAAGGCCCGAAACCCCCACGAAATGACGCGTCCAGGGATCGACTCCTCCACGAATCAGTTCTCTATCTGTTCTCATGAGCGAATCGGTGGAGCGGATCTTGGACGAGCTGGAACGGACCTACCTGGAGGCCTCGGACGGTGACGCGCGCGACGCCCTGAGGCGGGCGCTCGGGGACGCCCTGACGGAGATGGCCACCATCTCGGGACAGGTCTCCCGGGGCTTCGTGCGGGCGCAGCGACCCGCCGACCTGGCGCGAAAGCTGGGTCCGGAGCGCCGGGCGCGTGAGGCGTCCCGGGGCTAGGCGTGGTGGTCGGGATCCTTCTGAGGAGGGATCGCCCTCAGGTCAGCGAAGCACTGGTAGGGCCGCGTGAAATCCCGATCGCCGGCGCCATACATCACGCTGCGATCGACGCGGCGATCCTGCATGATGAACGCGCGGTCGGCCTGCAGCTGTGTGACGGCGTCGGCCATCGTGAGTCCCTCCACGTAAGTGTAGAGGGTGGGGCGCTCGAAGATCTCCTGCAGCCGGACCCGTCTCTCCGGAGGGGTCGGGTCCTTCCGAAGCGCGAGGTAGCAGAGGTCGTGGACTTGCTTCCAAAGCGCGTGATTTTCGGCGGAGACGAGTGGGGTCGGATGCCTGCTCATCCAGCCACGATGACAGACGCGCGTTCAGGGAGCCCTAAGCCGGTCCGTCGCATTCGACCGATCGGCCGGCACGCCCCTCACATGGCGGCATGCCGATCGCACCGGGTCCGCCCTCGCCCGTCCCGCCGCAGCGTCCCGGGTGCCCCGCAGGCCTCGCAGGTCCGGAGCGCGGCCTCCTGCGCTGGCGCCTTGATCTCCCCGACGCTGTCGAACTCAGCCTCGATCCACCGGCCGGTCGGGTAGACCTTGGCGTCGAGGCCTCCGAACTTCTCCCGCACGAGGGGCACCACGACCGACATGCCGGCGAGCCGATCCAGCAGGGCTTCCAGGAGCAGCTGCCAGCCCACGCCGACGGTGACCTCGGCGTCCCCGGCGAGCACCGGGTACCGGGCCTTCAGGTCCTCGACGTCGACCCGGCGCATCAGGATCTCGGCCTCGATCGCGGCGGCCTCCGCCTCCCGGTAGGCAGCCTCTGCCGCGGGCGCGTCCGGAGCCCCGGCGGCGGCCAGGTCCCGCGCCCGGCGGCCGAGGCTCCAGACCTCCACCGCGGCGCGGTCCTCGGGGGAAAGCCGCGCGAGGCGCTCATCGCGGGACGGGCGGGCTTCGGGCGGGAGGGTGGTGTCGTCGGGCATGCACCGAACCTCGCGCCGCCGTAGCCCGAGGGCAAGCCCGGGCGGGTGCGCAGGGAGGGCGAGTAACTCATGGGTGAGGCAGTTCGCGCCCATCCGGTGGATCTGCCTCGTATATGAGGCAATCTGGACGGGGCCCGGGCGGGGCTTGGCACTGACACCTGTGGATGGGATCGTTGGGATTGAACGCGTCCGGATCCTGAAATCGCGGCGCGAACCTCCGGAAGGATTTCAAGGGTCGCAGCCCGAGAACAGCCCGAGAACCAAAAAGCCCCGGACCAGGGGTCCAGGGCTCGAAGGCTAAGTCGCTCTAGCGACTAGGGAAACTTGGTAGCGAGGGAGAGATTTGAACTCCCGACACAAGGATTATGATTCCTCTGCTCTAACCAACTGAGCTACCCCGCCACAACAAAGGAACCCGCGCGGTGCAGGCGCCCCTGAAGAGATCGGCGGTATAAAGAAATCCGCCTTCGGGTGTCAACGGGGAGTTTGCCACTTGCGAGCTCCCCGTTGCGGTTTTCTCAGAGGCGGGTTCCTAGGATCTCGGCCACCTGCGGGATGTCCTTGTCGCCACGGCCCGAGAGATTGAGCACCATCAGGTGTTCGGCCGGCTTCGTCGGCGCGATCTCGAACACCTTGGCGAGGGCGTGAGCCGGCTCCAGGGCCGGGATGATGCCCTCCAGCATCGAGCACAGCTTGAACGCTTCCAGCGTCTCGGAATCCGTCGCCGAGAGGTAGGTGACGCGCTTGGCCTCGTGCAGCCAGGCGTGTTCGGGGCCGATGCCCGGATAGTCGAGGCCGGCCGAGATCGAGTGGGCGTCGGCGATCTGGCCGTCCTCGTTCTGCAGCAGGTAGGTCCGGTTGCCGTGGAGCACGCCCGGCTTGCCGCCGGAGAGGGAGGCGGCGTGCAGGCCCGAGGAAATGCCGTGGCCGGCGGCCTCGACCCCGTAAATCTCCACCTCGCGGTCGTCGAGGAACGGGTGGAACAACCCCATGGCGTTGGAGCCGCCGCCGATACAGGCGATGAGCGAGTCGGGCAGTCGCCCTTCCATCTCCAGCATCTGCTCCTTCGTCTCCCGGCCAATGATCGACTGGAAGTCGCGCACCATCGCCGGATAGGGGTGCGGGCCGGCCACCGTGCCGATGCAGTAGAACGTATCTGCGACGTTGGTGACCCAGTCGCGCAACGCCTCGTTCATGGCGTCCTTGAGGGTCTTGGTGCCGGATTCCACCGGGATCACCTCGGCGCCGAGCATCTTCATGCGGAAGACGTTGGGCGCTTGGCGCGCCACGTCGACGGCGCCCATGTAGACGACGCATTTCAAGCCGAAACGGGCGCAGAGGGTGGCGGTGGCGACCCCGTGCTGCCCGGCGCCCGTCTCGGCGATGATCCGGGGCTTGCCCATGCGGCGGGCCAGCATGATCTGGCCGAGCACGTTGTTCACCTTGTGCGAACCGGTATGGTTCAACTCCTCGCGCTTGAAGAAGACCTTGGCTCCGTGACCCGGGGCCGATGCCGCGCGCAGGTGCTCGGTCAGGCGCTCGGCATAGTAGAGCGGGCTCGGACGGCCGACATAATGGGTCAGATGGCCGTTCATCTCCTGCTGGAAGGACGGATCTGCCTTCGCTTCCGTATAGGCCTTCTCGAGATCGAGGATGAGCGGCATCAGCGTCTCAGCGACGAAGCGTCCGCCAAAGATGCCGAAGCGGCCGCGCTCGTCCGGTCCGTTGCGGAACGAGTTCGGAGAGGGGGCGATGGTCACGGTCAGTCGTCCTTCACGTCGTCGGCTGGCGGATCGCCGCCGGGCCTGTGCGTTCGGTATGGGGTTGCGCCAATGCCTAGACCCGTGCGGGGGGCGGCTACAATGCGGCGAACGCGTCGATTTGTGAAATCGGACGCTATTCGCCAGTCCGAACCGCCGCAATGAAGGCTCCGATGCGCTCGGAACTCTTTTCTCCCGGCCGGGTCTCGACCCCCGAAGAGACATCGACGGCGCGAAGGCCCGTCCGGCGGAGGGCCTCGGCAACATTGCCGGGAGCGAGGCCGCCGGACAGCATCGTCCCCGCCGGCAGGTCCAGCCCCGCGAGGATGTCCCAATCAAAGGCAATGCCGTTGCCGCCCGGCAGGGCCGCGTCGGGCGGAGGCTTCGCGTCGAGGAGAATGCGGTCGGCCGCTTCATAGGCGAAGAGAACGTCGAGATCCGAACGCGTCGAGACGCCGAGCGCCTTCATCACGGGGCGATTGCTGTGGGCACGGATGGCGGCGACCCGCTCCGGGGTCTCATGGCCGTGGAGTTGGATCCAATCCGGATCGACGGCCCTCAGTGCCGCATCGATCAGAGCATCGTCGGGATCGACGAGAAGGATGACCCGCTCCGCCCTGCCCTTCGCCTGTTCCGACAGCCGACCCGCAGTCTCGAAGTCGACATGACGCGGGCTCTTCGCGAAATGCACGAGGCCGATCAGGTCAGCCCCTGCCAAGAGCGCTGCGTCGAGGGCCGCAGGGGTACTGAGCCCGCAGATCTTGACGCGGATCGACGACATGACTGCGCTTGGCCTCTAGCGCGGGGCTGGGAGCGCGACGCGGCCGTCCTGGTCGGGATAACGCTCGGCCGGCGTGGGCTCGCTGGCCGCGACGCGGGATTTCAGACGCTCGGTCTCGCCCTCCAGGCGACGGATCTCGCGGCGGCGGGCGGCGCTCGTGCGCCGGGTGCCGGACTGGCCTAGCCAAGTGCCGATACCGCCGCAGAGAATGCCGATGGCGACAGACGCGAAGATCAGGACGTAGAGCGGCAATGGCAGGCTGAAGGCTGGCGTGTCCGCCGTGAACGGATCGAAGGACAGGCGGACGACCTCCCGGTTCGCCACGGCCAGGGCCACGACCACGATCGCGACGGGAAGCAGCACCAAACCCTTGAAGAAGCGGATCATCGAGACACTCCGGTCGGTAGGACGAGGCTTTGCATGGGCTCAGGATTCCTCATTCTCGGAGGGCTCCTCTGCGCCGATGCCGGCCTCGTTGAGTCGCTGGCGCATCTCCTTGCCCGTCTTGAACACGGGGATGGCCTTCTCGGAGACGGCAACGGGCTCACCGGTGCGCGGGTTGCGCCCGCGGCGCGCATCACGACGCTTGACCGAGAAAGCGCCGAAGCCGCGCAACTCGACCCGGTCGCCGCGTGACAAGGCTTCCGCGATCGTGTCGAGGATCGCCTTCACGAGGGTTTCCACGTCACGCTGGTAGAGATGCGGGTTCTGCTCTGCGATCCTGAGCACGAGCTCCGACTTGATCATGCGGCGGTCTTCCCTGACTTCATGCGGTTCCGGCACCCCTGCGGACGTGATCCAGGCAGGCGTGATTCGGCGTCGCCCTCAAGGCGCATCGGTTGAGGCCGGACGCCAGAGAGCCAGCATTCCCCCTTGCGCGATGCTCGCCGTCTCGTCGCCGACCTGACGGAGGCGCGTCGCAAGACCGCCCATGCCAAGGAGATCGGCGCCCGTGCCGAGAGCCGACCAGAGTTTGAAGTCGCTCTCGGATTTGGGCTTCCAATCACGGATGGGCAGGCCCTTGGCGACGTTGCGCTCCGCCTCGAGCCAAGTCACCGCCTGACGCTCGCCGCCGACGCTATCCACCAGCTTCAACGGAACGCTCTGGCGGCCGCTGAAGACGCGCCCGTCGGAAACGGTCGCCAGTTCCTTCTCGGAGAGTTTGCGCCGCTCGGAGACGAGGCCTTTGAACCAGGCATAGGTGTCGCCCACAACGGAGGCCAGGGCGGCCCGTGCCTCGGGCGAGGTCGGGGTGAAGCCGGATGGCTCGGCCTTCAGGGGCGACGACTTCACCGACTCGACCTTGACGCCGACCTTGTCGAGCAGCCCGGACAGATCGGGATATTGGAACAGCACGCCGATGGAGCCGACCAGGGCGGTTTCCCGAGCGACGATATGATCGGCCGCGATGGCGGCGATATAGGCGCCGGAGGCCGCCGTGCCATCGACGAAGGCGACCATCGGCTTCTTCTCGGACAGCGAGCGCAGGTTGCGGTAGAGTTCCTCAGACCCGGTGGTTGTGCCGCCCGGCGAGGAGATCGAGACGATGACGCCCTGCACCGCGCTGGCATCGCGGACGCGCTCGATCAGCTTCGTCGTCGATTCGCTGCCGGCGATGAAGCCACCGATGGAAATTCGCGCGATCTGTGGTTTCACGGCTGGGAAACCGAACCCGTCATTGCCCCGGACACGGTAGCCCACCGCACCGACGGCGACGATCAACCCGCCGATTCCCACGACGCGCCAGAGGGAGAGCTTGCGGCGCAGGCGCCGACGATCGATCAGAAGTTCGGCGTCTGCAGCCATGCGATCGTCCCGTTCCCTTAACGTTTCCGCCCGTTTCGGCCGGTTCTTCGCTCATGGGCAAGGAGGCGTGCAGCCATGGTGCACCCCTCCGCCCGTCAAGACTTGTTTCACACCCGCCGGTGGTTTGCACCAAACCTTTGGGAGCTCACACGTCCTTCCGCCGGAAGGTCGCCGAAGCCCGGGGGGACGCGAAAGCAGGGCCGTGTTCTAGCGCTCCCTTCTGCGGACCGGCAAGAGCACTCGTTGGCCGGACGCGCGGCGTCAGGACACTGCCTCGAGGGATACGGGGCCCGATGGGTGGTTTAGGATCGGTCGAAGCCGAGGCGTCGTGCCGGCGCGGCGACGGGTTTTCGCTTCGATCGTTCAACCCAAGCAAAATCCTCCGATGGCGAACGGGCGACATCGGAGGATTTCGGCGCCTGGCTTCGCTCGTTCAGGGAGCGAGGTCGTGGACCGGCTTTGTCGTGGTGGTAGGGTTGCTGTTGAGGACGGTGTTGCTGACCGGCGTCTGCTTCAGTGCCTCGACGTCGATCTGCGGAGGAGACGGCAGCTGCAACTGCTCGCTCGTATAGGCCCAGGCCTGCGCGACCCGTTCCGGATCGTCGTTCAGCTTCAATCCGTAGCTCGGGACGATCTGCCGAAGCTTCGACTGCCATTCAGGGGACGAAACCTTCGAGGCGAACACCTTCTCCAGCACCTTCAGCATGATCGGAGCGGCCGTGGACGCGCCCGGGGAGGCGCCGAGCAGCGCCGCGATGCTGCCGTCCTTCGCGCTGACGATCTCCGTGCCGAGTTTCAGAACGCCACCCTTGTCCTTGTCGCGCTTGATGATCTGCACGCGCTGGCCCGCCTGCCACAGGCGCCATTCTTCCTTCTTGGCCTTGGGGAAATACTCACGCAGGGCGGCGATGCGGTCATCGTCCGAGAGCATCAGCTGACCGGCCAGATACTCCACCAACGGATATTCATCCACGCCCACGCGAACCATCGGCCAGACGTTGCTGGTGGTCGTCGAGGAGAGGAGGTCGAAATAGGAGCCCTCCTTCAAGAACTTGGTGGAGAAGGTCGCGAAGGGACCGAACAGCAGGACGCGCTTGCCGTCGAGGACGCGCGTGTCCAGATGCGGAACGGACATCGGCGGCGAGCCGACCGAGGCCTTGCCGTAGGCCTTCGCCAGATGCTGCGTCGTCACATCGGGATTCTCATTGACGAGGAACGAGCCGCCGACGGGGAAGCCCGCGTAATCCTCGCCTTCCGGAATGCCGGATTTCTGCAGGAGATGCAGGGATCCGCCGCCAGCGCCGATGAAGACGAACTTGGCGTCGATACTCTGCTCGGACCCGTCCTTGAGGTTCCGAGAGACCACGCGCCAGGAGCCGTCGGGGTTCTTGTCGATGGTCCGGACCTCGGACGAGGCCTGCAGGTCGAAATTCGGCTGGCTCTGCAGATGCGCGACGAACTGGCGGGTGATCTCGCCGAACTCCACGTCGGTACCCAAAGAGGTCCAGGTGGCTGCGATCTTCTGCTTGGGATCGCGGCCCTCCATCATCAGGGGAACCCATTTCCGGATCTGCTCGGGATCGGTCGAATAATCCATGCCGGCGAAGAGGGGGCTCGCCTTGAGCGCGGCATGACGCTTCTCGAGAAAGGCGATGTTCTCGTCGCCCCACACGAAGCTCATATGTGGGGTGTAGTTGATGAAGGAGCGCGGGTTCTTCAGGACGCCGTTGCGAACCTGCCACGCCAGGAACTGGCGGGTGACCTGGAAGGCCTCGTTGATCTCGACGGCCTTGGCGATCTCGATCTGCCCATCTTTCTTCTCGGGCGTGTAGTTGAGCTCCGCGAGGGCGGAATGACCCGTGCCGGCGTTGTTCCAGCCGTTGGAGCTCTCCTTCGCCACGCCATCGAGACGCTCGATCATCTGGATCGACCAGTTGGGTTCGAGTTCGCGCAGCCAGACGCCGAGGGTGGCGCTCATGATGCCGCCGCCGATCAGAAGGACATCAACCTTCTTTGCTGGAGGGGCAGCGAGGACCAGGGAGCCGGGCATTGCCACGGCCGCCATTCCGGTCAGGGCCGTGCCAAGAATCTGCCTGCGGTTCAGGGCAGGCGTGGTGGAGGAAGCGCCGTTGGACGGGCTCGTATCGTTATTATCGGCGCTCATCGCCATACCTCGTTCTGCAGAACACGTCCGGAGGACCCTCATCGGACGTCTGTCCGTCCAGGGCATCGGATCGAGAGGATCGGAGGAGCGCTTCTTCCCATGGGCATTCTTGCCCGGTGTGCTGGCTTGACCAGTCTGCCGGATCGATGCCTCGCTGACCCTGGTCGGTAAAGGGATCGGCGATAGTCTTCCAGCTATTATTTATCAGTCTCGTCGAACGTTTCGGTGTTCCGATTTTCTCTCTGGAACACTTATAGAACAGGCCTCGATGCGACGTCTTGAGATGGGGCTATGTGTCCAAGGCCCGAAGAGGTCCGAATCATGGCGAGCCGGCACGAGCTTATGGCCGACCACCGCCGATGAAACGTGAGTGCTGTTTTCAGCTGATTAAAGTGCGACCCGAATGTCATACGTGGCTGCCACTGCAGACGAGTGTCCGGCACCGGCTATGTCTCGAAAAGTGGCGTGTGCAGTTCGAGCCGTTTCTTCGGTCGCCCGGTTCCTAGCCGATGGGCCGGCGGTCAACAATCTGCAGGATGCAGCAATCCGTTCAAACGTCGCGTTTTGAAACCGTCCTGTGATGAGGTCTCGTACCAAGACACGAAAACGCCCGCGCGAGAGACGATCCCGCGCGGGCGTTCCGAGACATGGCGTCCAGCTCGAACGAGCTGGACGCCATTTGTATCTGCGCGGGGCTTAGTCCTGCGCGTCGTCCTTGTCGTCGCTGGTGCGGGCCTTCTTAAAGGCAGCACCGAGGATCTCACCGAGGGAGGCGCCGGAATCGGCGGAGCCGAACTGGGCCATCGCCTCCTTCTCCTCGGCCATTTCCAGGGCCTTGATCGAGAGCTGGACCCGACGCGCCTTGCGATCGAACTGGATCACGCGGGCATCGAACTTCTCGCCGGCGGCGAAACGCTCGGGACGCTGGTCGCCACGATCGCGGGCGAGTTCGGCCCGGCGGATGAAGGTGGAGAGATCGGTGTCGACGATCTTAACTTCGACCCCCGAATCCTTCACTTCCACCACTTCGCAGGTCACGATCTGACCCTTCTTGAGTTCGCCGGCTTCCGTGAAGGGGTCGCCGCCGAGCTGCTTCACGCCGAGCGAGATGCGCTCCTTCTCGACATCGACGTCAAGAACCTGGGCGCGAAGCATGTCGCCCTTCTTGAACTCTTCGATGACCTGCTCGCCGGGGCGGTTCCAGTCGAGATCCGACAGGTGAACCATGCCGTCGACGTCGCCGTCGAGACCAATGAACAGACCGAACTCGGTCTTGTTCTTGACCTCGCCCTCGACCTCGGAGCCGACCGGATGCTGCTCGGCAAAGGCCTCCCAGGGGTTCTGGAGGGTCTGCTTGAGGCCGAGCGAGATGCGGCGCTTGACCGGATCGACCTCGAGGATCTGCACTTCCACTTCCTGCGAGGTAGAGACGATCTTGCCCGGATGGACGTTCTTCTTCGTCCAGGACATCTCGGAGACGTGGATCAGGCCTTCGATGCCCGGCTCCAGCTCCACGAAGGCACCGTAATCGGTGATGTTGGTGACACGGCCCTTGAGCTTGGCGTCGACCGGGTAGCGCTGGGCGATACCCTCCCACGGATCGGCGAGCAGCTGCTTGATGCCGAGCGAGATGCGGTGGGTCTCGTGGTTGATCTTGATGATCTTGACCTTGACCGTCTGGCCGATGGTCACGACCTCGGACGGGTGGTTCACACGACGCCATGCCATGTCGGTGACGTGGAGCAGGCCGTCGATGCCGCCGAGGTCGACGAACGCGCCGTACTCGGTGATGTTCTTGACGACGCCGTCGATGACCTGGCCTTCTTCAAGGTTGGCCACGAGCTCGGAGCGCTGCTCGGCGCGGCTCTCTTCGAGGACGGTGCGGCGCGACACGACGATGTTGCCGCGGCGACGATCCATCTTGAGGATCTGGAACGGCTGCGGGGTGCCAAGGAGGGGCGTGACGTCGCGCACGGGACGGATATCGACCTGCGAGCGCGGCAGGAAGGCCACGGCGCCATCGAGATCGACGGTGTAGCCGCCCTTGACCTGATTGAAGATCGCGCCCGTGACGCGCTCATTGGCCTCGAAGGCCTTCTCGAGCTTGACCCAGCTCTCCTCGCGGCGTGCCTTATCGCGCGAGATGACGGCCTCGCCGAGGGCGTTCTCGATGCGGTCGACATAGACCTCGACCTCGTCGCCGACGGCGAGTTCGCCTTCGCGGCCGGGGCCGTTGAATTCCTTGAGGGCGACACGGCCTTCCGTCTTGGCGCCGATGTCGATGACGGCCACGTCCTTTTCGATCGCGACGACGCGACCCTTGACGACGGACCCTTCGGTGATCTCGTGCTCGAGGAAGCTCTCCTCGAGGAGAGCCGCGAAGTCGTCGCGGCTCGGGCTACGCTGCAGGGCGTTACCAGCGGTCATTCTGTCTCCTGACAGGCCTCTCGTGCGAGGCCGGCGTCGGCGGTTCGTGTGACGGGGCACCCTCGGCGATCACCGCCCGCGGCCCCTGATGGGATCCGACAGGCTCACCCCCCGTAGGAGGGCCAACGCAATATGAAGCGATGGTCGAGGGCCATTCTCCAACGGGCCGGTGACGGGACGAGACGCCCGCGCGCAGTCGAATCCGATTGGAGGACGGCGCTCCCATACCTGATCTCGTGCGTTTCGGCAACATAACGCTTCGGATCGTTGGTGGGTGGGGCGATCAGGTGAGCATCCAGCGAGGCGTCTCGGCGTGGCGCAGCCAGATCGCGGAGGCGATCGAGAGTGCCTCGAGTGGAAGAACCACATCGCCCCGGCCCTTATCCCAGAGTTCGATGCCGGAAAATCCAACCTTGCGGATCGTAAGCCAAGCGCCGAACGGGAATGTCGCGTCGGTCCCCTCGCCAGGGCCGAAACATTCTTCGAAGGCGAGCGGATCAATCATCATCTGATCGTATTTCCGCAAATGCTCGGCCATCGAAACCTTGGATCGGAACAGGATGCGATCCCGGCTATACGACGAAAAACACGGCTCATATTCCGTCAGCGTCATCGAGAGCTTGCCGCCGATGCGTAAGTAGGGCGGGTTTGGGCCAGTCTCGTCGAAATTCAGCGGGCTCCAGCCCTCCTCGCTCATCAACGACTCCGCCAGGGTCACAGGCTCCGACGCTGCCATGCGCGAGACAACATCCCCGGTCGCCGCGTCAGGGAGTGATCCTGTCACTAGGATGTCCGGTCCGAATCCGTGGCTGCCCGGCTGGTGCTCCGCCACATCGTGTCCTGTCTCGCGAGAGGCCATTATCCGCCCCGAAAAAGTGTCCCCGTGGATCGAGGAAGATCAATATTACTCATTTTCTTATGGTTGGCGATCATGCGGTGCACCAACACGAAGAAGGGCGCTGCAACAGCAGCGCCCTTGGGATGATTCGAATGGATTGTGGTGTCGTCGAGGTAACGATTATTCCTCGTCGTCATCCTCAGTGTTGCGCATGCCCTTGAGTTTGGCGAAGACCGAATCCGCGTTGAGCTTCTCGTCGCGCTCGTTGCGATGATGCTCGTCCGCCTCTTCGTAGCTGCCTGCGGTGGACACCTCTGTGGGCAACAGGGTCGCGCCGGCATCGGTCGGCAGAACGGCCGGTCGGTCCTTGGCGGCGCGCTGAACCTCGAAATCGAGATCAATCTGCGTGCAGAGACCAAGGGTCACCGGGTCCATCGGCTGCAGCGAGCTCGAATTCCAGTGAGTGCGCTCACGGATCTGCTGGATCGTCGATTTGGTGGTGCCGACGAGGCGGATGACCTGCGCATCCTTCAACTCCGGGTGGTTGCGGAGCAGCCAGAGGATGGCGTTCGGCCGGTCCTGGCGCCGTGACAGAGGGGTGTAGCGCGGACCCTTGGTGGTGCGCTTGACCTCCGGCAACTTCACCTTCGAGACGGCAACCTTCAGCTTGTAATTAGGAGATTTCTGCGCTTTCTCGATCTCGTCGCGGGTAAGCTGACCCGTGGTGATCGGGTCGAGGCCCTTGATCCCGGCAGCGACTTCGCCGTCGGCAATACCCTTCACTTCGAGCGGGTGAAGCTTACAGAAATCGGCGATCTGCTCGAAGGCGAGCGAGGTATTCTCGACCAGCCAGACGGCGGTCGCCTTCGGCATTAGCGGACCTTGGGACATGCTCTGTGGCTCCGACGTTAGCGGGGAACGGGCGGCGCCGGGCATCGGTCCGCAGGCTCCGGATGAATCGATCCGGAAGTCCCGTCTCACGCTCTCAAAAGGGGATCAGCGTATATAGGCGGCGGCAGAAGAGCGCGCAATTGCCTTCGCGTCCAGTCACCGCCGACGGAGGACCCGCGCGACGCGAGGTCCCTGAGATTTTGGCGTCGAGCGCCGTAACTTGGCCAGCTGACGATGACCGCTGCCGTATCGGTCAGGCATCGGGCCAATCAGACGAACAAGCTCGACACACTCGATTCTGTCGCGGTCCGACCGATGGCCTCGCCGAGCAGCGGCGCGATGGTGGCCACGCGAATATTGCGGGCGAGCTTGACCGCCTGTGTCGGCTGGATCGAATCGGTAATCACCAGCTCTTTCATCCGCGAAGCCGCGATGCGGGAGACGGCGCCGCCCGAGAGCACCCCGTGGGTGATGTAGGCTGACACATCCTTGGCGCCGGCGTTCAGTAGGGCTTCTGCGGCGTTCACGAGCGTACCGCCGGAATCGACGATGTCGTCGACGAGGATGCACGAACGGCCCTCGACCTCGCCGATGATGTTCATCACTTCCGATTCACCGGGGCGCTCGCGGCGTTTGTCGACAATGGCCAGCGTCGCGTCGATGCGCTTGGCGATGGCGCGGGCGCGGACCACACCACCGACATCGGGCGAGACCACCATCCATTCCTTCGGGTCGAGACGCTCCTTGATGTCGCGCACGATCACCGGCGCGGCGAAGAGGTTGTCGGTGGGGATGTCGAAGAAGCCTTGGATCTGGCCTGCATGGAGGTCCAGTGTCATCACGCGGTCGGCGCCGGCTTCAGTGATGAGGTTGGCGACAAGCTTAGCCGAAATCGGGGTGCGGCCGGAGGTGCGCCGGTCCTGTCGAGCATAGCCGAAATAGGGGATCACCGCCGTGATGCGCCGCGCCGAGGAGCGCCGCGCCGCATCGATCATGATGAGCAGCTCCATCAGGTGGTCATTGGCGGGGAACGAGGTCGATTGAACGATGAATACGTCCTCGCCGCGGACATTCTCCTGAAGCTCGACGAAGATTTCCATGTCCGCGAAGCGACGGACCATGCATTTGGCCAGGGGAAGCTCGAGATAGGCGGAAATCGCCTCCGCAAGCGGACGGCTGGCATTTCCAGCGATGATCTTGATCGAGGACTTCATGCCGCCGTCTTCATCTCACATTTTCCAGCCGCGCCAGATACCGGCCCATCGGCGCGGCACCCATTACAACCCCCGCCCCGGCGTCACAATGCCTTCACTTATGATTGGGGGATGCCCTGCACAGATCATGGCTCCAGCAGGCGATGGAGATGGACGATGAAATAGCGCGTCTGAGCGCTGTCGACGGTGGCCTGTGCCTTCGATTTCCAGGCGCTCTGCGCGGAGGCATAGTCCGGAAAGATTCCGACGATGTCGAGCCCCTTCACGTCACGGAAGTTGACGCCGTCGAGGTTCTCGAGCTCGCCGCCGAAGACGAGGTGTAGCTTCTGTCCGCTGTCGATCGTGGTGGTCATCGTCTCTCCTTGGCCAGCCTGCGCAGGGCCGATACGGGCGGTGCTGAGGTCGTGTTTCGACGCGCCGCCATGCATTTCAACCGTTTCTGAGGAAAATCCCTCCGTTGGCGGCTTTGCTCCCCAGCGGCGAGACTTCAGCGGATGCCTTTAGCGGTGTTCTCGACGGCTTGCGAGCCACGGCGGGCCAAGACGCATCGCTCGCGCCAAGGTTCACGGCCATGCCATGCGTCTGCGGCAGGACTTGTTCGACAGGACCTACGGCGTGATCGGGTCATAGCTCGAACAGGGATTGCTGCGGCGGTGTTTCCACCGTTTTCCGCGACTGCCGTTTACGCTTCGGAGGCTCTGCTCCTCCCGGCGTCGGAGCATCCGAAGCCTCCGTCCGGGCGAGAAGCGTGCCGTCGGCGAATTCGAGGCTCAGGCGCTGGCCCGACATAGCCGATGCGGCGGCGCGGACCGGTGCTCCCTCCTCGTCGCGCACGAGGGCAAAGCCTCGGGCAAGAACCGCGCGGTAGCTCAATGACCCGAGGAGCGATGCGAAACTGGCGAGCCGGTCGGCGCGCCGCTCGATCAGGCGATTGGCTGCCTGTCCCAGGCGAGCGTCGAGCGCGCCGAGCCGCTCCTTTCGGCGAACAGCCTCCGAGCGAGCACGCACGAGGGTCTGCTCGCGGGCGACCACGAGGCGGCGGCCGAGATAGGCTAGGGCCTCTCCTTTGCGCGCCGCATAGTTCCGCAGGGCCGAGTGGGGACGATCGGCCACCAGGGCGAGCCGACCACGCGCCTGAGTCAGGCGCAATTCCGGCGGATGACGCCCGAGCCTGTCGAGCAGGCGGCCGAAACGAACCCGGTAATCGCGTGCATTGCCAGCGAGCGCCGGCATAAGCCGGGCCTCGGCAAGGTCGAGGCGTTGGCGTTTTGCCGACAGGAACGCATCCGCGCCCGGCATGGCGCGGAGAAGCGCGCGCAGGTCTGAACCCTCACGGTCGAGCCTGCGCTGGACGGCTTCGCGTTGACGATGACCAAGGTCGCGGATCTCGGCGATGAGATCCGCGCGAACGGGAACGGCCATCTCGGCAGCTCCGGTGGGAGTCGGCGCACGTCGGTCCGAGACGAAATCGATGAGGGTGGTATCGGTCTCGTGGCCTACCGCCGAGATCAGGGGAATGGCGCTTTCCGCGGCGGCACGGACCACGATTTCCTCATTGAACGCCCAGAGATCTTCGATCGAGCCGCCACCTCTGGCGACGATGAGCACGTCCGGCCGTGGGATGGCGCCGTTCGAGAGAAGCGCATTGAAGCCGCGGATGGCGGTCGCGATTTCCTCGGCCGCGCCCTCCCCCTGGACGCGTACGGGCCAGACGAGGACCGGCCTCGAAAAGCGGTCTTCCAGCCGGTGAAGAATGTCCCGAATGACGGCGCCGGTCGGCGAGGTCACGACCCCGACGACCCGGGGTAAGTAGGGAATCGCGCGCTTGCGCTCGGCCGCGAACAGCCCCTCCGCCGAGAGGACACGCTTGCGCTCCTCCAGCAAGGCCATCCAGGCACCGATCCCCGCCGGCTCGAGGGTCTCGACGACGATCTGGTAGGAGGACTTACCGGCGAAGGTGGTGATGCGGCCGGTGGCGACCACCTCCAAGCCTTCCTGCGGCCGTTGGCGCAGGCGGTTGAAAGTCCCCTTCCACACCACCGCGTCGATCCTGGCGGTCCCGTCCTTCAGCGAGAAATAGGCGTGGCCCGAGCCATGCTGGCCGCGATAGCCGGAAATCTCGCCGCGCAGCCGGACATGACCGAACGCGTCCTCGAGCGTTCGCTTCAGGGCCGAGGCGAGATCCCCCACCGACCATTCGGGAGCATTGGAGATCGGCGGAGACGTTGATGGAGGAGGAACGAGGGCCATGTCGCGGCGGACGCTAGGCTCGGCACGGACGCGGGTAAACCCCGGAGCGAGCAGGCAGCGTCAGAAGATCAGGGCCAGGAGTAGGATGCCCGACAGCACCGGCGCGACACCAATAGCCACGGCCCAAGGCCAAAACGCCGGAATATGGGATGGACGATTGTCATTGGCAGCCTTGACGGTGACACGACCGCTTTGAAGAAACTGCGACAAACGCACTCCCGACCCCGGCGTCGGGGCCATTGGCGGGGAAGCGGAGTGGCGACATCCTGGCATGACGATATTCAACTCGGGGACAGCCGGCATCGTTCCTCCGATTATCATCGATCATATGCGGTTGGGGAATGAATTTCGTGCGTGCCAAGCATCCTCGAAATCACGGGAATCCGCGACCGGGACCGTGGCCGGGATTTTCCATCCCCTGCTTTTCGGGGGAAACGCCATGCCGGGATGCTTAGGGGGCGGCGCTGCGAGGCCGGGACAATGCTATGGTGGAGAGCCATTCGGCGCATTGTGCAGGCTCTTGTCCATACCGGTTCGGCATCTCGCCATGCCTTCCTTGTCCTTCGAAGCGTGACTTATGAACATCCTCCTCATCGGCTCCGGCGGACGCGAACATGCGCTGGCTTATGCGATCGCCAAAAGTCCGCTTTGCACCCGCCTGTTCACGGCTCCGGGCAATCCGGGGACGGCGGAATATGGCGAGAACCGTCCCGATCTCGCTGTCGCCGATCATGAGGCGGTGAAGAAGTTCTGCGAGACCGCCGGGATCGGCCTCGTGGTGGTCGGGCCGGAAGCGCCGCTGGTTGCGGGCTTAGTCGACGATCTCCAGGCGGCCGGTATCCGTGCCTTCGGACCCACCAAGGCCGCGGCGCAGCTCGAAGGCTCGAAGGGATTCACCAAGGATCTGTGCACGGAACGCGGCATCCCCACCGCCGCCTTCGCCCGGTTCACCGATCAAGATGCCGCCCTCGCCTATCTGGCGCAATCCGGTGCGCCCATCGTGGTGAAGGCCGATGGGCTCGCTGCCGGCAAGGGCGTCGTGGTGGCGGAGACCTTGGATCAGGCGGAGAACGCTGTCCGCTCCATGCTCGGCGAGCCGGGCGCCGAGATCGTCATCGAGGAGTGCCTGTTCGGTGAGGAGGCGAGCTTCTTTGCCCTCTGCGACGGGACGAACGCCGTGCCGATCGGAACGGCGCAGGACCATAAGCGCGTCTTCGACGGGGATCGCGGCCCGAATACCGGCGGCATGGGCGCCTATTCCCCGGCCACTATCCTGACGCCCGCCCTCGAACGGGAGGTGATGGAGACGATCATCGCCCCGACCCTGGCGGGAATGCGCGAGCGCGGGACGCCCTTCACCGGCATCCTCTATGCCGGGCTGATGCTGACGGCCGATGGCCCTAAGCTCATCGAGTACAACACCCGCTTCGGCGACCCCGAGGCGCAGGTGCTGATGCCCCGTCTCGCTTCCGATCTGGTGCCGGCCCTGCTCGCCGCCTGCGAGGGCGACGTCACCGGCATCGCGCTGCAATTCGATGCCCATCGCGCCGCACTGACCGTCGTGATGGCGGCGGCCGGCTACCCCGGCGCGGTGATGCGCGGTTCGACGATCCGGGGGATCGCCGAAGCCGGCGCCAACAACGCGGTCATCGTGTTTCAGGCCGGCACGCGGGCGGAGAATGGCCATATCGTCGCCGATGGCGGCCGGGTGCTGGCTGTGACGGCCACTGGCGACAGCATGATGGAGGCCCAGGCCCGCGCCTATGCGGCGGTGTCGCGGATCGATTGGCCCGAGGGCTTCTGCCGCCGGGACATCGGCCGGCGGGCCGTGGCCCGCGAAGTGGCGGGGGATGGCATCTGACGAAGCCGCGCCCTTGAAATTCCGGGCGCCCGCTCATCTTGCACGGTGACGGCCGGTATCGCGCCGGCGCGGAGGAATCGACCGATGGGCTACGTCTCGAAGACCGTGATGGAAGAGGGCAAGTCCGCCAAGATCGCCGGCCAAGCGGATGCATCCAACCCCTACCCCGCCGGATCGCAGAACAGCGCCGACTGGCTCGAAGGCTACACCTACGACGAGGCGGAGCAGAACGTCGACAACGAGTCGGACGAGTAGCCGCCCGGATCAGTCCTCGGTCCAGACCTGCCCGTGATACACGAACACCTCGGGCCGGTTGGCCAGGGCGGCGAGACCGGAAAAGGCTGGATCCTGGACGGAAATCACGCTGGTGGGGATCGCCTCCATCTGCGTGACGAAGGGCGGCTTGTGCTCAAAGGACCGCCGGAAATCGCCCTTTTTCAGGATGGGCAGGATTCGCGGGGCGATGCCGCCGCCGATATAGACGCCGCCCGTGGCGAGGAAGGTCAGGGCGAGGTCGCCGCAGACTCGGCCGAGCAGCTTGGCGAACAGTGTGACGGCCTCGGCCGCAACCGGGTCGCTGCCGTCGATACCCGTATCGGTCACTTTGGCGGGCTCGGCGTCCACCGCCTCTTGGCCGGTGCGGGCGAGATGGATGGCCTTGTAGAGCCGCGCGAGGCCGGGTCCCGAGAGCAGCGCCTCCACCGTCACCCGCCCCTCGATACGCTCTACATGCCGCCAGATCTCTTCCTCGGCCGCATCTGTGGGGCCGAAATCGACGTGGCCGGCCTCGGTGGAGACGATGGCGAGACGGTCTGCGTAGGGGATGACGGCCGCCGCGCCGAAGCCGGTGCCGGGGCCGAGGACGAGCCTCGTCCCCTGGTCGCCCTTCAGCCCGCCATCACGATAGGGGCCGATTGGCGTCAGGTCGGTGGGGGCGATATCCACGGCGCCGGCGGCGACGGGGACGTAATCGTTGACGACCACCGCCCGCGAGAGGCCGAAATCCCGGCCGATCCGCGCGCCTTCGATGACCCAGTTCGCATTGGTGAGACGGACGGCGGGGCCATCGATCCGGGCGGCGACCGCCAGGATCGTCGAGCGCGGCGCCGGTCCGTCATACTTTTCGAGAACGGAGCCGATCGCGGCGCTCGGGTCGGGGAAGGCGTTGGTCGGGACATGGCCGACGATCTCCGCCCCGGCGCCCGCCTCCGGCACGAGTGCGAAGCGGGCATTGGTGCCGCCGATATCGCCGACGAGGACCGGGAACTCGAACATGCGTGCGGTTGTCCTTCGCGCTGGAATCCGGGATTTCACATCTCGCCCGCCCTCGATGCGGGTGCGGGGCGTCACGGTCTGGTCTGCGGCACCGGCCCCGATGCGGGATCGCGGCCGGTCGCGCCCTCAGGCGGGCGGCAGGGCGTCGGGATCGATCGGCGCGCCATCGGCCCAGGCATAGATCAGCGCGCGCACCGCATCGGGATCGGTGAGGCGCCGCGTGGCGATGGTGTCGCTGCCGCCGATGCGGACGCTCACCCCACCCTCCTCGTTGACCACGGCGAAGGCCTTCTCATCGGTGAGGTCGTCGCCCAGAAACATCGCACGGCGGCCCGCATAGGGCGGCGCCTCGGACAGGGCGCGGATGGCATGGCCCTTGGTCGCGGAAGCCGGGACGATCTCGCCGACCGCCTTGCCCAGCTGCAGCCGATAGGCGTCACCGAGATCGGCCGCGGCCGCCTTCACGGCCTCCTCCGCCTGCGCGGCATCGGTGGGCGTGGCGAGGCGCCAATGCACCGCGACGGAGGCGCCCTTGTCCTCGATCAGCACGGATTCGAGGTCGCGCACGGCGTCCTTGAGCCCCGTGATGCGGGCGCGCAGGGCAGGATGATCCTCGGCGCTGCCTCCCGACACCACCCCGTCGACCCGCCGCTCGACCCCGTGAAGGCCCGCCACATCGAACCTGGCGGGCGAGAGGAAGTCGTCGATCACCGCGATGGGGCGGCCGGTGACGATGGCGAGCGCCCCGCCGAGCCGGTCCCGCAGGCGCAGGAGCGCTGGCGCGAGCTCCGGGGGCACCACCACCTGGTCCGGGCGCGGAGCGATCTCCACGAGGGTGCCGTCGAAATCGAGAAAGAGGGCGAAATCCGTCACAGGCATTGTCCCAGGGTGTCTGGCTCGGGATGGCCGGCTCACCGAGACGGCCGATCCATCGGAGCGGCCGAATTTCTATCATCCGCGTCGCGAGCCGGGCTAGCATGGCCCGCGCCACGCGCAAACGCCGTGTCTCGAATATCGCCTGCGCGCCGGCCCCCATCGCGAAAACGGTCTCCCGTTTCCGGAAGGGTGTTCTCCCGGTAACCCATTGATACGCTTTCGAAGTTGGATGATTCCGATGCACCCCACCCCCCTGCCCTTCGGCCCCGGCCAGGAAAGCGTGTGGAATTATCCGCGCCCGCCGCGGCTGGAGCGCGTGTCCCGGCGCCTGCGCGTGGTGTTCGCCGGTACGACCGTCGCCGACACGGTGGCCGGGTACCGCGTGCTGGAGACCAGCCATCCGCCGACCTATTACCTGCCCCCCGGCGATGTGGCCGATGGCGTGCTCGGGCCGCCCATCATGGCGGGGATCTGCGAATGGAAGGGCCGCGCCGTCCTCCACGATGTCCTGGCCGGCGGCCATCGGGCGCCGGGCGCGGCCTGGGCCTACCCGGAACCCACACCGGATTTCACGGCCATTGCCGGCTACATCGCCTTTTATGCCGGGGCGATGGAGGCCTGTTTCGTCGGCGACGTGAAGGCCGAGCCGCAGCCCGGCGGCTTCTATGGCGGCTGGATCACGCCGGAGATCGTCGGCCCGTTCAAGGGCGGACCGGGCAGCATGGGCTGGTGAGTGCCACGTCCCGCGCTTTCCATGCGTTACGCGACGGCCCTTCGATGCGCCATGCGACGGCTCTTCGGCGTTTGACCGACAGCCGGCAAATACCGGTACCCATGGCGCCGAACGATGCTCTAAAGGCCGGGCTCAGGTTCGACGAGACGGCCGCGCGAGGGCGGTGAAGACGGAGAAGCGCGCATGCAGGACACCCCGGTACAGGACTTGCCCCTAACCGACCCGAAGGCCCTCGGCCTCTGCCCCGAGCGGCTCGAGCGGGTCGACGCTTGGATGCGCAGGCTGGTGGAGGAGGGCAAGCTCGCCGGCCTCTCGGTGATGCTGTCGCGGCGGGGTGAGACCGCCTTCTTCCGCGCCCATGGGCTGGCCGACATCGCGCGGGCGACGCCGTTTGCCGCCGATACGATCACCCGCATCTACTCGATGACGAAGCCGCTGACCTCGGTGGCGGTGATGATGCTCTACGAGGAAGGGCGCTTCCAGCTCGACGACCCGATCACCCGCTTCCTGCCCGAATTTACCGACATGCGGGTTTTCACCGGAGGCAACCGGGTGAAGGCCGAGACCGTGCCGGCCCAGCGCCCGATCACCATTCGCGACCTCCTCACCCATACGGCGGGCTTCACCTACGGCTTCATGGAGGCGACCCTCGTCGATGCGCTCTACCGGCAGAACGGCGTCGATTTCGGCGAGAACCAGGATGCGAGCCTCGCCGAGGTGGTCGCCCGGCTGGCGCGTCAGCCCCTCCTCGCCCAGCCCGGCGCGGAATGGAACTACAGCGTCGCCACTGACCTCCTCGGCCACCTCGTCGCGGTGGTCTCGGGCCAGGATTTCGGCGATTTCCTGAAAACCAGGGTCATCGACCCGCTCGGCATGGTCGATACGGATTTCTACGTGCCCGCCGACAAGGTCTCCCGGCTGGCGGCCAATTACAGTCTGTTCCGTGATCGCAGCCTCAAGCTCTACGACGACGCGGTGGGAAGCCGCTTCGCCACCAAGCCCGCGATCGCCTCCGGCGGGGGCGGGCTCGTCTCGACCGCATCGGACTACATGCGCTTCTGCCGCTTCATCCTCGGGCGCGGCGCCCTCGACGGCGTGCGGCTCCTGGGCCGCAAGACGGTGGAGCTGATGCTGATGAACCATCTGGGCGGCGACCTCGCCTCGATGGGCCAGCCGCGCTTCTCGGAATCCTCCTATACCGGAATCGGCTTCGGGCTCGGCTTCTCGGTCATGCTCGATCCGGCGCGGGCGCAGATCGTCGGCACCCCCGGCGAGGTCGCCTGGGGAGGCTTGGCCAGCACCTCGTTCTGGATCGACCCGGCGGAAGACCTCGCCGTGGTGATGCTGGCCCAGCTCATCCCCTCCTCGGCCCTGCCGATCAGACGGGAATTGCGGGTGCTGACCTACGCCGCGCTGGTGGAGTGACGGGGCTTTAAGCGATGCGTCGCCCTGGACCTGAGATCCGGGGCGAGGCAGGCCGGCATGAACCGGCGTGACGATGGAACCGGCAGCAGGCCACTTGGCGTCTCCTACAAGCGCACCTTCGTCTTCCTTCACAAACTCCGCGAGGCCATGGCCGTGGAGTTGAAGGGCCATGTCTTCGGCGGCGAGGGTAGGACCGTTGAGGTTGATGGCGGCTACTTCGGCGGCTACATCAAGCCCGCCAATCACAAGGCGAGCCGCGTCGACCGACGCCTTGCCAGGAACCAGAATGGCAAGCGTGAGTGCGTCGTGATCGTCCGCGAGCGCGGTGGTAATTCGGTCCCCGACGTGTTCCGCACCGAAGGCGCTGCTCTAAGCTTCATCAAGGCCCACGTCGCCAAGGGCACCGTCATTCAGGCCGACAAGGCCGCTTCCTGGGATGCCCTCCACGCTCAGTACAAGGTGACGCGCATCAACCACCGCGAGGCCTACAGCGAGGACGGCGCCTGCACGAACATGGCTGAGGAGTACTTTTCCCGCCTCCGCCGCGCCGCGCAGGACCACCACCACATCGCTGGCGTCTACCTCCTCCGCTACGCGCAGGAGGCTTCATGGCGCGAGGATCACCGCCGCGAGGCCAACGGCGCTCAGTACGAGGGGATTGCCGGTCTGGCGATGAAGCGCGGCCCGTCCGTGGGTTTCTGTGGCTACTGGCAGCGGCCTCTCAGAGCTGCATGATTTGTCGCAAGCCGCCTACTCCGCTAGGGTTCTCGCACCATATCTTTGAAGCGAATAAAGTGCTTCTCAACCAAATCCTAAGCGTGTTGCCGCACATATGGGAGGTCGCTGTGCTCATTGGGATCACGCTTTTTCACGCAACGGGCTTTCTGGAATGACGTCATGACAATCTTTGCGATCCTGATGCCGAGCCCCCAGCCAAACTTGGCGCGCGTTATTGCGACCAAATTCCCGAATGACTCATTTCAGGTCGGAGAGACGCAGTGGCTAGTATCCACGAACAGCACCGTAATCGACTTGTGCGCGACGCTTGAGATATACGACGTTAAAGAGCCAAATAAAGTCCAGAGCGGTAACGCGATTGTTTTTGCGATATCATCTTATTTTGGCAGGGCTCCTAGTACGGTGTGGGATTGGATTAAAGTTAAACTAGAGGGAAACAGTGGCTAACTCTCTGCAGGATCAGGGGTCAGAGCCGCCGAAAGAACTCGCCAACGTTCCCCCTAACGTTTCGGCCGAGACTAGACAAACTCGCCTAATTGTTAAGGCCGTTGAAGATACGGTATCTGACATTAAAGGTGATATTAAGGATATTAAATCGTACCGACATTCGGATTTCGTCTATATAATAAGCATATTTGGAATTGGTTTCATGACATTGGCGGCTATGATTGTAGTCGCATACCTACGCATAGATGATAAACTTACTGCTATTAATAATAATGCTATAAGAACAGAAACAAAATTGGATGACCTTTTGAGAAGAGTGCCTCCGTCTCCGTTTCAGATACCAAGGCGATAATTAAATCACATACGATAGGGGGTGTGAACTTCGCAGACACCCTTTCAAATCGCCGTCTATACTTATTCCCTGGCGCTCCCCGCCTGCTTACTCTTCCACAGGCAGGCTCCGACGCGCTTCCGAATCATCTGCGCGACCTTGGGATCGTCCTTGTCGAGGCCACGCCCGACCATGACATGGTCCGCGATCTCCCGTGACGTGAGCGGCCCGTCACCGACGCGGAGCGCCCCCAGGACGAACCGCATCATCTCGCCATGGAAGGCGGCGTGAAGCGGCGGGTACTGGCGGTTCCCGATCTCTCCCACGTCTGCCACGGGATCGAAGATGCGGATGGCGCTGTTTACAGCGTCCAGTGACCTGACAAGCTTCAGAAGCTCGCCCTGAGTGTGTTCGATCTGGCCGGCGATCTCGGCCCGCTTGCGGTGTTTCGTCCTGATACCGGATGGAACCCTCCCGTCCGCGATCCGCGGACGGCCGCCCCGGTGTCGAGGTCGCGCAGAGAGGTCAGCGGCAGAGGCTTTGCCGCGCGAGGCAGGGCAGCAGGCTGTCTTCGGGGAAAGGCAGCGCCACCTCCCCTGTCTTGGATTCGAGCCTGGAGATCGCCCATTCTCCCTTCGCATCGGCGACAGGCTCGATGAGCCAGCGGAGGGCGCGGACCTGGTCGCGGCCTCTCTCGGCCGGGAGCCGCGCCTCGACATATTGCTTGGACCACCACAACATGCCGGAGGTGGGGAAGGTGACCGTGACCTTCTGCCTGGCCGCCTCGCAGACGAGCTGACGGACCCGGAAGCTGTTGCCCGGTGTGGCCTTCGGCCTGATCGCGGCTTCCAGCAGGCCGGAGCCGCCACCTGATGCCTTGAGGGCTTCCTGGCACCGGAGCTCGTCGCGCCGGGCGGCCAAGGCGCGGCTTCCTTCCTGGCAGGCCTGGACGAGGGGCCTGAGACTTTCATGCGACGGAATCGTGCCGCGCCCACATTGCAGGATGGGTGAGGCCGTGACGTCCGACACAGGATCGGCGGCGGCGAAGGCCCGATCGACTTCGCCCGTCGCAATGCGGACGGCCTCGGCTCGGGCGTCGGCGACCTTGCCGTTGAACTCCGTCACGAGGGCCGCCGGCGGATAGATCCCGCGCACATCGCTTGTGCCCATCAGGAACCAGTTATTGGCCTCCAGCCCTGCGAACGTCTTCGGTGCGGCCTCGATCCGCCCGACCTGCTCCTGGAAGACCTGCCGGACGCTTTTCGCCACGTAGTCTTCCGCCATTCCGGTGCAGGTCTTGTGGAGGCGCGACAGGGCATCGTTGCCCCATTGCGTGCCGACGAGCCGGTCGCATTGCGAGCGAGCCTCGTTGAGGGGGAGGCTCTTGAGGCTGTCGCCGCCGAACACCTCCTGAAGCTCCCGAGCGGCGGCCTGCTCCAGCTCGGTGCGACGGGTTTCGAGCGGGGCTCCGATGAAGCGGTCATAGGCCATTCGCGACACGTCGTTTCGGCGGAGTTCGTCCCTGCTGAGCTGCAACCCGTTCGTCTCACGGAACGACGTCAGGGTCAGGGGAAGGGCGAGGAGACGCTCCCGCTCCTCGCGCAGCCAGAGGGCGGCCTTCCGACGCTTCTCGATGTCGGGATAGGATTGAGACAGCAACCGCCCGATGGTCCTGCCGTCCTTGCAGGACTGGGCTTTCTGGAGAAGGTCCTCCGTGAAGGCACGGTCCCAGTATTCGACCGGTAGACCGACCGCCAGTTCGAGCCGCTCGACGTCGATAGAGCCGAACGTCGCCATTCGCTCGCACAAGGTATCCCCCGGGAGGGCTTCGAGCGGTCGCCCGCTCGCCGCGAGGCGGTCGGCGACGATGCGCAGGAAGTACAGGGCTGCCTGGCGGGCTGCCCCGTTTCGGTCGAGCGACCCTTCGGGCGCCAGCGTCAGGCTCGTCACCGCACGCATTTCCCCGACGGCCCGATCACGGGCGTCCGGCGGTTCGACGGGAAGTTCCGCGAGCCGCTTGCGTTCGGCGTCGTAAAAGCGCCTCCAGAAGCTCGGCGCGGCCTCGGCATAGCGCTGGCGATAGGCTTGCTGGTCCAGATCCGGCAGCAGGTCGATCGGCGGGAGTTTCTGCTGTTCCTCAGCGACGGTCCGCACCGTATCGACGGTCGGATGGGCCTCGCCAAGCAGACCGAAGAGACGATCCATGCGAGCCTTCGCGCTCTCGCTCCGGGAGAGCGTGAACGGCTCGCAATCGGATTGCGGCTTGCCCTGGCCGGTGAGCCACCGCCCCTGGAGGCTGTCGCCGTTCTGCCCGAATCGCACCGCGATCCAAGGGCGACCGCGCCGATCGACGAGGAGAAGACCACCATCCGTGTCCTGAGCGACCAACTCCAGCTTTTGGAAGGAAGACGCCGTCGTCTTGCGAAAGAAGACGTCGAATGACGATTCTTCCTGTCGGAATTCCCAGTCGTCCAGCGTCAACGCGCCGTTGCAAACATGGCTGCCATTGTAGAAGCCGGAATCGATTGCCTTGGTCTCCCCGGATAGTGCTCCGGAAATCGCAAGGATGACAAGGGATTTCAAGCTGAAATTCATGGATTGACTTGGATCTCCGCAATGCCGATCCATCGATCGACCCCTCTACAAAGGTCGACCGATGTCTTGGACAAGCAAAGTCTATGTCGAGCCTGCGGCGCACTCAACGTTTGGCCGAATGGGGCCCCGACCGATGGAAACAGACCGGCTCTGGGCGGTCGTTCCCGACCGGACGTGGCGCAGACGCGCAGCGTCCAGTGTCCCTCACACGATGAAGCCGGCCACGCGCACCGTCGGGCACTCGTGGGTGGCTTCGTTGTCGAGGGTCTTGGGGATCGGTCGAGGGTCTTGGGGATCGAACGTCGGAGGTGCGGCTCCGGTGTGGCTGCAGCCGGTCGGGCCTGCCGGAACCGCTACGCCGAGCGCCGAGTGATCCCGGTCGCCTCCTCCGCCGCGCGCCTGGTCCGGGGGACGTCCCCGGACGGCTCGAAGACGGTCAGGGGTGGCAGCTTCGCGATGATGCCGGCGGGCAGTGGCTCCCCGGCCAAGCGAGGGGCCTGATCCCAGGACGGGTCTTGATCCGCAGATAGGTCTTGTCGTGCAACCGGACTCCCGACGCCCGCTTACCGTGCGAACTCCCTGATCGTCAGGAGTTCGCACGGTAGCGGCACGATCCGGCCGTGCAGGACGTCATCGAGCGGATACGAGCGGCCGTCGATCATTCCAACGACCCTCGGCCGGATCGAACGGTTCCGGCCGTCGTGTTACTCGGCCGGCTTGGCTGCCGGCTTCGGTGCCGTGGCGGCCGGTTTGGCGGAGGATGCGGCAGGCGTGCCGGCTCCCCCGGCCGGCGCGGCCTTCGGCGCCCATTCCGGATCGGAGCGGGGGCCGCCCGGGCCGTTGGTCGGGCCGGTGATCTGGCCCGGTGCCGTGTCCGTCACCTTGGTCCAGGCCTGCGACATGCACATGAAGCGCAGCATGCAGCCGCGCACGGTGAGCTCGCCGGGCTTCTCGCTCCAGATCGTCACATCGTAGAACGACCCGTCCTCGGCGTTGTAGATCTTGCCCTCGTAATGGTTCTCGGCGTTCGGCTTGATGCCCATGATGAGCTGGTGGCCGAGGGAGGGGCGGGCCTGCTTCTTCGGGTCGGGATTCTTGAAATCGACCCGGGGTTGGCCCTTGTCGTTCAGCGGCACTTTCAGCCAGACGACGTAGCCGCAGACGTGATCGTTCTTGGCGCCGCATTTCTCGATGCGGACACGGGCTCGCCCGTCCTCGGTGAGCCAGGTGCCGCTCGGGTCGTTGGGAGCGGCCACGGCGAAGCCCGATATCGCGCTGAGCGCGAGGCCGGCGATCGGGGCCAAGAGGCGCCCGGCCATTGCCGAAATGGGTCGATACGTCATCCAGAAAAAATCCTTAACCCGCCCCGAAACGCAACCGCCCGTCCCTGTGCCGCCCATCCATACGGAGGCGTGACACAGGACGCGATGGCAGGAGCCGCCCATCGTCTGAAGGTCCCCGCTTCGGACGCGAAGGTGACCGGATCATGACCGGCTCGCGGCGTCCTAACGGAATTCGGGACGCGTGCGAGAGAATTCTTCGTGAGGTTCGGGAAGAGACGCTACCGTATTCGACACATGAGAAAGGGCCGGTGCTTCCGCACCGGCCCCGATCTCGCCCTTCGTGATGGAACCGACCTTGTGCCGAGCCTCTCTAAGCTTGACCGATCGGTCTCGCCTGACGGGTCCGGCGGGCGGCTGGAGCTTACTCGGCGGCGGTCATGCCGGAGGTGAAGTGACCGCACCAATCCTTCGAGGCCACCACCGGCCACAGGCCGGGCGACTTCGGCTCGGGCTGGCTCACCGGCGGGTTGTAGCGGCAGAGGCCCTGATCGGCGGCAGCCTGGCCGCCATTGATCTTGTGGTCGTCGAAGAAGCGGCAGGCCTCGCAAGCTGCGCTGGTGATCTGTGCCATGGGTCTCTCCAATATGTCCGGGCCGGTTCGGGACGCCCCCGATGCGCCTGCCCCTCAGTTGCTAATTAGAATAAGTCCAATCTGGCGTCAATGGTTCCTCGGACGACGGAAGGTCCGTTGCCGAGCGCTGCGCCGGTGGAAGCGCCTGTGCCGGCGGACGTGATTCAGCGGCCGCGCGGCGGAGCCGAGGCTCGGGAAGTGGAGTTGGTGCAGACGCTTACGCTATCGGCTGATCGGAAAGACGGGTCCTGCCAGCCGGCATCGCGCCCGGAGCGCGGGCTTCTTCGGCGGCGGTCGCTCGGAAGAGATGGGACATCCTGTCGCCTGCCTCGCACCGGCGATGGAGAACTCGGCCGGGCCGGAGGACCGGCCTCAGGCGATGCCTGGGGTGTCGTCGTCCTCGTCGATCAGGCTCAGCGTGCGGAGGATCGCGAGGGCGACCATCTCGGCATCCACCTCACCTTCGGCCGTGGCCGGCAGGATCGCCACGGTGCTGACTTCCTGTCCGGAGAGACGCCCGACGACGACCTTGTAGACCTCCCCGCCGGGCGCGTCGTCGTCGCGGACGAGGCAGACGCGGTGATCGCCGGCCTCCCCGTAGACGCGCTGCGTCGTGACCTCGACCCGGTCGTCGTCGCCGACGGGCTCGGGCCGACGCGGCTGACCGAAGGTCGGACGGATGATGTTGCTCATATCGACCCTCCCGGTCGCGTTGGCTCAGACGTCGAGATTGGCGACGCTGAGGGCGTTCTCCTGGATGAACTCGCGTCGCGGCTCCACCACATCGCCCATCAGCTTCACGAACAGGTCGTCGGCATCCTGGGTGTCCTTGATCCGAACCTGGAGCAGCGAGCGGACCTCGCTGTCGAGGGTGGTCTCCCAGAGTTGCTGCGGGTTCATCTCGCCGAGCCCCTTGTAGCGCTGGAGCTGCAGGCCCTTGCGCCCGAAGGCCATCACCGCTTCGAACAGACCCACGGGGCCGTGCAGCACGGTCTCCTCGCCCTTGCGGGCATAGGTCACCGGCTCGCCGTAGATCTCGCGCAGGGCCTCGGCCCGGTCCGACAGGCGGCGCGCCTCCTGCGAGGCGATGAGCGAGGCATCCAAGGTCACGACCTGGCGCACCCCGCGCAGGGTCCGGCTGAGAACGTAGCCGCCTTCGCTGACGGAGCCTTCCCAGCCCTGCTCGATATCGTCGGCGATGACGTCCATGCGCCGGGCGATCTCGGTGGCGCGCTTCGTCGCCTCGTCGGGGTTCTCGTCCACGTTGGTGCGGAAGGCCCCGGCGATCATCGCCTGTTCCACCGTGGCGCGGTCGTAGCGCGTATGCAGCGCCTGCATCAGGCCACGGAACTGGCGCGCCTCCTCCACCAGGGCCTTCAATTGCGGCCCGCCGAACTCGGCGCCCGATGCGAGCCGGAGCACCGCCCCGTCGACGCCGGCATCGATGAGGTAATCCTCCAGCGCCCGCTCGTCCTTGAGGTAGATCGCCGTCTTGCCCTTGGCGGCCTTATAGAGCGGCGGCTGGGCAATGTAGACGTAGCCGCGCTCGATCAGCTCCGGCATCTGCCGGAAGAAGAAGGTCAGCAGCAGGGTGCGGATGTGCGAGCCGTCCACATCCGCATCGGTCATGATGATGATGCGGTGATAGCGCAGCTTGTCCGGGTTGAAGCCCTCGCGGTCGGTGGAGGAGCGGCCGATGCCGGCGCCGAGCGCCGTGATCAGCGTGCCGATCTCGGCCGAGGACAGCATCCGGTCCGCCCGCACGCGCTCGACGTTCAGGATCTTGCCGCGCAGGGGGAGAACCGCCTGGAAGTGGCGGTCGCGGCCCTGCTTGGCCGAGCCGCCGGCGGAATCGCCCTCCACCAGGAGGATCTCGCATTTCGACGGATCGCGCTCCTGGCAATCGGCGAGCTTGCCGGGCAGCGAGGCGATGTCGAGTACGCCCTTGCGGGTCACGGTCTCGCGGGCCTTGCGCGCCGCCTCGCGGGCGGAGGCCGCGAGGATGACCTTGCCCATCACGGATTTCGCCTGGGCCGGGTTCTCCTCGAGCCAGTTGGAGAGGCCCTCGTTGAGGACGTTCTCGACGGCCGGGCGGACTTCCGACGAGACCAGCTTGTCCTTGGTCTGGGACGAGAATTTCGGGTCGGGCACCTGCACCGAGATCACGGCGGTGAGGCCCTCGCGGCAATCCTCGCCGGTGAGGGTGATCTTCTCGCGCTTGGTGATGCCGGTGGATTCGGCATAGCCGGTGATCTGCCGGGTCATGGCGGCGCGGAAGCCCGCCATATGGGTGCCGCCGTCACGCTGCGGGATGTTGTTGGTGAAGGGCAGCACGGTCTCGTTGAACGAGTCGTTCCACCACAGCGCGACCTCGACGCGGATGTTGTCGCGCTCGGCCCGCACGAAGACCGGCTTCGTCATGCCCTCGATCGGTTTGCGCGAGCGGTCGAGATAGCGCACGAAGGCCTCGATCCCGCCCTCGTAGAACAGCTCCTCGCGCTTGTGCTCGGCATGGCGCGCGTCGGTGAGGACGATGCGCACGCCGGAATTGAGGAAGGCGAGTTCGCGCAGGCGCTTTTCCAGCGTCGCGTAGTCGAACTCGATCATCGTGAACGTGTCGGTGGAGGGCAGGAACGACACTTCCGTGCCGCGCCGTCCGTTGCCGTCGCCCACGACCACCAGCGGCGACACCGCGTCGCCGTGGCGGAACTCCATCGCGTGCTCCTTGCCGTTGCGCCAGATGCGCAGGCGGAGCCATTGCGAGAGGGCGTTGACGACGGAGACGCCGACGCCGTGCAGGCCGCCGGAGACCTTGTAGGAATTCTGGTCGAACTTACCGCCGGCATGGAGCTGGGTCATGATGACCTCGGCGGCCGAGACCCCCTCCTCCTTGTGGATGTCGGTGGGGATGCCGCGGCCGTTATCGGACACCGTCACCGAGCCGTCGGCATTGAGGGTACAGGTGACGATGTCGGCATGGCCCGCCAGCGCCTCGTCGATGGCGTTGTCCACCACCTCGTAGACCATGTGATGCAGGCCCGACCCGTCATCGGTGTCGCCGATATACATGCCGGGCCGCTTGCGCACGGCATCCAGCCCCTTGAGCACGCGGATGGATTCCGCCCCATAGGCCGTAGCCGCCAGGTTGCGGGAGGTGTCGTCGTCGGTCATGTCGGACATCAAGTTCCCCAGGCAGGCGGGTCTTTGCTTGATTTTCGTGCCCCGGCTCGGTCCCCGGGTACGCCTGCGATTCGTTCAGTGGGCTATATATAAGCGGTGCGTCTTGAAAATGCACCGCATGAGCACGGTCAGTCCCCGTGCCGTCCCGACGATTCCCGGGCTTGCCGCCACGCTTGACCTCGCTGCACTCTCAGCCTGCATCGAGGGTCGTGCCGACCCTTTCGAAAACATACCATGCAGGGTATGAAGAATGGGCTGGCGGGTCGAGCTTCACCATGAATTCCGGCGCGAGTTCGATGCGCTGCAGGAGGCGGTTCAGGACGAGTTGTTGGCCATGATCGAGCTTCTGAAGGTCGCGGGCCCTCAATTGAGACGGCCTGGGGCGGATACGCTCAACGGTTCGAAGCATGCCAACATGAAAGAGCTTCGCTTCGAGGCTGACGATGGTGTCTGGCGGGTGGCCTTCGCCTTCGACCCTGCTCGAACCGGCATCCTCCTCGTCGCGGGGGACAAATCCGGTGTTTCGGGAAAGCGTTTCTACACCGCGTTGATCAAGCGGGCCGACGCTCGTTTCGACCAGCATCTGAAGGCCACATCCAGGGATGGGAGTTCCCGGTGACCGACGACCATCGCCCTGTTTCGGCGGACGACATCCTCGCGACGCTCACGCCGGAGCGACAGGCACGGATCAGAGCGCGCGGTGCCGAACTGATCGCCGAGGAGCTCGCGTTGAGTGACCTGCGACGCGCCGAGGAGATCACCCAGGCAACCGTCGCCGAACGGCTGGGTGGCCGTCAGGTCTATGTCTCGCGCCTCGAGAAGCGCGCGGACATGAAGCTATCGACCTTGCGTGCCTATGTGCAGGCGATCGGCGGCGATCTCCAACTCCTGGTGACGTTTCCGGAAGGCCGCTCCGTACGTCTGAAAGACATCGGTGCGGCCGTTCCTCGTGCCCGCAGAAGACCGGCCCGGAAGATCAAGTCCACCGAATGACATCACAGGCCGGTCTTCGGCTTCACTCCTGCAGGAACGGATTGGTCATCCGCTCCTCGCCCAGCGTGCTCGTGGGGCCGTGGCCGGGAATGAAGGCGATGTCGTCGCCCAGCGGCAGGACCTTGTCCTTGATGGCGCGGATGAGCTGGTCGTGGTTGCCGCCGGGCAGGTCGGTGCGGCCGACCGAGCCCTTGAACACCACGTCTCCCACCAGGGCGAAGCGCGCGTCGCGGCTGACGAAGACCACGCTGCCGGGCGAATGGCCTGGCGCGTGCACGATGTCGAAGCCGAGCTCGCCCACGCTCACCGCGTCGCCCTCGGCGAGCCAGCGGTCCGGAATCACGGCGCGCGCACCGTCGATCCCGTAATTGGCTCCGGTCTCCGGCAGGGAATCGAGCAGATAGCGGTCCGCCTCGTGCGGGCCCTCGATCGGGACGCCGAGCCGCTCCCGCAATTCGTCGGCGCCGCCGGCATGGTCGATATGGCCATGGGTGAGCAGGATCTTCTCGATGGTGATGCCCTGGTCGCGGATCGCGGCCTCGATCCGGTCGAGATCGCCACCGGGATCGACGACCGCGCCGATCTTGGTCTCGTCGGACCAGATCAGGGTGCAATTCTGCTGGAAGGGCGTCACCGGAATGATACCTGCGCGGGGCGTGCCTGCCATCGGGACCGTGTCTCCGTTTCCGTGGAACTGCGTGTCTGAGGAGGCGCCCGTCCCCGCCGCGCGTTCGTTCGCGATCGGTGGGGCGCCCGTGTCCGGTCCGCGTGTTTAGCTCATTTTCACGCGGAGGGGATGCCTCGCGGCGGCGATGTGCGATTCCAGGGTCGCATGGGCTGAGAAGGCGTCTGGCGCCGGGCGTGTGGCGGCGCTAATCCCGTCGGAGGCTGCCGTTCTGGTCGAGGCTGCCGTCCTGGCAAATGCGACGGCGCTGCCAAATTTCGGCCTCGCCGGCACCCTAGACGGAGCCGCGCCGCAGATCGGCACGATCCGAACAGGCGGGCCGGCCTGACTTTTCAACGCGGCCACCTTCACGCCAGACGGGGCAGTCCCTTGCGCACATGCTGAAAACCGCCTTCGTCGCCGCTCGCGACAGGCAGCGCCTGAGCGAGATCGCCGCTGTCCTGATCGGATTCGGTGTCACCAAGGTCGTGGAGCGCCTCGGCCTCGGCCATCTGGCGCGGTTCGCCAAGCGCCGCCGGCCCCACGTGGACGTGGCCCGCCTGTCCCAGCCGCAGCGCGTGCGCCGCGCGATCGAGGCCCTGGGGCCGACCTTCATCAAGCTCGGCCAGATCCTCGCCAGCCGGCCGGACCTGCTGACGCCGGAATGGACGGAGGAGCTGGAGAAGCTCCACAGTCAGGTCCGGCCGATCGCCTGGGACAAGATCCGGCCGCAGCTGGAGGCCGATCTCGGGGCGCCGCCCTCGGAGATCTTCGCCGAGTTCGACACGGTGCCGTTGGCCGCGGCCTCCATCGCCCAGGTCTACCGCGCCCGTCTGATGTCGGGCGAGGAGGTGGTGGTGAAGGTCCTGCGCCCCGGCCTGCGCAAGATCATCGAGGCGGATCTGCGTCTCCTCGCCCATGCCACCCGCATCGTGGTCGACGAGTGGCCGGAATTCGGGCGCTACCAGCCCCAGGAGCAGATGCGCCACCTCGCCGCCGGTCTCTACGGCGAGCTCGACCTCGTCAACGAGGCGCGCAACTGCGAGACCATCGCGGCGATCTTCGCCGACCGGGACGACATCGTCATCCCCAAGATCCACTGGGAGTTCACCTCCGAGCGCGTCCTCGTCCAGGAATTCATCCACGGCATCCCGCCCAACGACCATCCCCGCCTCGACGCGGCCGGGATCGACAAGGTCAAGGTCGCCCAGAAGGGCACCGACGCCTTCCTGAACATGGCGCTGATCGAGGGCGTGTTCCACGCCGATCCGCATCCCGGCAACATGCTGGTGATGCCGGGAAACCGCATCGGCTTCATCGATTTCGGCATCATCGGCCGCCTCTCCGAGCGGCGCCGCACCCAGCTCCTCATGCTGATCGGCGCCATGCTGAAAGAGGATTCCGATGGGCTGATGGCCGTCCTCCTCGACTGGACCGGATCGAGCAATCCCGATCTCACCAAGCTCGAGACCTCGTCCCAGGCCTTCATCAACCGCCATGCCGGCTCGGTGCTGAACTTCGGCGACCTCCTCACCGATTTCATGACCATGGCCCGCGAGAACGACCTCGCCATGCCCACCGACCTCGCCATCCTGTTCAAGGGATTGGTGACCGCCGATGGCGTGATGCGCCATCTCGACCCGAAATTCGACCTCTTCACCGCCGCCGGCCCGACGGTGAAGAGCAAGCTCGCGTCCCAGTTCTCGATCAAGGGCATCAGCCGCAAGGTCGAGGCGGTGGGAGCGGGCCTGTTCGGAGCGGCCTCCGAACTGCCCACCCTCATTCACCTCATGCTGGTGCGCCTGAAACAGGGCCGCGTCACCGTCGAGATCGAGCTGAAGGGCATCGAGAAGCTCACCCGCGGCATCGAGCGCGCCGCCGCCCGCATCGCCGTGGCGCTCATCGTGGCGGCCTTCGCGACGCAGCTCGCCCCCCGCTTCATGGATCTCGGCACACCGGCCTTCATCACGGTGGGCGCGATGGTCTGTGTGATCGGAATCGGCTGGCTCGTGCTGCTGGGGCGGAACAAGTAGGCGGAGCTACGGCTCCCCTTTATGGAACCGGAACGGTCTGGGGTTCGCACGACCGGATGGCGGAATAGTCCATCGTCGCGCGTGCCTTGGACAGATCATGCGCGTTCTGGAGGTTGAGCCAGAACTGGGGAGATGTGCCGAAGCGGACACCGAGCCGGATCGCCGTGTCGGCACTCACGCCACGCCGTTCGCGGATGATCTCGGACAGGCGGTTGGGGGGAACACCGATCTCGGCCGCGACCTGCCGGGCGGAAAGCCCGAGTGGGGCGAGGTATTCTTCGGCCAGGACTTCACCCGGATGCGTGCGAATGCGAGACATGTCCCATCTCCTTCGTATCTCAATGGTAATCGACGATTTCTACCTGCTCCGGCCCTTGTACTGTCCATCGGAAGCAAAGACGCCACTGATCGTTGATGCGGATGCTGTACTGCCCCGCACGGTTACCCCTGAGGAGCTCCAGGCGGTTCCCGGGGGGAGTGCGTAGGTCGTCGAGAGTCGTTGCGGCATCGAGAATATCGAGCTTGCGTTTGGCTACGGCCTCGAAAGCACGCCAGGGCCTGTAGCTCGTTCCATCGTCGAACAAGGCTTCGACGCGTTTATCTGCAAAGCTTTGAATCATGCGCGCACTACGTGATACGTGACATGTATCATTCTCGATGCTGTCGAACAAGGCATGGCTACGAAATTCCGTTCGGTCCCGCCTTCCACAGCCGAGCAGTACCCTGGTCTCGGCGAGGCTTGATGACGGGCGTCTCCTTAAATCAGCCGCCTTGTGCATCCCATCTTGGGCCGTGTGCGTTGCGGCTGCCGATCCTGTCGTCCGTGCCCTGTGACGCGTCCTGGATTTCGGTGCCCTTCCCTCGATGAACATCATCCTGATCAAGCTGTTCGCGACGGCGCTGACGCTCAGTCAGGTGACGACGCGGCCGGATGCCGTGAAGACGCAGTTCGATCCGGTGGCCGACAAGGGCCAAGTGGTGCAGATCCTGCGCGACGGCTGCGCCCATATGCGGAAAGCCTTCGACATCGAGGACATCAACCTCGACGAGCTGATCTCCACCGCCATGGAGGACCCCTCGGCCATCGCCGGTGCCTCCGCGCCCAAGCTCCTGCACGGGCTCGATATCGGCGAGCTCAACACGAGCTACCGGCAGTTCTGCAAGGGCGAGAACCCGGCGAACTCGCCCTTCGACGCGGGTGAAGTGATCGCCTTCTACAACAAGGCCGTGGCCGACCTGCCCTCGGCCCAGGACCTGAAGGACCGCAAGCTGCCCGGCGCCAGCCTGATCCTCGACGGGGCGGGCAAGCGCTATGCCGAGGCGTTCGAGGCCAATGGGCGCCGCCTCAGCGTGCCGATCTCCGACGTGCCGGTGATGGTGCAGAAGGCGTTCGTGGCGGCCGAGGACAAGCGCTTCGAGACCCATAAGGGCATCGACGAGCGCGGCGTCATCCGGGCCTTCATCGGCAACCTCGCCTCGCCGGGGCGGCCGGCCGGCGGCTCCACCATCACTCAGCAGGTGGTCAAGAACCTGTCGGTGGGTGACGACGTCACCTATGAGCGCAAGATCCGCGAGATGATCGTGGCCTCGCGCCTGGAGCGGATCCTCGGCAAACCGCAGATCCTCGAACTCTACCTCAACGGGATCTATCTCGGCCGCGGCTCCTACGGGATCGAGATGGCCGCGCGGAGCTATTTCGGGAAATCGGTGGGGCAGCTCACCGTGCCGGAGGCGGCACTGTTGGGCGGCATGCCGAAGGGGCCGAACTTCTACAATCCGGACAAGTATCCCGACCGCGCCAAGGAGCGGCGCGCCTATGTGCTGGCGCGGATGAAGGACGAGGGCGTCATCACCGAGGCGCAGCTGACCGAGGCGGCCAACGCGCCCCTCGGGTTGAAGCCGATCGAGACCACGCGGCGGGATTCGGGGTTCTACTTCGTCGATCACCTCACCCGCGAGGCACGCACCTTCGCGGGCATCGACTCGCTCACCTCCGCCTCCCACGTGGTCCGCTCGACCATCAATGCCGGCCTCCAGACAGCCGTGGAATCCGCCCTGCAGGACGGGCTCGCCACTTACGAGCGCGCCACCGGGCGCCAGCGCTACGAGGGGCCGGAATTCAACCTCGCCGACAGCATCGCCAAGCTCGGCGGGGCGACGCCCGCCGTGGAGGGATCGGTCCAGTCGGTGCCGCTCGTCGTCGGCGGCGAGGCGAAGCCCAGATCGGCCACGGACAAGCCTGCTGCCGCGAAGTCCGCGCCGGCGGCCACCGGGCCGAAGCCGGCGGCGCAGAAACCCGTCTGGCAGCGCGCCCTGGAGAGCGCGCGGCCGGTGCTCTACGACGTGCATTGGCCGCTCGCCGTGGTGCTCGAATCCGGGCGCGGACCGGTGAAGGCGGGGCTCGCCGACGGGCGCATCGTCAGCCTCGATCCCGGCATCGCCAAGGGCCGACTGCAGACCTACGACGTGGTGCGGGTGAAGCTGCGCGACCCGAAGGCCCGGGTTCCCCGCGCGGAGCTGCGCGTGCGCCCCTCGGTCCAGGGCGCGGCCCTGGTGCTGGAGAACCGCACCGGGCGCATCCTCGCCATGGATGGGGGCTTCTCCTACCCGCTGAGCCAGCTCAACCGGGTGACGCAGACCGTGCGCCAGCCCGGCTCGACCCTGAAGCCGCTGACCTATCTCGCCGCGCTGAACGCCGGCCTGCAGCCCAATACCCTGGTGATGGATGCCAGCGTGACCCTGCCGCCCATCGGCGGTGTCGGCCAGTCCTGGAGCCCGAAGAACTACGATGGCGGCGGGTCGGGCGCGACGACCCTTCGACGCGGGCTCGAATTCTCGAAGAACCTCGTCACCGCGCGCCTGCTCCAGGGCGGCATCGCCGATACGCCGCCGGCGAGCCTCACCCGCGTCTGCGACCTCGCGCTCGAAGCGCAGCTCTATGCCGAATGCGAGCGCTACTATCCGTTCGTCCTCGGCTCGCAGCCGGTCCGCATGGTCGATCTCGCCGCCTTCTACGCGGCGGTGGCCAACGAGGGCGCTCGGCCGGCGCCCTACGCGCTGGAGACGGTGGAGCGCGACGGCACGGTTCTGTACAAGCGCGAGCCGAAGGAGCCGGTGCGGATCGGCTCGGCCGACAGGGTGGCCTTCTATCAGCTGAAGACCATGCTGCAGGGCGTCACCAACCACGGCACCGCGGCGGCCCTCGCCCGCTTCTCCGGCTCGATCGCCGGCAAGACCGGCACGTCCGAGAACGAGAACGACGCCTGGTTCGCCGGTTTCACCAACGAGATCACCATCGTGGTCTGGGTCGGCTACGACAATGCCGACGGCACCCGCCGGACCCTGGGACGCGGCCAGACCGGCGGGCATCTCGCGGTGCCGATCGCCGGCACCATCCTGCAGGCCGCCTGGGCCAACGGCGTGGCGCGCACCCCCCTCGCCCCGCCCTCCCCGGAGGCGAAACGTGACCTCGCCGACCTGCCCATCGACGCCCGCAGCGGTGAGCGTGTCGCGGGTGGCGGCTTCCTCGAGCATTTCCGGCTGAGCAACGGTCGCGTGGCCGACACGCAGTACCAGTTGTTGCCGCGCGAGGTGCAGACCGCCATGCGGCCGGATTCCGAGGACGGCGACACTGGCGGCCTCGACGACGGCGCCGACGTGGTGGGCGACCTGTACGGCAACCTCACCACCCGGCGCGGGGCCGAGCCGGACCCCCTCGACCCCTTCGGTGAGAGGCCGGCGCAGCCGCGCGGCCGCCGGGCGCAGGGGGATGGCTATGGCTACGAGGGGTCGCGGAGCCCGGCATGGCCCGGCACCCAACGCTCGCCCTTCGGCGAGGACGAGCCGCCCCGCGCTCGCCGCCGCGATCCCGACTACCTGTTCGGCGACGACCCGCGCTACTGAAGGCGCGGATCCCCCCTTCATCAGCAATCGAGGCCCCGACGTGAAGACGCAGCTTCCGGCGACACGTGTCCTTGTCCAGATTCTCGGCCTCCTGCCCGTCCTGGCGCTCGGCCTCCCCGCCTCCGCGCAGGAAGGGATGAAGGCCCAGGTCCCTGCCGACCGGATCAAGGAGGTTCCCGCCATCGAGCCGTCGGGCCTTGCCGCCCTCAAGCCCGGCACGATCCTGTTCACCGACCACCGGGACAATCCGGCCAACCCCGAGAGCGGCCTGACGCCCTATCTCGAATGGCGAAAGCTGCGCCCGGCCGAGCAGGCGGCCCTGGCGCCCTACCCCGCCTATGCCGAGCCCGATTACAGCGTGACGCTCAACGGCGTCTCGAAGCAGCGGCACGAGACCCTGAAGGTCTATGTGGCGCAGGGGCGGTTCGTGGTGGCCAAGCCCGCGGAGTCCATCGACCTGTCGGCCTTCGCCAATCTCGGCTTCGTGTCCAAGATGGACCCCGTCATCAAGCACAAGACCCTGAGCCCCGCCGAGGTGACGCCGACCAAGGACCCGGCCGCCGCCTTCGCCCGCCGCCCGGACCGGGCCTGGTGCGAGGGCGCCGCCGCCTGCATCGAATCCCGCTACGACCTCGAGGGCAAGCTGCCGCTGGGCGTGAAGCTCGCCAACAAGCTGGAGGACGGCGCCTCGAAGAAGGTGGCCGAGTTCGTCTCGTTCCAGAGCGAGTTGCGGACCCTGCCGGCGGCCGAAGCGGCTTCGCTCGCTGCGCTCACGCGGGTCGACACGCCGGTGGCCGGCGGCCTCGAACAGACGATCTTCTGGGTCAACCAGATCCTGCGCTTCGGCAAGTTCCTCGCCGTGTTCCAGCCGATGCCGAACGACCCCGGCAAGACGGTGGTGACGACCTACATGGCGCTGGCGATCAAGGCCGATGTCCTCGACCGCAAGCAGGAATATGCCCGCGTGCCGGTTCTGAAGAACCTGCTTCCGGCCCAGGTGCTGATGGGCAATTCGTCCTTCAACACCGGCACGTCGATCAGTGCCGGCCTGCCGACCTATGCCCGCAACCGCATGATCGCCTTTGCGGACGCCCTGGCCAAGAACTGAGTGGCGAGTGTCGGAGCCTGTTCGATTGGATTTTTCGACGGATTTCCATTCCAGGATCGATCATCCAATCAGAACTCCTCATCCTGATGTGCCCGCATCAGCGGGCCTCGAAGGAGCCCTCCAGTGCTCGCGTGATCCCTGGAGGGCTCCTTCGAGGCCGCTCCGCGGCACCTCAGGATGAGGTAAGGCCTTGGACAAGCAAGGCGAGCAGGCTGTCAGTTGCCGCGGCTGACGATGGAGGGCATCGACGGGGCGGTGTAGGCGCGGTTCACGTCGCGGCGGGTCTGCGTGCCGTTGGTGTCGTTGGAGCGGCGGAAATTCTCGGTGCTGAAACTGTCCGAGAAGCCGCTGCGGTCGGCGCTGTTGCAGGCCCCGAGGGCACAGAGCATGCCGACGGCGAAGAGGACGGGGATGGGACGCATCGGAAGTTCCTGGGAGTCTGGTCCGGTTGGACCGATCGGGTCTTTCGTGGTGCCGGGTTGGCCCTCGCGTCAAGCACAAGGATAACGAACCGTCTCACCTTACGGGCAGAGTGATGTTCTCGCGCCACGAAAACGCTCACTACGCTTGACGGCTTTCGGGCATGGGGGCCGCAATCACGCGGATTTAGCCTCCTTGGATCTGGTGCTCGGGCCGGCCTTGGGCGACACCTTGTCCAACATGAGCAACGTGGTCCCCTTCTCCCGCCCCCCCGCCGCCGCACCACAGATCTCCAATGTGGTCGCCGTCGCCGACGATCTGTTCGCCGCCCTGGAGCTGCTTCAGGGCGTCGCCCACCGTGCCGCCGCCATGGGCCGTCCCCGCAGGGAGATGGAGCTCACCGTCCGCAACCTGCGCGAAGCGGTCAGCGCCGTGGAACGGGCCCTCGACTGCATCGGCGAAGGCGACGAGGCCGGCCAGGGCTGAACCGACACCGCGCCCGAGCGTGATGCGCGCGGGCGCCGTCTTGCCTACGGCTACGGCATTCTACATTTTTCGCGGGAAGCGCCGTCCCGCCCTGCTCCCCCTTGTGGGGAGGAGTTGGAGGTGGGGGTGGTTGGGTGACCCTGATGCTGCGGAGGCTGGCGGAGCCACACTCGAATCCGCCGCGACGACAAGATTTTTCGCTACCTTCGTCAACTAGTGGACAGACGCCTTGGCGGTGATAAGCTAAGCGCGAGACAGAAGGTGAACACAGCGCATCAGATGCTCCCGTCGACAGAGTCCTTCATCGAAGGCAATCTCCTGCTGAAGGCGCTGTCCCGGGAGGATCGCGGGCTTCTCATGCCCTATTTCGAACCGACCGTCGTTCGGCGCGGGGAGGTTCTGTTCTCCGTCGGGTCCCGGGTCTCGTACATCTCCTTCCCTTGCGATCAGACGGTCATCAACCTGATCGTCTCCATGCGTGACGGCCGGAGCGCCGAGACGGCCACGATCGGCCGGGAGGGCGCCGTGGGCGGCGTCGTCAGTCACGGCAGCCTTCCGGCATTCAGTACGGCCCTAGTGCAGATCGGCGGACCGGTCCTCAGGCTCGATGCCGCGAAATTGCAGGACGCCAAGCTTCGCTCGACCACGCTGCGCAACCTGTTCACCCGTTACGCCGATTGCCTCCTCGGCCAGGTGCTGCAATCCGTGGCGTGCAACGCCCTCCACCCGATCGAGGAGCGATGCCTGCGCTGGCTGCTGACGCTGCAGGACAGGATCGGCACCGAAACGCTTCCCGTGACCCACGAACTCCTGGCCAACATGCTGGGCGTGCAGCGGACCTACCTGACCCGGATCCTGCGCACCCTGCAGGTGCAGGGGCTGATCGAGGTGGGGCGCGGCCGTATCACCATTCTCGACCGGGCCAAGATCCAGGAGGCGGCCTGCGAGTGCCATGGCGCCGTGGTGAGCCATTTCGAGACCGTGCTCGGGGCCGTCTACGATGCCGACGGGCGGATGCTCTTCGTCGATCCTCCGACGCAGCCGAGCCAGGACGATCCCGTCCCGGCAGCGGCTGTCTGAGGCGGCATCGCTCGATGTCCGCTCGGGGGGACGAGGCTTTCCGATCCCGGGCCCAGGTGCCGGGTCAAGTCTCCGATCCGAGTTCGATACGCTGTGGGCGGGGAGGATCTCGCGAAATCTCGTGGCGAGACTTGTTCGTTGCGAGGTCCGACTGCATTTCATGTGATGGCGATCGACGGAATCAGACCCGCATCCGATGACCACTGCGAATGTACCTCCACCCCTCCGAGGGAGTCGTCGCGATCTTCCTTCGCCGGTAAGGACGGCGGCCGGTGGTATGACCGACGGTGCCGTTGGTATCGGCGATGGTGCCGCCTCCCTCGATCGGTGGTCGACCGACGAGCGCTATCGCCTCGTGGCCAGGGCGACCAACGATGTCGTCTGGGATTGGGACCTGCTGCGCGACGCCATCCTGTGGAACGAGGCGCTCGAGACGTCCTATGGCTGGCGGCCTGCCCATATCGGTCCCGGCTCCGACTGGTGGCTCGGCAACATCCATCCCGATGACCGCGCCATCGTCTCCGCCGGGCTGAATGCCTTTCTCGACGGAGGCTCGGACAGGTGGAGCTGCCAGTACCGCTTCCTCAAGGGAGACGGGGCCTATGCCGATGTGCTGGACCGCGGATATCTCGTCCGCGATGCTTTGGGCGCGCCGGTGCGGATGGTCGGCGCGATGCTCGACGTCACCGTCAGAAGCCAGTTGGAGGCACAATTCCGCGCGGTCTTCGAGGGTGCCAATATCGGGATCGTCCAGTTCGATCCCCGCAGCGTCCTGGCGCTCAGGGTCAACGCCAAGCTCTGCGAGATCTGGGGTGCGCCGGAATCCGAGATCGTCGGTCGCTCCCTCGCCCAATGGACCCCCGCCGAGGATGCGGATGCGCGCGACGACCTGCATCGCCGCCTCGCCACCGGCGAGACCCTGCAGGACCGGTTCGAGAAGCGCTACCGGAGACGCGACGGCCGGATCATCTGGGCGAGGGTGAACCTCGTCTCCCAGACCCTGGGTGACGCCGTTCACGCCATGGCGATGATCGAGGACATCACCGAGGAGAAACGCGCGGATGCCCGTCGCGAGGCGCTGATCAGCTTAGGCGACCGCCTGCGTGAATTGCGCTCGAACGCCGATGTCGTGGCCATGACGGCGGAGATCCTGGGCCGCGCTCTCGGGGCGACGCGGGCCGGCTACGGCATGGTCGACCTTCCGGCGGGGCTGGTGACGGTAGCGCATTCCTGGTCCTCGGACGGACAGACTTTTCCGAGCCGGACCCTGCGGCTCGAGGAATTTCCCGCCAGTATCGCCGGCCTGCGGCGCGGCGAGATCCTCGCGGTGGACGATCTCGCGACCTCCCCCGACCTCGATAGCGATGCGGAACTCTACATCGCGGAGGGTGTGCAGGCGGTGATCTCCGTCCCCCTGCTCCAGCGCGGTCGCCTCGTCGGCGTGCTCTATGCGACGGAGGCCTCGCCGCGCTCCTGGACGCCGCACGAGATCGCCTTCGTCCGCGAGGTGGCGGAACGGGCCTGGAGCAGCCTGATCCGGATCGAGGCGGACGAGCAGCAGCGGATTCTCAACCGCGAACTCAGCCACCGCATGAAGAACACCCTCGCGATGGTTCAGGCGATCGCCTCGCAGAGTCTGCGCAACGTCACCGATGTGGAAGCGGCCAAGCATGCCTTGGCCGCGCGCCTGATCGCCCTCGGGAATGCCCACGACATCCTGCTGACCGGAGAGCGCGAGAGCGCCGCCATCTCGACGATCCTGCAGAGCGCCCTGTCCCTTCACGACGACCAGCAGCCGGGGCGGTTCGATCTGTCGGGGCCCGAGATCGTCATCGGCTCCAAGGCGGCCCTGTCGCTCGCCCTGATGATGCACGAACTCGCCACCAATGCCGCCAAATACGGCGCCCTTTCCAGGCCGGACGGCCGCGTCGTCGTGGAATGGCGGGTGGTCGTGGCGGGAGACGACGACTCGATCCACCTCACATGGTCCGAGCATGGCGGGCCACCCGTGAACCCCCCGACACGGAAGGGCTTCGGCTCACGGCTCATCGAACGCGGGCTCGCCGGCGCCGTCGGCGGCGAGGTCTCCCTCGCCTACGAGCCCGATGGGCTGATCTGCCGGGTCGTCGCGCCCCTCGGCGGGTTTCAGACGAGCGTCTAGGGCGTTCTGCGCCGAAGTGGTTGCCGGTTCGGCGAGCAGGAGCGCGGCAAACGAAGGCCTGGAAATGCTCGCCGACCCATCGCGGTCGGGGGCCGCCCCAGCAGAGGAGCGCGTCCCACTTCCATGGTGCGTTCGGCCGCGAGAGCTTGGCGAGCGTCCGCCCGAGCGCGGAATTCAGCGCCGATATTGTAGCTGTACGCTTTTTGTTCTAGCTGGGTGGCGGATATGCGTGGCGTGCGTCTTGCCCGCCCGGCCCGTGCGCCCGACATGGCGACCGGTGGCGGGACCGTTGTCTTCGACCTCGCCGCATGACGTCCCGGAGACGATCCCCGCGCGTCGTCGCCGATCCTCCTTTCCGCCAAGTCCTGCCGCCGAAGAGACCCAATGGCCAAAGCAAAAGCCGCCGCCAAGACGCCACGGGGCCTGAAGAGCCAAGCGGCGCAGGCACAGGAAGAGAGCGTCGAGGCGCGGATCGAGAAGCTGTTCGAGGGTAGCCCCGACCGTCGCGTCATCGCCGTCCGGGGCGCGCGCGAGCACAACCTCAAGAACATCGATCTCACGATTCCACGCGACAAGCTCGTGGTCTTCACCGGCCTGTCGGGGTCGGGCAAGTCGTCGCTCGCCTTCGACACGATCTATGCGGAAGGCCAGCGCCGCTACGTCGAGTCGCTCTCGGCCTATGCCCGCCAGTTCCTCGAGATGATGTCGAAACCCGACGTCGATCAGATCGACGGGCTCTCGCCGGCCATCTCCATCGAGCAGAAGACGACGTCGAAGAACCCACGCTCCACTGTGGGGACCGTCACCGAAATCTACGATTACATGCGCCTGCTCTGGGCGCGGGTCGGCATCCCCTACTCGCCCGCCACCGGCCTGCCGATCGAGAGCCAGACCGTGAGCCAGATGGTCGACCGGGTGCTGGCCCTGCCGGAGAAGAGCCGGCTCTATCTCCTCGCCCCCGTGGTTCGGGGCCGGAAGGGCGAGTACCGCAAGGAGATCGCCGAGTTCCAGAAGAAGGGCTTCCAGCGTCTTCGCATCGACGGCGAATACTACCCGATCGACGATGCGCCAAAACTCGACAAGAAGCTCAAGCACGATATCGACGTGGTGGTGGACCGTCTCGTGGTGCGGGCCGACATCGCCGCGCGTCTCGCCGATTCCTTCGAGACCGCCCTGGAACTGGCCGACGGCATCGCGCTGATCGAATTCGCCGATCCGGCCGAGGGCGAGACCATCACCTTCTCGTCGCGCTTCGCCTGCCCGGTCTCCGGGTTCACGATCGCCGAGATCGAGCCGCGCCTGTTCTCGTTCAACAACCCGTTCGGCGCCTGCCCGACCTGCGGCGGCATCGGCCACGAGATGCGGATCGACCCCGAACTGGTCATCTCCGACGTCAAGCTCAGCCTCAAGCGCGGTGCCGTCGGCCCCTGGGCGAAATCGACCTCGCCCTATTACGGCCAGACCCTGGACGCCCTGGCGGGGCATTACGGTTTCAAGACCACGTCGCCCTGGTCGGACCTGCCGGAGACGGCGCACAAGGTCATCCTCTACGGCTCCGGCCGCGAGTCGATCCGCTTTGCCTATAACGACGGCATGCGCGCCTACGAGGTGAACAAGCCGTTCGAGGGCGTCATCCCGAACCTGGAGCGGCGCTACAAGGAGACCGAGAGCGACGCCTCGCGCGAGGACATCGCCCGGTTCATGAGCGAGACCCCTTGCGCCTCCTGCGGCGGCAAGCGCCTCAAGATCGAGGCTTTGGCGGTGAAGGTCGCCATGCAGGATATCGGCGACGTCACCGCGCTTTCCGTGCGCGAGGCGCATCGCTGGTTCTCCGAACTGTCGGAGAAGCTGACGCCGAAGCAGAACGAGATCGCCTTCCGCATCCTGAAGGAGATCCGCGACCGGCTCACCTTCCTGGTCGATGTCGGCCTCGACTACCTCACCCTCGCGCGCGGCTCGGGCTCGCTCTCGGGCGGCGAGAGCCAGCGTATCCGCCTCGCCTCGCAGATCGGCTCCGGGCTGACGGGGGTGCTCTACGTCCTCGACGAACCGTCCATCGGCCTGCACCAGCGCGATAACGAGCGCTTGCTCGGCACGTTGAAGCGCCTGCGCGACCTCGGCAATTCCGTCATCGTCGTCGAACACGACGAGGATGCGATCCTCCAGGCCGATTACGTCGTCGATGTCGGCCCCGGTGCCGGGATCCATGGCGGGCAGATCATCGCCCAGGGCACGCCGGAGGAGGTGCTGAAGAACCCCGCCTCGCTCACCGCCAAGTACCTGACGGGCGAGATGAGCGTGCGCGTGCCCACAGCCCGGCGCAAGACGAAGAAGGGCAAGCTCACCCTCGTCGGCGCGCGGGGCAACAACCTGAAGGATGTGAGCGTCGAGATTCCGCTCGGGACCTTCACCTGCGTCTCGGGCGTCTCGGGCGGCGGCAAGTCCACCCTCATCATCGACACGCTCTACAAGGCGGTGGCCAAATCCCTCAACGGCGCGATGGAGCACCCGGCCCCGTTCGAACGCCTCGACGGGCTCGAGAATCTCGACAAGGTCATCGACATCGATCAGTCGCCGATCGGGCGCACGCCGCGCTCCAACCCGGCGACCTATACCGGCGCCTTCACCCCGATCCGCGACTGGTTCGCCGGATTGCCGGAGGCGAAGGCGCGCGGCTACCAGGCCGGCCGCTTCTCCTTCAACGTCAAGGGCGGGCGCTGCGAGGCCTGCTCGGGCGACGGCGTCATCAAGATCGAGATGCACTTCCTGCCGGACGTCTACGTCACCTGCGACGTGTGCAAGGGCCGCCGCTACGACCGCGAGACCCTGGAGGTGAAGTACCGCAACCATTCCATCGCGGACGTGCTCGACATGACCGTCGAGGAGGCGGCGGACCTGTTCAAGGCGGTGCCGACGATCCGCGAGAAGATGGAGACCCTGGCGCGGGTCGGCCTCGGCTACGTCAAGGTCGGCCAGCAGGCCACCACCCTGTCGGGCGGCGAGGCCCAGCGGGTGAAGCTGTCGAAGGAACTCTCCAAACGGGCCACCGGCCGCACCCTCTACATCCTCGACGAGCCGACCACGGGCCTTCACTTCCACGACGTCGCCAAGCTCATGGAGGTGCTCCACGAACTCGTGGACCAGGGCAACACCGTCGTGGTGATCGAGCACAACCTCGAAGTCATCAAGACCGCCGACTGGGTCATCGACATGGGCCCCGAGGGTGGCGATGGCGGCGGAATCGTCGTGGCCGAGGGGACGCCGGAGCAGATCGCCAAATCGAAGGCGAGCCATACCGGCCGGTTCCTGCGCGACGTGCTGGCCCGCCGGCCGCTCGCCGAGGCGACCGCCAGCGTGGTTGCGAAGGGCCGTAGCGCGGCGGAATAGGCAGTCTTCACGCGCCGGCCGAGCGTGATTCGTCCGGCGCGGGGAATCGGGGCTCTGTTGCGGCGCACAGGCTGCCTGCGATCAGGGATTGCGATGCGCAAACCGCCTCCCGCGGTTGCGCAATCGTCCCGTTGATACGGTCGCTCGCAACAGCTTGATGGCCCAGCGTTATTTTGCCGATGCGTTGCTCAATGCGACGCCATGCCCAAGACAATTCTGCCGAGAAAGTTAACAAAACCTTGCGCTGCAGCGCGCCCAAATTGCGGCTTTTCCGCAACGGTGGATTTGGAACTGCCTCGATCCGAAGCATTGGACTGTCATTCCGATCCGACCTGTAGAATAGTTCTCAGCGTTGAGACACGAATTCGGGCCGCAAGGGGGGCCCTACGCACAAAAAGCCAGGAAGCCGCAAGAATGCGGCGCTCGGCAAGATGGTGCGTAGGTCTGCGCGGCGAGTGCCTGAAATCCTTGGGAAGGACTAGAAAATGACGAAGAACTGGCTCGCCACCGGCGCACTCGCGCTGACCATGGGCATGACCGCCTCGGCTTCCTACGCACAGACCACGACGATCCCCGGCGAGCAGGTCGGCCTCGCCACCGGCGCGCCGCTTCCCGAGGGCATCTACGCCCTGAACACCTTCGTCTACCAGTCGCGTGACAACTCGGCTCTGGACGTCGGGATCAACATCCCCGTGCTGGTCTGGTCGACCCCGCTGGTTCCGCTCGGCGGCCGCATCGAGCTCCTCGTCGCTCCCCCGACCGTGTTCGCCTTCGGCAACCGTGGCGGCTCGACCGGCCTGCGCGATCTCTCGATCAACGTCGGCACCTTCGTCGGCGGCATCTGGGCCTTCGATCTCGGCAACAACTTCGGCGTTAGCTTGCTCGGCGGTGTCTACCTGAACGAGCTCAACGGCGACCGCGGCGTTCTCGTCCAGAACAATGGTGTCGTTGCCTCCACGGCAGTGCTGCCCCAGCTCTCGTCGAACACCTACCGCTTCGGTGTCGCCGGCAGCTACACCGGCGATGGCTACAACCTGACCGCCAACCTGACCGCCAACATCTACGACTCGCCGTCCTCCTTCGGCGGTGGCCGTGACCCCAACCGGGCTGGCTTCTCTACCGTTTACTCCCTCTCCGACTCCCTCAATCTCGACCTGACCGCGACCAAGAAGTTCGGCAAGTTCGAGATCGGCGCCATCGCCTACGGCACCGTCAACTTCGACACCGGCGCCAAGGCTGGCGGCATCATCAACGCCGCCCTCAACGATCGTGGCCGGTTCCTGATGGGTGGCCTCGTCGGCTACGACTTCGGCTTCGCCACCGCGCAGGTCTACGTCGCCCGCACCGTCGCGACCACCAGCTTCGACAGCACCGAGATCTCGGGCCGCCTGATCGTGCCGCTGTACTCGCCGACCCCGGTCGCCGCTGCTCCGGCCCCGATCATCCGCAAGTACTGATCTCGAACTCAGTGGCGAGGGTTGTCCTCGCCGCTGCTCGGATCACGAAAGCCCGTCCGACCTCCTGGTCGGACGGGCTTTTGCTTTGGAGCAGGTGCTCGCTTCCCGCCGTATCTGGAGTTGCGCCCGACCACGTTGGGTCGGGGCACATCTCCAGGTCTTTGTTCTGCCGCGTTCTTTTTCGCCGAACCGGCATCCACTTCGGCGGAGAGCGCTATAGCGCGACCACGACTTTCTGCAGCTTTCCCGAAACTTTCCTCTTCCGGGCTCCGTAACGAGCGATGACCCCCTCCGAAGGGGCATGACTCAAGAGGAACGCTCCATGACCAACGCCCGTCGCCCCGTGGCCTCCACCTTCGCCGCCGTCGCCCTCGCCTTCACCATGGGCGCCGCGTTCCCGGTGGCCGCCCTCGCCAAGAACCCGATGGTCGGCGGCGCTCCGATGTATGCGTCGAAGACCATCGTCGAGAACGCGGTGAACTCGAAGGATCACACCACCCTCGTCGCCGCCGTGAAGGCTGCCGGCCTCGTCGAGACCCTCTCGGGTCCTGGCCCCTTCACCGTCTTCGCGCCCACCGATGCCGCCTTCGCCAAGCTGCCGGCCGGCACCGTCGAAACCCTGGTGAAGCCCGAGAACAAGGCGACGCTGACCGCGATCCTGACCTACCACGTCGTGCCCGGCACCCTGACCGCCAAGGACCTCATGAAGATCGCCAAGGATGGCGGCGGCGAGGGCCAGATCAAGACCGTACAGGGCGCGCCGCTCGTGGTTCAGACCAAGGGCAAGGCTGTGTTTCTCACGGATGCGAAGGGCAACACCGCCAAGGTGACCATCGCCAACGTGATGCAGTCGAACGGCGTGATCCACGTCATCAACAGCGTGCTGCAGCCGTAAGACGTTTCTTCAGACCCGAAACTGACTCCCTCCCCCGGCTCGATGAGAGCCGGGGTTTTTTATCGAGTCCGCTCGCGCTGAAACGTCCCGATCAGGACGCGAGTACTGAATGACCGGCTACTCTGCCCGGCTCAGCTTGCGTGCACTGGCGAAGCGGTTGAGGAAGCGCGGCTCTTTCTCGGGTGCCACGCGGATGGCCAAGTGGATCGTGCCCGCCTCCTCGGCGCGCCGGTCGAGGACCTCGGCATTCTCGTACAGCCAGTTGAGCGCTGCCCCATCCTCCGGCGCCAGGGTCACGGCGAAGGTGGAACGACGCTTGGCGATCCGCGCCTCGATCCGGCCGGACAGGGCCGCCAGACCTTCGCCCGTGAGGGCGGAGACCAGGATCGGTACGTCGCTGTCCCGGTCGTTGCGCCCCTGGGCGCTGAGGTTGAGGAGGCGTGTCCGCTCCGAATCGTCGAGCAGGTCGGCCTTGTTCCAGACCTCGATGATTCGTTCGGCCGTCGTCTCGATTCCGAGTTCCCGCAGGACCTCGCCGACATCCTCGGCCTGCGCTTCCGAATCGACGTGGCTGACATCGCGGACATGGAGCAGGATATCGGCTTCGATCACGTCCTCCAGCGTGGCGCGGAAGGCAGCGATGAGGGCGGTGGGCAGTTCCGAGATGAAGCCTACCGTGTCCGAGAGGATCACCGTCTCGCCATGCGGCAGCTTCGTCGCGCGCGCGGTCGGGTCGAGGGTGGCGAACAGCATGTCCTTGGCCATCACTTCGGCCTTGGTCAGCGCATTGAACAGGGTCGATTTGCCGGCATTGGTGTAGCCGACGAGGGCGACGATCGGATACGGCACCCGCGCGCGGCTCTCCCGGTGGAGACCGCGCGTGCGCGTGACGCTGTCGAGCTCGCGCTCGATCTTCGTCATCCGCTCCTGGATCATCCGGCGATCGGCCTCGATCTGCGTCTCGCCGGGGCCGCCGAGGAAGCCGAAGCCGCCGCGCTGCCGTTCCAAGTGGGTCCAGGACCGTACGAGCCGGCTCCGCTGATAGGCCAGGTGGGCATGCTCGACCTGTAGCGTGCCCTCGCGGGTCGAGGCACGACGGCCGAAGATTTCGAGGATCAGGCCGGTGCGGTCGATGACCTTGCAGCCGAACGCCTTTTCCAGGTTGCGCTGCTGCACCGGCGAGAGTGCGCAATCCATCACGACGAGCCCGATCTCCTCGGCCTTGATCCGCCCGGCCAGTTCCTCGACGCGGCCCTTGCCGAGATAGGTCGAGGGGCGGATGCGGGAGACGGGCGCGATGATCGCCTCGGTGACGTCCAGCTCGATGGCCACGGCGAGACCCGCCGCCTCGTCGATCCGCGCCTCGCTGGAACGCATCGGCTCCTGAGTCTGGCTGCCGTTCCTCGAGAGAGAAGTACGGGTGAGATACGGCCCCACGACGAGCGTATGGGTTGCTGCCGCGATGTCTCCCTCGGGGGCGGCCATCGCCTGCAGCCGTGCCTCTCCGGGAAGCATAGGTTCGCTCATGAAGTTCCCTTGCCCATCGGGCTTAGAGCGCTCTCCGCCGACGGGGATGCCGGGTCGGCGAAAAAAGCGCGGATCTCGTGTCTCTCACAAAACTCCCGCTGCGCCATCCTGCTCGGAGGAGAAGCACTCACTCATCGCGAGTGTCATGAGATCTACTCATATGGGGGAGCCTGGGCTCCATTGACAGTGTCCGGGCGGGGCGCGGGAATGCCGGCTCGTCGCCCACGGAACCTCAAGGGCGGCGCCATCCGATCCGTGGGCAAATATCAATGTAGGGGCATGTATAAGGATCGCATTAATCGGATCGTAAGGGCCAACGCGGCTTATCGACCGGCCTGAGGCAGGCCTGTCAATATTACCGAAGGTTAGCATATGAAAACTATTTCTCTTTTGGCGGCCGTGGCGTTGTCGATCCTCGGCACCGCAGCGCAGGCCCAGCCTGTTCCGGATGCGAAGTCCGATACCAAGATCGCCATGCCGGCCGCGAACTGGCTGTTCGTCCAGACCGCCGATTCCGTGACGTTCGAGGGCAACACCCTGACGCTCAAGGGTGTCGCGCCGCAGACCCTGATGTTCACCGACCGGCCGGAGCGCATGACCGGCGACGCGGCCACGGCGAAGTTCGTCGACTATTGGACTTCCGGAAAGAGCGACTTCCAGAAAGATCCGCCGAACGCGACGTTGTCGGTGGATGTCAACGGCGAGGCACAGCTCTCCGTCGTCGAACTCACCGATCCGAAGCTCAACGGCGACACCCTCACCTACACCGTCAAGGTTCTCGGCGATAAGCCGCCCGTTTCGGGCAAGAGCGCGAGCCTCTTCATCGACTGGTGGTACGGACCCGGCTGGGGCCCGCGTCATTTCTGGCATCCCGGCCCATGGGGCGCCTATGGCGGCGGCGCCTGCTGGCGCGGTCCGTATGGCGGCCTGCATTGTCGTCCGGCATGGGGCTGGTAGGCCCGTCTTGCGCCTGATCCCGTCGTGAGATGCGAGCCCGGTTCGACGAAGGTCGAGCCGGGCTTTTCCGCCCTACCGCACGGGAAGGTCAGGCTTTCTCGGGCGCCGTCTCGTCCGGCTCGAACAACTGAACCGGGTGGCCGGGCATGATCGTCGAGATCGCATGCTTGTAGACGAGCTGCGAATGACCGTCCCGGCGCAGGAGGACGCAGAAGTTGTCGAACCAGGTCACGACGCCCTGGAGCTTGACGCCGTTGACGAGGAAGATCGTGAGCGGGATCTTGTTCTTGCGGACATGATTGAGAAACGTGTCCTGCAGGTTCTGAGCGCGTTCGCCCGCCATTTTTTATTAATCCTTCTTATAAACCTGCCGCCCGCCGTGACTGGCGGGTTCTTGTTGGTTTGAATGCGTAGCAGACCGGTGAAAACAGACAACCTCGACTATTACACGTTCATTGTCACGCACATGCAAGGGGCACGTACATGTAAGGTGAAGGTCGCCCGGGCCCTCAGGGGCCGATGCCGAGCGACTTCAGCTTGCGGTGCAGGGCCGAGCGTTCCATCCCGATGAACTCGGCGGTCCGCGATATGTTTCCGGAGAATCGCGCGATCTGCGCGATCAGATATTCGCGCTCGAAGATCTCGCGCGCCTCGCGCAAGGCGAGGCTCATCAGCTTCTCGCCGCCCGCCCCGTTCGGCGTCGTCGGCACCAGGGCGCCGATCTCGGTGGGAAGCATCTCGGAGGTCACCTCCTGCTCCGGGTCGGTATGGGTGAGGATCATCAGCCGCTCGACGTTGTTGCGCAGCTGACGGATGTTGCCGGGCCAATCGTGCGATTGCAGCACCGCCATGGCGTCCTCGGCGATGCGCCGGCGGGCGAGCCCCGTGGCAGTCGAGATCTGCTCCATGAAGAAGTTGATGAGTTCCGGCACGTCCTCGCGCCGCTCGGACAGGGACGGCACCCGGATCGGCACCACGGAAAGGCGGTGGAACAGGTCTTCGCGGAAGCGGCCCGCGGCGATCTCCTCGGCGAGATCGCGCGAGGAGGAGGAGATGATGCGCACGTCCACATGGACGCGGGTGGTGCCGCCGACGCGCTGGAAGTTCTGGTCCACCAGAACCCGCAGGATGCGGTTCTGGGTCTCGCGCGGCATGTCGGCGATCTCGTCGATATAGAGGGAGCCGCCATGGGCCTCCTCCAGGGCGCCCACCCGGCGGGCGCGGCCGTCACCGGCCTCGACGCCGAACAGTTCCGCTTCCATGGTCTCGGGGGTGATCATCGCCGCGTTGATGACCACGAACGGGCCGCTCGCGCGGGTCGACGAGGCGTGCAGCGTCCGCGCCGAGAGCTCCTTGCCCGAACCCGGCGCGCCCAGAATCATCACGCGTGCATTGGTGGGGGCCACCCGCTCCACGGTCTGGCGCAGCTGGTTCACCGCCACGGACCCGCCGACGAGACGGCTCGCCTGTCCTGAGCGCGCCTTGAGATCACGAACCTCGCGCTTGAGCCGGGAGGCTTCGAGGGCACGCTCGGCGACCAGGACCAGACGGTCGGCCTTGAACGGCTTCTCGATGAAGTCGTAGGCGCCCGCCTTGATGGCGGCCACCGCCGTCTCGATGTTGCCGTGGCCCGAAATCATCACCACCGGCAGGTCGGGATGCCCCAGCTTGATCTGGTCGAGCACCTGCAGCCCGTCGAGGCGCGAACCCTGCAGCCAGATGTCGAGGAAGACGAGGTGAGGGCGACGCGACTCGATGGCGGCGAGCGCCTCGTCGGAGCCTCCGGCCGTGCGGGTCCGGTGGCCTTCGTCGTCGAGAATGCCGGCGACGAGGTCGCGGATGTCGGCCTCATCGTCGACGATCAGAATATCGGCGCTCATGACGTCATCTCCGCGATTGGGGGTGCCGTCTGTGCGGCAACCTTCTCAGCCTGCGCGGAAGGTGTCCCCTCCGGCTTCTTTTCCTGGGTATCGAGCGGCACGCGCATCCGCACGCGACCGCCCCTGCCCTCTGGATTGTCGTTCAGTTCGATGCCACCGCCATGCTCTTCGAGCACCTTGCTGACGATCGCGAGCCCGAGCCCGGTGCCGCCCTCGCGGGTGGTCATATAGGGCTCGAGCAGCCGCTGGCGCCCCTCGACGGGGAAGCCTTTGCCGTTGTCGGTGATCTCGATCACCGCGAACCCCTCCTCGACGAGGAGGCGCAGATCGACTCGGCCCTTGCCCAGTTCGGCCTCGGGCACGGCGGAAACGGCCTCCACCGCGTTCTTGAGAATGTTGGTGATCGCCTGCGACAGGAGCCGGATATCGAAGGCGGCATGCAGGCGGTCCTGCCCGGCTTCGGTGAAGCCGAACTCCATGTCGGGATGCGCCACCCGCATCATGAACAGGTTCTGTTTGGCGATCTCGCTGAGGTCGTTCCGGGCGATGGCCGGTTTCGGCATCCGCGCGAAGGACGAGAACTCGTCCACCATGCGCTTGATCTCGTCCACCTGGCGGATGATCGTCGCCGTGCACTGGTCGAACACGTCCTTGTCCGCGACGATGACTTTGCCGTATTTGCGCCGGATGCGCTCGGCCGAGAGCTGGATCGGCGTCAGCGGGTTCTTGATCTCGTGGGCGATGCGGCGGGCGACATCCGCCCAGGCCGAGGTGCGCTGGGCCGTGACGAGGTCGGTGATGTCGTCCAGCGTCACCACGAAGCCGCGGGCGCCCCCTTGCGCCTGCTCGCTGGTGACACGCACGGTGACCGTGCGCTCTCGCCCGTCGCGGGTCAGCTGGATCTGCTGCTGGAGGGCGCGCAGGCGGCCCTCCCCTCCCTCGGGAAGGATGGCCTGAAGCTCGGGCACGGCCTGGACCAGCGGCTTGCCGATGATCGCGTCCGCCTTGAGCCCCAATGTGCGCTCGATGGAAGGGTTGGCGATGGTGACGAGCCCCGCCGCGTCGACGCCGATGACACCGGGCGAGACGCCGGCGAGAACCGCTTCGGTGAACCGGCGGCGCCGGTCGATGAGTTCGCTCGCGGCCGTCAGCCCATCGTGCTGGCGCCGCAACTCCTGAGTCATCTTGTTGAAGCTCTCGCCGAGATGGGCGAGGTCGCCGTCGCTCTTCCGGGCCGGGACCTGGGCGTAGAAATTGCCCGAGGCGACCTGGTCGGCCGCGTTGATCAGCCGGCGGATCGGCGCGACGAACCGGTTGGCGAAGTTGAGGCCGAACCAGACCGCCGACAGCAGGGCGATCAGTGCGATCAGCACGAAGATCGAGGCGAAGCTGATCTGGATCGAGCGCTTGAGGGAATCGTAGGTGAGGTACTCGGCGGCGGCCGCCCGCGAGACGCCGGGGAAGTCGACGGCGAGCTGGCTCACCTCGCGCTGCACCAGCAGCACGGCCCCGTCATAGGCGGGCATCTGCAGCAGGGCGGCGAAGATCCGGCCCTCGCTCGGCCGCAGGCAGATCGTCTCGTTGGACTTGGCCGCCTCCTCGAAGGCCGCGGCGGAGGGGAGGCGGCGCTCCTTCAGGATGTCGATCTTGGCGCGGGCGACGACTTCGTTCGGCCCCCGCATGATCTCGGCGACCGGCAGGCCGAGCGCCGTCGCCCGCGTGGTCAGGAAGTTCTCGAACCATTGCCGGTTCACGTCGAAATTCGGCCGCGCCCGGGTGAGGTCGTCGTTGAGGATGCGGATCTCGCGGGCGAGCGACTGGCACTGGTTCTCCTGGTAGGCGTCGGCCACCTCGACGGATTTCAGCACCACGTCGCGGACGCGGTCGGTGAAGCCCAGCGACAATCCGCGATCGATCGTCACCGCCGCCACGACGGCGAGGAGCACCGTGGGCAGGATCGCGATGAGGCTGAACAGGCCGACGATGCGGGTATGCAGGCGTGCCACGGCCGCATTGGCCCGGCGCGCATGCAGGAAGACCCGCGCCTCCCAGCCGATGACGACGAACAGGCTGAGGACGAGGAAGACGTTGATGCCCAGCAGCGTCAGGCCGATCGTCGGCGTCGGCGTGACCCGGATGACCCCGGCGAGGATCAGGAAGGTCGCGATGGCCGAGACCAGGGCGGTGCTGACGACGAGCGCACCGACCCAGCCGGGCCCGCGAGGCGGCGCCCGTCTGTTATGCGGTTCGGGCTCGCCCTGCGGGGAGACGTCGTCTCCCGAGGCGGCCGATTGTCTGGAACGTCGAAGCCACGCCATGGCTGATGCGTCGCCACAACAGTGTGGCGAAATTAATACGAATCGGGCAGGCGTATCGGCGGATAACGTCGATGCAGCGCGGCCTCACACGACGCTTCGAGCGGTGAAACCGATGCTGCCGCAGCAGGCTGCGTCCGGTTCTTGCCAGGGACATGTCACTGTCGACCGGGCGTAAAAATACATTATCCTGACGCCTTTCCTCACACCGAGTTCGCGATGCCCGAGACGCCCGTCTATTCCTCCGCCGCCGTTGCCGCGCCTCACCACCTGGCCGCTACCGCCGGACAGACCGTTCTGGCGCAAGGCGGCAACGCCATCGAGGCGATGGCGGCGATGGCGGCGACCATCGCCGTGGTCTATCCGCATATGAACGGCATCGGAGGCGACGGGTTCTGGCTGGTTCGCGAACCGGGCGGCCAGGTGCGTGGCATCGAGGCCTGCGGTCCGGCCGGGTCTCTCGCCGCGGTCGCTCGCTATCGCAGCCAGGGCCATGAGACGATCCCCTCGCGCGGGCCGGATGCGGCCCTGACCGTGGCCGGCGCCATCGGCGGCTGGCGTCTGGCTCTCGACCTCGCCAAGGCGCTGGGCGGCCGGCTCCCCCTCGAGACCTTGCTGGCCGATGCGATCCGACACGCGCGCCAGGGCTGCGCGGTGTCGCCCTCCGAGGCGCGCTACGTGCCGAAGGAGCTCGACACGCTGCACGACCAGCCGGGTTTCGCGCAGACCTTCCTCGACCGGGGCAAGCCCTTCGCCGCCGGCGCCACGCGCCGCCTGCCGGCCCTCGCCGATACGCTCGAACAGCTGGCTCATGCCGGGCTCGACGATTTCTACCGGGGCGACCTCGGCCGCGAGATCGCCGCCGATCTCGACCGCCTCGGTTCGCCGGTGACGCGGGCCGATCTCGAAGCCTATGCGCCGCGAGAGCGGGCTGCCCTGTCCCTGCGCCGTCGCGACGCGACGCTTTACAACTTCCCGCCGCCCACCCAGGGCCTCGCCGCGCTCATCATCCTCGGCATCTTCGACCGGCTGAAGATTTCGCGGCCCGAGAGCACGGCGCAGTATCACGGGCTGATCGAGGCGACGAAGCGCGCCTTCGCCATCCGCGACCGCACGGTCACCGATTACGACCGGCTGAGCGTCGATCCGGCGAGCTTCCTCACCCCGGAGCGCCTCGACCGCGAGGCGGCCCAGATCGACATGCGCCGCGCCGCCTCCGTGCCCCTCCGGGGACCGGGCGACGGCGACACCGTCTGGATGGGCGCCATCGACAAGGACGGTCTGGCCGTCTCCTACATCCAGTCGATCTACTGGGAATACGGTTCGGGGATCGTCCTGCCGAAGACCGGCATCCATTGGCAGAACCGCGGCACCTCGTTCTCCCTGGACAAGGGCGCGGTGAACCCGCTGGAGCCGGGGCGCCGGCCGTTCCACACCCTGATCCCCGGACTCGCCGCCTTCGACGACGGCCGCGTGATGTCCTACGGCAGCATGGGCGGCGACGGGCAACCGCAATTCCAGGCCCAGATTTTTTCGCGGTATGCCGATTACGGCATGAGCCCGGCCGAGGCCGTCGACGCGCCGCGCCTGCTCTACGGGCGCACATGGGGTGCCGAATCGTTGAGCGTGAAGGTGGAGGACCGATTCGATCCGGCCTGCATCGCCGAGCTGCGCTCGATGGGCCACGAGATCGAGGAACTCGGCGGTTCCTACATCGATTCCCTGGGCCATGCCGGCATGCTGGTCCGCCATCCCGGCAACGGGCGGATCGAGGCGGTTCACGACCCGCGCTCGGATGGCGGTTCGGCCGGCCTGTGAGACGGGTCCCCGCCGGGGATCGGACGATCGAGACCCAGAGACCGGACGGTTCATGATGGCGGATGGCGGGATCACCCAGCGCGAATACTGGAACGGCGAGGTCGGCGCGCGCTGGGCTCGCAACCAGCGCCGGATCGACGCTGTCTTCGCGCCCCTCACCACCGCCTTGCTCGATGCGGCACGCCTTCGGGTGGACGGCTCGGTGCTGGATATCGGCTGCGGCGCCGGTGATTGCGCCATCGCCGCCGCGCGGTATCTCGGTGCCGGTGGACATGTGGTGGCGGCCGATCTCTCCGCGCCCCTGCTCGCCGTCGCGCGCGAGCGGGCCGGAATCGAGGCTTCCGCCGGCGCGCCGATCGCGTTCATCGAGGCGGACGCGCAGAGCCACGATTTCGGCGCGGCGGTTTTCGAACACGCGATCTCGCGCTTCGGAATCATGTTCTTCGAGGATTCCGCCGCCGCCTTCGCCAACATCCGCAAGGCCCTGGTTCCCGGCGGTAGTCTGACCTTCCTGTGCTGGCGGCGGATCGAGGACAATCCCTGGATCACCGTGCCGAGGGAGCTCGTCCTGCCCCTCGTACCGGAACCCGAGCCGGGTCCGCCGGACGCGCCCGGTCCGTTCCGCTTCGCCGAAGCGGAGACCATTCGTGCCGTGCTGGCGGAGGCCGGCTTCCGTGACATCACCGTCGAGGCTGTCGACCGCCCGCTCACCCTCGCCCGGTCCGGTGACGGCGCGGGCCCCACCGCGGCGGAGGCCGCCGCGGATTTCGCCACCGAACTCGGCCCCGTCTCCCGGCTCCTGCGCGATCAGCCGACATCGATTCGCGAGGAGGCCCTGCGCAGGGTGAGCGACGACTTCGCGACGCGCACCGTCTCGGGGGCCGTCGCCCTGAATGCGGGTTGCTGGCTGGTCTCCGCCACAGGCTGACGACCCCGTCGGTTCAATTGGTATACACTTTGCGTCTCCGTGCCCGCAGCATGGAGTGCATAATGGATACGAACCTTTCCCGGCAGCGCTGGATCCAACTCGGCCTCGGCCTCGTGGCCATGATGGCGATCTCCAGCCCGCAATACGTCTGGACCCTGTTCACCAAGCCGCTGATCGCGACGACGGGCGCGAGCCTGCCGCAGCTGCAATGGACCTTCACGATCCTGATCGTGCTGCAGACCTTCTTCTCGCCGGTCCAGGGCTACCTGATCGACCGGTTCAGTCCCAAGCTGATGATCGCGCTGGGCGCCATCCTCTCGGGCCTCGGCTGGGTGCTGGCCGCCCGCGTCGACACGCTCTGGGGCGTCTACGCCACCTACGGCCTGTTCTGCGGTCTCGGTACCGGCATCGTCTATGTCGGCATCGTCGGCCTGATGGTGAAGTGGTTTCCCGATCGCCGCGGCTTCGCCGTGGGTGTGGTCGCCGCCGGCTACGGCATGGGCGCGATGCTGAGCACCTTCCCCATCAGCGACATGCTCACCGCCTCGGGCTACCGCCACACGCTGACGGTGTTCGGCATCATCCTCGGCGTCATCGGCGCGCTGGCCGCCCTCGGCCTGAGGGCTCCCCGCGCCGACGAGGTCCTGCCGGCCCCGGCCCGCAACCTCTCGACCTGCGTCCACGACACCGCCCCGAAGGAGATGCTGAAGACGCCTCTGTTCTGGCTGATGTTCGCGATGATGACGATGATGTCCACCGGCGGCCTGATGGTGGTGGCGAACTTCGCCTCCTTCGCCCGCGACTTCGGCGTGGCCGACGCGATCATCTTCGGCTTCGTGGCCCTGCCCTTCGCCCTCACCTTCGACCGCATCACCAACGGCCTCACCCGGCCCTTCTTCGGCTGGGTGTCGGACAAGATCGGCCGCGAGAACACGATGGGCATCGCGTTCGCCGCCGAAGCGGTGGCCATCGCGCTGCTCCTCGTCTTCCGCGAGAACGCTTACGCCTTCGCCCTGCTTTCGGGCGTCGTCTTCTTCGCATGGGGCGAGATCTTCTCGCTGTTCCCCTCGATCCTCACCGACACGTTCGGCACCAAGCACGCCACCACCAATTACGGCTTCCTCTATATGGCGCAGGGCATCGGCTCGCTCTTCGGCGGACCGATCGCCGCCTGGATCTACCTGGTCCAGGGCTCCTGGCTCCCGGTCTTCGCGATCATCATCACCCTCGACGTGCTGACCGCGATCCTCGCCTATTTCGTCCTCAAGCCCATGCGCCGGAACTGGCTCGGTCTCGGCGAGACGCGCGCCCTGACGGCCAAACCCGCCATGGCCTGACGCCCTCCTCCTGACACCCACCTCCTGACCCTCGCGGCTGGGTTGATCTTTCGAAGCGCGGACGGGGAAACCTGCCCGCGCTTTGCCGTATGGTGCCCATCGATCTTTGTCTGTTCGATGAAGTGAGATTTACAACTTTGACAGGTGCATTCGCCGGGCCAGCGGAATGACTTGGTTGGCTGTCAGGGGCGCAAGCTCGATCGTTGGCGGCATCGTCATGGAAACCCAGACGACCTCTTCGATTTCGGCTGCGGGAGAGACGGGCTGGTCGAGGAGGAAGCCGTAGAGTTCGGCGTCCACCCAATGGCCGTCTTCGTTCGCGGCTTCCGCGACGAAGCGGCCGAGACAGGATGCTTCGGACGGAAGCTCCACGCCCAGCTCTTCCTTCAGCTCGCGCCCCAAAGCCGCGAGCGGGGTTTCTCCCGGCTCGATCTTTCCTCCCGCCTGCATGAAGAACGAGGACCCTCGCTTTCGAACGAGGAGCGTTCGGCCATGCGAATCGAAGATCAACGCTGCCGCGATGCGAATGACGGGTGCTGTGTCGGGCGGGGAATTCTTCAAATGGTCTGTCTCCTCCGTCCCTGCGGGATGAGGGCGAAGCCCAGTGTAAGGATCGCGCCGATCCCGGCACCGAGCATGACGGTGAAGGGCCCCCATCGATCGAGCAGGGCGGATCCCGCCATGGCGCCGATGCCGATCGCCGCGTTCAGGACGGCCGTGTGAACGGCTGCCGCCGGTGTCGCCAGCGGGCCGGCTGCCTTCAGAATCCAGGTCTGCAACGTCGCGAAAAGCATCGAGATCGCCGCGCCCCAGACCACGAGGCATGCTCCGACGCCGAGAAGACCGAGTGCCGTGCTCGACGTTCCCATGAGGATCAGGGCCATTCCCATCGCCGTGAGCGCACACAGGATGACCTCGTGCAGGAAGCGATCGATCAACAATGCGCCGAGAACGCTGCCGAGAAGGCCTGCCGCACCGAAGGCGAAGAGGAAAATCGGGACCGTCGTCGGCAGGATGCCCGGAAGCGCGGCGATGAACGGCTCGGCAAAGGTGTAAGCCGAGAAGTGAACCGCCCCGATCAGCGCGGTGATGGCGTAGATCGGTCGGAGCGTCCGCTGACCGATGGCATCGGCGAGTGTCGCCTCCCGGCCGCGCGTCGATGTCGTCAGGTTGGGAAGCGTCACCATCATCGAAACGGCCGTGAGCAGACCGAGCAGCCCAAGCGCGCCGAAGGCTCCGCGCCATCCCATCACCTGCCCCGCCATGTTCACCGCGGGAACACCCATGACCGCGGCGACGGAAATGCCGCCGAAGACGATGGAGGTCGCCAGCCCCGTTCGGTGAGGCGGGGCGATGTCCATGGCAAAGGCGGCGACCGTCGCCCAGAAGATGCCGTGTGCCACTGAGCCCACGAAGCGGGCGAGGAACAGCGACTCCAGGGACGGCGACATGAGCGCGATCGCGTTCGACGCGGCGATGACGAGCATCAATCCGATCAGGAGAGCTTTGCGCGGGACGCGTCCGACAAGTGTCGGCGCGAGAAGACCGCTGAGGGCTCCGAACCAGGCGTAGAGGGTGACCGTGAAGCCGATCGTGGCCTGGGATTCGCCGAGATCGCCAGCCATCTGCGACATCAGCCCGATAGGGGCGAATTCAGTCGAGACCATCGTGAACGCGGCGATGCCGAGCACCGAGATCGAAAGCCATGTCCGGAAAGGAGAGCGACCATGATCCTCGGCCAAACGTTCTCTCCTCGGACAAACGCGTCAGGCGATCGAATAATAGTTTTTTGAACTTTATCGAGTGGCGCAAACATCACACTTAGGAAGTGCTTGTTGTGATTTGCCGTTCCGCATTAATTAAGTGACATTTCTTCGTATGTGTCTATATAGATATCTATAAAAACAATAGAATGACCGAATAGATATTAAATTGTTTGTGGAAATTTTCTTCACAACGCGTCGCAGCGACCGTTATATTATGTTTTGGCTGATTATTAATCGCAAATGGCAATCTATAATTTCTAGTATGTACAGATATTTATTGTAAATATTGCCGTGCGCCATTCTTGTGGAGCCAGAAGCTGTTGCTTGACCGGCCGTTCCGATCAACCTGAGCATCAACTCACCGCGCAAGAGGAAGTGCAATCGGCCTCGGCGGTCCGCCCTCTGGCGTGACCCAGTCCTGCGCGTTCCGGAGGCGGATGCCGCTGGCGTGCAGGGTTGAGCGCCAGATCGGCGCCAGGGGCGTGAGGCGCGGCAGGGGGCGGAGTTCGACGCCCTGCGCCTTCATCGCGGCGGGCAGGTCCCGGATCGTGTCGTGGCCAATCGGGACGACCGGGCTTCGCGAGACCCAGGTGCCGGGCTCGCCGGCGGGCTCGAAGGACTTAGGTGGCATCCGGTAGCGCTCGATCGCGGCGGTGGCGATCCTCTCCGACCAGGCCTCCTCCACATAGGCGACGGCGCGGCCGGTGACGTCGCCGAACCAGGCCCGCCGGTCCTCCGGCGTGGTCCGTTCGGTCGGCCAGATCACGATCCGGGGGCAGTCGCGCGGGAACAGGTAGAGCAGGCTGTGGGCCGCATCGATCGCCCAGACCAGCGGGCCGTTCAGCCAGGCTCCCGCCTGTCCGCGATCCACGCCGACGCGGACGGGGCGCGGCGTGAAGACCCGGATCGCCGGGTCCTCGCTGAAATGGAACAGGTCCCCTGGTTCGCCGGACGTGTCGCGCGGGCTCACCGTGCGTTGCGGAAGACCTGAAGGTCGAGGTCCCGCACCTTCTTGCGCAGGGTGTTGCGGTTGACGCCGAGCAGTTCCGCCGCGCGGATCTGGTTCCCGCGCGTGGCGGCGAGCGCCGCGCCGATCAGCGGGCCTTCGATCTCGCGTAAGATTCGGTGGTAGAGGCCGGGCGGGGGCAGCGTGTCGCGATAGCCGCTGAAATACTCGGCGAGATGGCGCTCCACCGCCGCCGACAGCGTCTCGTTGTCCGCCGCGCCGGCCTTGCGCGCACCGGACCCGTTGCTCTGTGGCTGCGCCAGGGGCAGCGTATCGAGCTCGGCCTCGATGACCGGGCCGGTGATCGTCTCCTGCGGGTAGAGGGCCGCGAGGCGGCGGACGAGGTTCTCGAGTTCGCGCACGTTGCCGGGCCAGCGATAGCGCTTCAGGCGCTCCATCGCCTCGCCGTCGAGCTGCTTGCGGCTGAGACCCTCCTTCTCCACCAGGATGAAGAAGTGACGGATCAGGTCCGGCACGTCCTCCGATCGCTCGCGCAGCGCGGGCAGGCGCAGCGGCACGACGTTCAGGCGGAAGAACAGGTCCTCGCGGAAGATGCCCTGCTGGATCGAGACGCGCAGGTCCTTGTTGGTGGCCGCGATGATGCGGACATTGGTCTTGATCGGGACCCGGCCGCCCACCGTCGTGTACTCGCCTTGTTGCAGCACGCGCAGGAGGCGGGTCTGGGCCTCCATCGGCATGTCGCCGATCTCGTCGAGGAAGAGCGTGCCGCCCTCGGCCTGCTCGAACCGCCCGGCCGAGCGTGAGAGCGCGCCGGTGAAGGCGCCCTTCTCGTGTCCGAAGAGTTCGGATTCGATGAGGTCGCGCGGGATCGCCGCCATGTTCACCGGCACGAACGGCCCGGAGCGGCGACGGCCGTAATCGTGCAGCGCGCGGGCCACCAGCTCCTTGCCGGTGCCCGACTCGCCGGTGATCATCACCGTGAGATCGGTGGGCATGAGGCGGGCCAGCGCCCGGTAGATCTCCTGCATGGCCGGCGAGCGGCCGACCAGCGGGATGTCCTCGTTGCCCGGATCGGCGCCGGGGGCGGGCGTGCCGCGCGGCCGCGAGAGCGCCCGGCCGACGATGGCGATGAGCTCCTTCAGGTCGAAGGGCTTGGGCAGGTATTCGTAGGCCCCGCGCTCGGAGGCGCGGATCGCGGTCATGAACGTGTTCTGCGCGCTCATGACGATGATCGGCAGTTCCGGCCGGACACGCTTGATGCGCGGCAGCAGGTCGAACACGTTCTCATCCGGCATCATCACGTCTGTGATGACGAGATCGCCCTCTCCTTGCGCGACCCAGCGCCAGAGCGTGGCGCAATTGCCCGTCGAGCGGACTTCGTAGCCCGCCCGTGACAGGGCCTGGTTGAGGACGGTGCGGATCGCAGCGTCGTCGTCCGCGACGATGATGTGGCCGTTGGGCATGACGCGACTCTATTGCTCCACGACCGATTCGCGCCCGTCTCGGGCGCTCGACATGGGAAGGAGGAGACGGAAAGTGGTGCGGCGCGGCACCGGATCGCATTCGACGATGCCACCGTGATCGCCGATGATCTTGGCAGCCAATGCAAGTCCGAGGCCGGACCCCTGGGCTTTGGTGGTCACGAACGGGTCGAACAGGTCGGGCAAAAGCTCGGCCGAAACCCCCGGCCCGTTATCCCGCACCGCGACTTCAATGGGCAGGCTGACCCGCTCGCGCGAGCCCGGAACCTGCATCTTCAGCCCCGTACGGAAGGCGGTGGAGAGTGTGATCTCGCCGTCCACCGCATCGGCGCCGATGGCCTCGGCGGCGTTCTTCACGAGGTTGAGGATGACCTGGATCAACTGATCGCGATTGCCGAGGACCGGCGGCAGCGACGGGTCGTAGGTCTCGACGAAGCGGATATGCCGGGCAAAGCCCGACTGGGCCGAGCGCTTCACCTGATCGAGCACGCCGTGCACGTTGACGGGGCCTCGTTCGACCGGGCGTTCGTCGCCGAACAGCTCCATCCGCTCCACGATGCGGACGATCCGGTCGGATTCGTCGCATATCAGCCGGGTGAGCAGGCGGTCGTCTTCGGTGCCCGATTGTTCGAGGAGCTGGGCCGCCCCGCGGATGCCCGCGAGCGGGTTCTTGATTTCATGCGCCAGCATGGCGCCCAGCGCGATCATCGAGCGCGCGGCGCCGCGATGGGTGAGCTGGCGGTTCATCTTGTCGGCGATGGTGCGCTCCTGCAGCATCATCACCACCGCGTCCTCCTCGTCGCCGAGGGGGGTCGCGAAAACGTCGACATTGCGCTCCAGGCCGGAGCGCGGCTGAACCAGTTCGACGCCGTATTCGCTGACGCTCGCCTTGCGGCGGCGCACTTCGGCCACGAGAGCGCTGATCGGGGACGAGAACGGGATGATGTCGCGCAAGTGCCGGCGCTGCATCAACCGGGCGGAATGGTCGAAGAACGTCTCCCCCGCGTGGTTCACGTGAAGGATGCGGTCATCCGCGCCGATGGTCAGAACCGGCAGCGGCAGCGCGTTGATCACCGCCTCACTCGAAGGCAATGGGCGGGTCCTTCCGCCATGTTCCTTGTCCGCGCTCACGCTGCCTCCTCGGTGATGGACGGTTCGCGCAGGGGCCGCATCGCCCTCAGGAGAAGGTCGGCCGCGATTGTCGGGTCGGTCGTGGTGAGAAGCCGTGTCCGGTCATCCGAGCCGAGGGCGCCGACATCGTCCACATAGGCCGCCAGATGCTTGCGCGCGTGGCGCACGCCCATGGCGGGGCCGTAGAGCGCGAGGAGCCCCTGGTAATGCTCCAGGGCGAGGGCGGCCTTCTCTTCGGCGTCGAGGGAACGCGGTGCCCGGCCGGCGAGACCGGCGGCGATCTCGCCCACGAGCCAGGGACGACCCACGGCCGCACGCCCGATCATCAACCCGGCAGCGCCCGATGCGGCGAGGCAGGCCCGCGCGCCGGCGAGATCCACCACGTCGCCATTGGCGATGACAGGAATCGAGACCGCGTCCACCACGGCGCGGATGGCGGCCCAATCGGCCTGGCCCTTGTAGAATTGCTGGCGGGTGCGCCCGTGCACGGTCACCGCCGCAAGGCCGAGGCCCTGGGCGCGCCGGGCGAGATCGGGGGCGTTGAGGCTCGCATGGTCCCAGCCGAGGCGCATCTTCACGGTGACCGGGATCGCCACCGCCTCGCGGACGGCGGCGAGGATGCGCGTGGCCCCCTCGATGTCGCGCATCAGGGCGGAGCCCGCCTCGCCGCCGGTGACGGTCTTGGCCGGGCAGCCCATATTGATGTCGATGACGTCGGCGCCGTTCGCCTCGGCCAGCCGCGCGGCCTCCGCCATCGATTCGGGCACGCAGCCGGCGAGCTGGACCACGTGGGGATCGACCCCGCCGCCCTCGGCCCGCAGGCGCGCCTCCTCCGACCCACGGGCGAATTCGGCAGCGGCGACCATTTCCGAGACGACGGCGCTTGCACCCAGACGCCGCGCGATGCGACGCATGTGCAGGTCGGTGACGCCCGACAGGGGGGCGAGCAGGACCGGCACCGAAGCCGCGGCGCCTGCCCTCTCGCCGGCCTGCCCCTGGCCATCGCCCGAGCGCAGAACGCTCAAATAATCATCAGCTTTCATTGTGCCCAACAAATAGACAATCGCCGGGGCGACGCAAGCGCCTTGCGCGATTTGATTTCAGGCTATGCCCCGCTTAAACGACAGACCACCCCAGCCATTCACGCTACCTCGAACTGATGCGGGAGCATTTTTCCATGTCCGGCACCGCCTGGAACGCCGCGGTAGTCGTCGCAGCCGGCCGCGGGATCCGCATCGGCGGTGACGTTCCCAAGCAATATCGCAGCGTCGGCGGACGCGCGGTCCTCACCCGGACCCTCGCCGCACTGGCGGCCCATCCCGACCTCGCGGTGATCCAGCCCGTGATCGCCGCGGACGCGGCCTCGTTCTACCACGCCTGCGTCGCGGAACTCGACCCCGTTCTGCGCGCCAAGCTCGCGGCGCCCGTCGAAGGCGGCGCCACGCGCCAGCAATCCGTCCGGGCCGGTCTCGAAGCCCTGGCCGCAACGTCGGTGGAAACGGGCGCGCCGGGCCTCGTCCTGGTTCACGACGCGGCCCGCCCGCATGTGGACGAGGCGCTGATCGACCGTGCCCTCGTCGCCGGCCGGGACCATGGCGCGGCGGTGCCCGGCATCGCCGTCACCGATACGATCAAGATCATCGAGGATGTCGGCCCGGGTATCGCGCGGGTGCGCGAGACCCCTGCCCGCGAATCCCTGCGCGCCGTGCAGACCCCTCAGGCCTTCGCCTTCGCGCCCCTCCTCGCCGCCCATCGCCAGGCGGCGGAGGCGGACCTCCACGGCTTCACCGATGACGGGGCTTTGGCCGAATGGGCCGGGCTCGACGTGGTGGTGTTCGAGGGCGATCCGCGCAATCGCAAGATCACCCAACCCTCCGACCTGATCGAGGCCGACCGCGGCTTTTCCGGCAGCGATGTGCTGCCTTCAGAACCAGAGACCGATTCCATGACGACCTACGTGACCCGCCTCGGGACCGGCTTCGACGTTCACGCCTTCACCGAGGGCGACCATGTCTGGCTCGGCGGCGTGAAGATCCCCGCCGATCGGGGCGTGCTCGCCCATTCCGACGGGGACGTGGCGCTGCACGCCCTCACCGACGCCCTGCTGGGGGCGATCGCGGATGGCGATATCGGCACGCATTTCCCGCCGAGCGACGAGCAATGGCGCGGCGCCTCGTCCGACCGGTTCCTGGCCCATGCGGTGAAGCTCGTTCGCGACCGGGGCGGCCGGATCGACCATCTCGACATCACCATCCTAGCGGAAGCCCCGCGCATCGGCGCCCATCGCGAGGCCATCCGCGCCCGCATCGCCGAGATCTGCGGCGTGAAGCTGAGTTCGGTCTCCATCAAGGCGACGACCACCGAGAAGCTCGGCTTCGTCGGCCGCGCCGAGGGGCTCGCGGCCCAGGCGGCGGCGACGATCCGCCTGCCGGAAGACGACGCGGCGTGATCGACGACCCGGCGCTCCTTGCCCGCGCCGAGGCGCTGGTGGCGGCCTATGCCGCCGCCGGCCTCCGTGCGGCCTGCGCCGAATCCTGCACCGGCGGCCTCGTCGCTGGGCTGCTCACGGCGGTGCCCGGCTCCTCGGCGGTGGTCGAGCGCGGCTTCGTCACCTATTCCAACGAGGCCAAGACTGAGATGCTCGGCGTGCCCGCCGACCTCATCGCGACCCACGGGGCGGTGAGCAAATCCGTGGCCCGCGCCATGGCGGAGGGGGCGCTCGCCCATTCGCGCGCGGATGTGGCGGTCTCGATCACCGGCATTGCCGGCCCGGGCGGCGGCAGCGAGGCCAAGCCCGTGGGCCTCGTGCATTTCGGCCTCGCCCGCCGGGGTGCCGCGACCCGACATATCGAGCGCCGCTACGGCGATCTCGGCCGAGGCGAAATCCGCCGCGCGGCCGTGGCGGAGGCGCTGGAGCTGTTCGGCAGGGCCGTGGAGCCCGTCGGGACGGATTGAGGCCTATGTCAGTTGCTTTTCCAAGGCTCAACCTCATCCTGAGGTGACGCGTAGCGGCCTCGAAGGAGGCTTCCCGCCAGCATCGAGCGATCTGGAGGTCTCCTTCGAGGCCGCCGCTGTGCGGCATCACCTCAGGATGAGGTGGTCTGATTGGATGATCGACTTCGGTCTCGCCATCCGCTGAGACATCCGATCAGACTGGCTTTCAATCGGCGACTTCGCCGAGGATCGCGCCCGTCTTCGGATCGGCATCGAACTTCATCTTTTGGCCGTTCTTGATGCCCTCGCCGTCCCAATGGCCGTCATCGGCCTCGAGCTTCGTGATCTCGGTGTAGCCCTCGGCCATCAGCGCCTTCTTGACCTGATCGATCGGCAGCCAGTCGGCACCGGGCTGGTCCGCCACGGCGAAACCGGAGAGGCCGGCATTCAAGGCGAGGGCGAGGGCGAGAATCGGGATCGGTCTCACGGGGTGTTCTCCGGTGGCGCTGCGCCCCGGTATCTAGGGCCCCGCGCGGCATCCGTCCGCCTATCCCGTTAAGCGACGGTGCCACACATCTCGCGGGACGCGCGGGCTCCCTCTCCTTCCACGAGAGGGAGACGGTCGCGCCTCATGTCGACCCCTCATAGGTAGAGAAACGGCCGTCGAGCAGATGTGTGGATCCAGTAGCCCGTCAGAGAACGGGCACCGGCGCGTCAGGCAGCGCCGTACACCCGATCCGCCCTGCCCTCGAACGCATCGGTGAACTTGCGGAAGGCGCGGTCGAACATCGTGCCCATGAGCAGGCCGAGGGTGCGGCTCTTGAACTCGTAGTTGATGAAGAAGTCGACGTCGCAGCCGGCGGGAGATTTCTCCTTGAAACCCCAGCGGTTCTCGAGGTGTCGGAACGGCCCATCGATATATTCGGCGACGATCCTGAGGTTCTGCGGATCGAGGGTGACGCGGGTGGTGAAGCGCTCGCGGATCGCCTTGTAGCCGACACCCATCTCGGCAACGAGAATTTCCGTCCCGTCTGCGCCGGGTTGGCGGCGCAGGACGCGCAGGGATTCACAGAGCGGCAGGAATTCCGGATAGCGTTCCACGTCGGCCACGAGGTCGTACATCTGCTGCGGCGAGTGGCGCACCGCGCGGTTGATCCGGAAGGAAGGCATCGGCCCTCAGGCGTTGGCAGGCGCGAGCCGAGCGAGCCGGGCGGCCTTCAATCGAGAAAAATCCTCGCCCGCATGGTGCGAGGAGCGGGTCAGGGGCGTCGCCGAGACGAGGAGGAAACCCTTGGAATAGGCCGTGGTTTCAAGGGTCTTGAATTCTTCCGGCGGGACGAAGCGCCTCACCTCGTGGTGCTTCTTCGTCGGCTGCAGGTACTGGCCGATGGTGAGGAAGTCCACATCCGCCGAACGCAGGTCGTCCATGAGCTGGACGATCTCGTTCCGCTCCTCGCCGAGGCCGACCATGATGCCGGACTTGGTGAAGATGGTCGGGTCGAGCTCCTTCACCCGCTGCAGCAGGCGGACCGAATGGAAGTAGCGCGCGCCGGGGCGGACGGTGAGGTAATTGCCCGGCACCGTCTCCATGTTGTGGTTGAACACGTCGGGCCGCGCCTCCACGACGAGCTCCAGCGCCCCATCCTTGCGAAGGAAATCGGGGGTGAGCACCTCGATCGTGGTGTTGGGGCTACGCTCGCGAATGGCCCGGATGGTGCGGAAGAAATGCATCGCCCCGCCATCGGCGAGGTCGTCGCGATCCACCGACGTGATGACCACGTGATGCAGGCCGAGCTTGGCCACCGAATCGGCGATCTTGGCGGGCTCGTCGTCGTCGAGGGCGTTCGGCAGGCCGGTGCGCACGTTGCAGAAGGCGCAGGCCCGCGTGCAGGTGTCGCCCATGATCATGAAGGTGGCGTGCTTCTTCTCCCAGCACTCGCCGATATTGGGGCAGCCCGCCTCCTCGCAGACCGTGACGAGGCCGTGCTCCTTCACGATGGCGCGGGTGGCGTTCCAGCCGGGCGATCCGGGTGCCTTCACCCGGATCCAGTCGGGCTTGCGCTGGATCGGGTTGTCCGGACGATGCGCCTTTTCCGGATGCCGGGGGCGCTGGTCGTTTCGCAGGAGATCGAGGACGACGGCCATGGCATACCGGGCAAGCTGCGCCGGCAACGCGCCGGTGCTCAGGCCGGAACGTAATGGCTCGGCCACCGCATCGCAAACGATCGGGAAACGATCCGCCGAACCTGTCAGTAGCTCATGCCGCGCCCGCGGATCGCCCGGTAGATGGTGATGATGATGACCGCGCCCACGGTCGCCGAGATGAGGTTGCGCCAGAAGCCGTAGATCGGGATGTGGAGCTTGGCGGCGAGGTAGTTCCCCAGCAGGCCGCCGAGGATGCCCATCGCGATGTTGGCGAACAGGCCCATATTCGCGGCGGTGAACTGTTCCGCGAGCCAGCCCGCCAGGGCGCCGATGAGGATGGCCATGAACAATCCCATGCCGGGCTGCCCCAGCGCACCGTAGACTTCGCCATCCATAGTCGTTGCTCCTCGCGATGAACGGGGGGACGCCCCGCGTCGCATCCTACCTGTGATGCCCCGCTGCGTGGCGCAAGTTGCCCTGGCGGACCTGATATCGAGTTTTCCCGTGCTGCGATCTTCGCGTGGATGGACGCAGGTCATGCAATGACAGGTTTAGGCTCGGTCAATCGGGTGGATGCACCTCGGTCCGGAGCGTAGTCAGCCTCATGGTGCAAGATAGAACACAAAATTAACGATATTTCTTAACCATGATTCGACTGAACCCGGCATAGTCAGGGAAAATTTTACGTATTAATTTCCACACACTTGTCAGCATCTTGTTAACGATCCCTTAACTATCTTTGGGCTGCCGAAACGTCCGCCCGGATGTGCAGTCCTTGGAGCGAATGCTGTGAGTCGAATTCTTCTGACAGGTGCGACAGGGCTCATCGGCGGTGCTGTCCTGCACCGCGCCCTGGTGGCGAAAACCGATGCCGAATGGGTCTGCCTGGTGCGCGCTTCCGACGAGGAGGCCGGGCGTCAGCGCATCGCGGCGCGTCTCGGCCGCTTCACGAGTGCCCTGAACGCCCAGCGGATGGCGCAGCGCGTCGAGATCGTGGCGGGCGATTTCACCAAGGCCGACCAGATCGCCGATCCGCGTCTCGATTCTATCACGCAGGTTCTGCATCTGGCCGCCGACACCTCGTGGTGGGCGCAGGAGAAGGTGCACAGGACCAACCATGACGGCACCCTGGCTCTGGCCCGGCGCGCGGCGCGGATGCCGCGGCTCGACCGTTTCCTGCATGTGAGCACGGCGATGATCTGCGGCGGCAAGCCGCCCACCATGGTGGACGAGACCCGCTACCCCGACCCCGACGCCGCGCATCTCGTGCATTACAGTGCGTCCAAAGCCGCCGCCGAGACGTCGCTCGCGGCCGGTTTCGCGGACCTGCCCCTGGTCGTGGCGCGCCCCTCCATCGTGCTCGGCCATTCGACGCTGGGCGCCCGGCCGGGTTCGAGCATCCTCTGGGTGATCCGCGCCTGCGACCGGCTTCGGCTCGTCGCCGGTTCCCGCGACGGGACCGTCGACATCGTCCCCACCGACTGGGTGGCCGACACCCTGGTGGAGATGCTCGCGAGGCCCGCCCTCGCCCACGGCACCTACCACCTCTCCGCCGGCAAGCTGAGCCGCACCCGCTGGAGCGAACTCGGCCGCACCCTCGATCGCGTCGACCCGGCCGAGGGGCCGCGCCACTACGAGGAATTCTCCGCTCGCGACCGAGCGACCCTTCACAGGCGCTTCACCGAGGTCTTCGGCATGGACGAGGCCATCAAGGTGGCGATGTTCCGGGCGCTGCAGGCCTATTACCGGTTCTGCGAACTCGACGTGACCTTCGACAATACCCGCCTCCTGGCGGAGGGCTTCGCGCCTCCCCCCGCGCTCTCGGAATACATCGGCCGCTGCATCGAGACCTCCGGCGAGATCGTCGACCAGTTCCGCGAGGATTTCGGCGGATTTGCCGGGGCGCCCGTGCGGGGCGAGCAGACCGCTCGTCCGAGGCCGTCCCAGCCCGATGGCGTCACGAACCGGACCGTGGCGCGACGGGGATCCGCCCCAGGCTGATCCCTTCCTTGCCGTAGCCAAATCTCACCTCGCCCATGTAATCTGAGCGAAGGGCGTCCGGCTCGGGCGCGGATACAGGGTCACCACCATGCGGAATCGATCGAAGCTCGGCCTTGCGGCCTTGGGCGTAGTGCTTCTTGGCGGAGCGGCATTCCTCCGCTTCGTCGTCTACCCCGAGAAGGCCAGTCTCGAAGCCTCGGCCGGGGAAGGGACCAACCCCACCCTCCCCGCTCCCAACCCGACCTTGATGCCGACCGTGAACATCGCCCGCGTCGCCCGCTGGGAGAACGGCGCCAAGCCGAAGCCGGCCGCGGGGCTTCAGGTCGCGGCCTATGCGGCCGGGTTCGACCATCCACGCTGGATGTATCTCCTGCCCAACGGCGATGTGCTGGTGGCGGAGGCGAACAAGCCCAAGACCGACGACCCCTCCACCGGCATCGCCGACTGGGTCGCCGACAAGGTGAAGAGCATGGCCGGCGCCGGCGTGCCGAGCCCGGACCGGATCGTGCTCCTGCGCGACAAGGATGGCGACGGGGTCGCCGAGGAGCGCCACATGTTCCTCACCGGCCTGCACTCGCCCTTCGGCATGGCCTTGGTGGGCGGCGATCTCTACGTCGCCAATGCCGATGCCCTGGTGAAGGTGCCCTATGCGCAGGCCCAGACCGAGATCACCGCGAAGCCCGAGACGGTGGTCGAGCTACCGTCCGGCATCAACCACCATTGGACGAAGAACGTCATCGCGAGCCCGGATGGTACCAAGCTCTTCGTCACCGTGGGCTCGAACAGCAATGTCGGAGAGAACGGTCTCGACAAGGAGGTGGGCCGCGCCGCGATCTGGGAATACACGATCGCCACGAAGCAGATGCGCGAGTTCGCCACCGGCCTGCGCAACCCCAACGGCCTCGCCTTCGAGCCCACCACCGGCGCGCTCTGGACGGCGGTGAACGAGCGTGACGAGATCGGCAGCGACCTCGTGCCCGACTACGTCACCTCGGTGAAGGAGGGGGGCTTCTATGGCTGGCCCTACAGCTACTGGGGCAAGCATGTGGACGAGCGGGTCTCGCCGCAGAAGCCCGACCTCGTCGCCAAGGCCATCGCGCCGGACTACGCGGTGGGCACCCACACCGCGTCTCTGGGCATCGCCTTCTCCAACGGATCGACCCTGCCGGAGGCGTGGAAGAGCGGCCTCTTCGTGGCCCAGCACGGCTCATGGAACCGCCGCCCGAAGAGCGGCTACAAGGTGATCTATGTGCCCTTCAACGCCGGTAAGCCCACCGGCCAACCCGTCGAGGCGCTCACAGGCTTCCTCGATGCCGACGAGAAGGCGCAGGGGCGTCCGGTGGGCGTGATCCTCGACAAGACCGGGGCGTTGCTCGTGTCGGACGATGTGGGGAAGGTGATCTGGCGGGTGACCGGTGCGTCGCAGACGCAGTGAAACCGAACCGGGTCTCTGACGACCGGGAGGGAGGGGGTCTCCCTCCCTAGTATCCGTCATCGTAGACAACGACCGTTCCGTACCCACTACGTTCGTCAAGCGGATTGCGAGACACACGTGCGACCGGTGCGTCGTAGTAGTTTTCCTGCTCCCACGCCCGGTCTCGCGCGCTTTGAGACACGACGCGACGTGCGCGCTCCGAGGAGCGAGCCACACGCTGCGCTTCGGACCGACGGAGGTTGGCGACGGGCGCATGAATGCTGCCCTCGACGGTGACACGCGTCCCGCCCATCCCCTGCTGCCTCACCAGCGCGAACAAAGTCGCGGCGTTGCGCGGCGAGAGCCGGACACAGCCATGCGAGGCCGGGCGGCCGAGATGGCGGGTCTGATGGGTGGCGTGGATCGCGTGGCCGGCGGGCGTGAAGAAGATCGCGTGCGGCATCGGCGCGTTGTCCCATTCGCGAGAGAAGTGCGTCTTCTCCATCCGGAACGGCCGATATGCGCCGTTCGGCGTGTCGTAGCGGGCGAGCCCCGTTGAGACCGGCCAGACATGCCGGGTCTCGCCGTCCACCGCGACACTCATGCGCTGCGCCTCCTTGTCGATGGTCACGCGCAGCTCGGCCGAGGCGGGATGCGTCAGCGCCACGAGGGCAAGGGCGGACAGGAGGGTGGCGAGACGGCGGCGCATGATCGTCCTCGGTGTGATGCCAGGGTACATGCACCGGCGGGGGCGCGCTTCAAGCGATGCGTTCTGCTTAACGCGCGCTTCAGCCCCTGAGGGCGGAGCGGACATAACCCCGCGAAATCAACCGGCTGGTCTCGCGGGCCCGACGCTCGGCCTGCATCAGGTCGGACAGCGCGTCGGTGATGGCGCAGCGGAGCGCGATCTCCGCATCCCCCGCCGTGCTCGTCAGATAGGCTTGGGCGATATCCTCCACCGGACAGTGCAGGCCCGGCTCCGCCTCACTCTCGTTCCTGATCCTGGTCAGCGTCTTCGGCATGGCCCGTCTCCGACTCGCATTGAGAACGAAGACAGAACACGCCGTGACGGTTAACGGATCCTTACCCGGGTGGTTATAAGCCTGTGGACATCGGCACGATGATGTGCCGGGCTCAGCTGTGGATCACCTTGCCGTAGGCATCGAGCACGCTCTCGTGCATCATTTCGCTCAGGGTCGGGTGCGGGAAGACCGTGTGCATCAGGTCTTCCTCCGTCGTCTCCAGGTTCATGGCGACGACATAACCCTGGATCAGTTCTGTGACTTCCGCCCCCACCATGTGGGCGCCGAGCAGCTGGCCGGTCTTGGTGTCGAACACCGTCTTCACCAGCCCGTCCGGCTCGCCGAGCGCGATGGCCTTGCCGTTGCCGGCGAAGGGGAAGCGGCCGACCTTCACGGAGAATCCCAGCTCCTTCGCCTTGGCCTCGGTGAGGCCGACGCTGGCGATCTGTGGCTGGCAATAGGTGCAGCCGGGGATCTTGGCCTTGTCCATGGCGTGGGTGTGCAGGCCCTTGATCGTCTCGACGCAGAGCACGCCTTCGTGCTCGGCCTTGTGGGCGAGCATCGGCGGTCCGGCGACGTCGCCGATGGCGTAGATGCCCGGCACGTTGGTGTTGCCGAGCCCATCGGTGACGACGATGCCGCGCTCGATGCCGATTCCAAGCTTCTCGAGACCGAGATTCTCGATGTTGCCGACGACGCCCACCGCCGAGATCAGCTTCTCCGCCGTCAATTGCTGGCTCTTGCCGTCCGTCGTCTCGACGGTGGCGGTGACGGAATCGGCCGCCTTCTCCACCTTCGTCACCTTGGCGCCGGTGAGGATCTTGATGCCCTGCTTCTCGAAGCGCTTGCGGGCGAGGCCGGCGATCTCGGCATCCTCCACCGGCAGGATCTGCGGCAGCAGTTCGATCACCGTCACCTCGGCGCCCATAGTGCGGTAGAACGAGGCGAACTCGATGCCGATGGCGCCCGAGCCCATGACGAGCAGGCTCTTGGGCATCGTCTCCGGCACCATGGCCTCGTAATAGGTCCAGATCTGCTTCTTGTCCGGCTCGATGCCGGGGATCGCGCGGGGGCGGGCGCCCGTGGCGACGATGATGTGCTTGGCCGAATAGGAGCCGGCGGCGAGCGCACCCTTCGGCGCGGGGGCGCGGCTCGTTTCCTTCACCGTGACCTTGCCGGGCTCGTTGCCCTTGGCCGCGGCCTCGATGGTGGCCTCGCCCCAGATCACATCGACCTTGTTCTTCTTGAGCAGCATGCCGACGCCGCCGTTGAGCCGGGTCGAGACGCCGCGCGAGCGCTTGACGATGGCGGCCGTGTCGAACCCGACTTTCTCCGCCGACAACCCGTAATCGGAAGCGTGCTGCATGTAATGGTAGATCTCGGCCGAGCGCAGCAGCGCCTTCGTGGGGATGCAGCCCCAGTTCAGGCAGATGCCGCCGAGATGCTCTCGGTCCACCACCGCGGTCTTGAACCCGAGCTGTGCCGCCCGGATGGCCGCGACGTAGCCCCCGGGGCCTGCGCCGATGACGAGGATGTCGTAGGTGTTGGACATTCAGGGCTCCGCGGTCTCTCCTCCCCCTTGCGGGGAGGAGGTAGGAGGTGGGGGTGGTGCCGGATGGAACGGGTAGGGTGCCGATTGACCCCTCGGCGTTGCCAATCCTGTCTCGGGCAGGACATGTAACGACGGGTCGGAGAGTGCGGCGAATATCGTCTCGAGGACGATGTCGATCCGCAGCATGACGTCTGCATTGGTGAATCTGAGAACGCGGAAACCTCTCTCTTCGAGAGCGAGCGTGCGGGTTTCATCGTAAGCGGCCATGTGGTCGTGGCTATGCTGCCCGCCTTCGACTTCGACGATCATGCGCGCGGACAGACAACAGAAATCAGCGACGTAAGGACCGAGGGCAACCTGACGACGGAAATGCGAGCCTTCGATCGGCAGGCAATGCCTCAGGTGCCGCCACAATCGCCTCTCCGCCTCTGTCGATGTTCGGCGCAGGGTCTTCGCATTCAGTGCGGCGCGTGGAGAGACAGAGTGCCGAGGCGGTTCCTTCCATGGCATCGGCTGTCGCCTCCCGTGAACCCCACCAAGCTCGCGCACCTCCCTCCCCCTTGTGGGGAGGGATCGAGGGTGGGGGTGGCTCCGCCGGACTTCGCAGTGGGTCACCCAGTCACCCCCACCTCCAACTCCTCCCCACAAGGGGGAGGAGGGCTCGTTCAGTCTGGTCCGAAAGACTAGACCAGCATCCCCATCGGGTTCTCGATCAGGCTCTTGAAGGCCGAGATCAACTCGGCGCCGAGAGCCCCGTCGAGCACACGGTGGTCGCAGGACAACGTGGCGGTCATCACCTGGACCACCGCCGGGGCGCCGTCCTTCACCACGACGCGCTTCTCGCCCGCACCCACCGCCAGGATCGAGGATTGCGGCGGGTTGATCACCGCCGTGAAGTGCTTGATGCCGAACATGCCGAGGTTCGACACCGAGGTGACGCCGCCCTGGTACTCTTCCGGCTTCAGCTTCTTGGCCCGCGCCCGGCCGGCAAAGTCCTTCATCTCGTTCGAGATGGTGGAAAGCGTCTTCTGGTCGGCCTTGCGGATCACCGGGGTGAACAACCCGCCGTCGATGGCGACGGCGACGCCGACCTCGGCATTGTTGAAGCGTAGGATCCGGTCCTCGGCCCAGACCGCGTTGGCGGCCGGCACGCGCATCAGCGCCAAGCCCATCGCCTTGATGACGAAGTCGTTCACCGAGAGCTTGAACAGCGGCTTGCCGTCCTTGGTGGTGCCGGCGCTCTTGTTGAGCTGTTCGCGCAGGGCCATCAGCGCGTCGAGCTCGCAATCCACCGTGAGGTAGAAGTGGGGGGCCACCTGCATCGCCTCGGTGAGGCGCTTGGCGATGGTCTTCCGCATGCCGTCGAGGGGAACCTCCTCGAACGTGCCCTTCTGGTAGAAGCCGCGCACCTGATCGATGGTCAGCCCCTGTGCGGCGGCCTTTGGTGCGGGCGCTGGCGCGGCGGGAGCCGGAGCGGCCGCAGGGGCAGCGGCGGGGGCGGCTGCCTTCGGTGCGCCGGCCTTCGGTGCGCCGGCCTTGGCCGAGCCGCTGGCGATGGCGGCGCGGACGTCGCGCTCGATCACGCGGCCATGTGGGCCGGAGCCCGAGACGGCGGAGAGGTCAATGCCTTCGAGCTTGGCGATGCGGCGCGCCAGCGGCGAGGCGACGATGCGTCCGCCCTGCCCTGCTTGGGGGGTGGCATCCGGCTTGGCGCCATCGGGCGCCGCGTCGACCCGCGCGTAGGATTTGTGGCCGTCCCCAGGAGTGGTGTTCAGTGCGGGCGTGTCGCTCTTCGGAGCGTCTGCCTCGGGAGCCTCCGCTTTTGCGCCGCCATCGCCCGAAGCACCGACGGTCTTCGGGTCCTCGCCCTCGGAGGCGATGATGGCGATGAGATCGTTCACTGGCACGTCGGCGGTGCCCTCGGCCACGATGATCTTGGCGAGGATGCCCTCGTCGATGGCCTCGACTTCCATCGTGGCCTTGTCGGTCTCGATCTCGGCGAGGACGTCGCCGGATTTGACCGCGTCGCCTTCCTTCTTGAGCCACTTGGCGAGGTTGCCCTTCTCCATCGTCGGCGACAGGGCGGGCATCAGGACGTTGATGGGCATCGTTATGAATCCTGATCGTCAGCGGATGGGCGTGGCGGGGCGGTCAGTTGAGTGTGCCGCCGGGCGGCAAGTCGGGGTCGAAGCTCTCGGAATCGAGGCCGGCGCGGATGCGCTCGAACGCCTCTTCCTCCGACATCTCGGTCTCCAGCGCGTAGACCCGGGCGGCCTGACGGGCGAGGTCGATGAGAAGACGGCCCCAGGTATAGGGATCGTCGAAGGATCGGCGCAGAGCCACGCTCACCGCGCCGTCCACCACGCTGGCACGCACCACCTCGATGCCGCCATTGTTCAGGGCGTCGGGGGGAGCGGAGAGTTCCTGGAACTTGTCGGTCATGGTGCTCAACTCCTCCGAGCCCGTACTCCGACCTGAGACCTCATCCTGAGGCGCCGGAGCGGAGCGGAGGCCTCGAAGGAGCCCTCCAGTTCGAACTGCTAATACTGGAGCCCTCCTTCGAGGCCCGCGGATGCGGGCACCTCAGGATGAGGCCCTGGCTAGGACGATGGTCGGTCCGTGGGCGGCATCGGCTCACCGATAGCAGACCGCCTTCACCGCCTGGATCACTTCGGCGACGTTGGGCAAGGCGAGTTTCTCAAGGTTGGCGGCGTAGGGCATCGGGACATCCTTGCCGGTGACCCGCAGGACCGGGGCGTCGAGGAAGTCGAAGGCGTCGGCCATGAGGCGGGCGATGATCTCCGCGCCGATGCCCGATTGCGGGAAGCCCTCCTCCACCGTTACGCAGCGGCCGGTCTTCTTCACCGATTCCACGATCGTGTCGGTATCCATCGGGCGGAGCGTGCGCAGGTCGATGACCTCCGCGTCGATGCCCTCCTCGGCCAAAGCCTGCGCCGCCTTCAGCGCGTAGGTCATGCCGATGGAGAAGGAGACGATGGTCACGTCCTTGCCGGTGCGATGGATACGCGCCTTGCCGATGGGGAGCACGAAATCGTCGAGCTTCGGCACCGGGAAGCTCTGGCCGTAGAGGATTTCGTTCTCGAGGAAGATCACCGGGTTCGGGTCGCGGATCGCGGCCTTGAGCAGGCCCTTGGCGTCGGAGGCCGTATAGGGCGCGATCACCTTAAGGCCGGGCACGTTGGAGTACCAGGCGGAGTAATCGTGGCTGTGCTGGGCGCCGACGCGGGCGGCGGCACCGTTGGGGCCACGGAACACGATGGGACAGCCGAGCTGGCCGCCGGACATGTAGAGGGTCTTGGCCGCCGAGTTGATGATGTGGTCGATCGCCTGCATGGCGAAGTTAAAGGTCATGAACTCGACGATGGGCCGCAGGCCGGTGAAGGCGGCACCGGCCGCGATGCCGGCGAAGCCGTGCTCGGTGATCGGCGTGTCGACCACGCGGCGGGCGCCGAATTCCTGCAGCAGGCCCTGGGTCACCTTGTAGGCGCCTTGGTACTCGGCGACTTCCTCGCCCATCACGAAGACCGAATCCTCGCGGCGCATCTCCTCGGCCATGGCGTCGCGGAGCGACTCGCGCACGGTCATGGTGACCATTTCGGTGCCGGCCGGGAATTCCTCCATCACCGGCGCGGGGGCCTTGTTGGTGATGACGGCCGGGGCGGCGGGAGCGTTCGGCTTGTCGTCGCCCGATTTCGCCGTGGCGGCCGGTGCAGAGGCCTGGCCTTCGGCCTGCATGGTCGGCGTCGGGGCCGATTGTGCCGGGGTCGAAGCCTCCGGCTTCGAACCGCCGCCCGCCGCCGCCGCGGCCACGTCCTCGCCTTCACCGGCGATGATGGCGATCGGCGTGTTCACCTTCACGCCCTCGGTGCCTTCCTCGATGAGGATCTTGGCGAGGACGCCTTCGTCGATGGCCTCGACTTCCATCGTCGCCTTGTCGGTCTCGATCTCGGCGAGGACATCGCCGGATTTGACCGCGTCGCCCTCCTTCTTCAGCCACTTGGCGAGCTTGCCTTCCTCCATCGTCGGAGACAGCGCGGGCATCAGGATGTCGGTCGCCATGAGGTTTTTTATCCGTAGGTTGGCGGGCGGCCTTCTGGAGAGGAAGCAGCGGCTTCTCTGTCCCTCGCTGCGGCTCTCCCCCGTGCCGTCATGGCAGGGGGATGCCCCGGCTCGGGGAGCGTCGCGAGGCCTGTCTTAGGCGCGGGCTTCCAGCAGGATGTCGGTCCAGAGCTCGGACGGATCCGGCTCGGGATCGTGCGTGGCGAACTCGGCCGCGTCGTTGACGGTCTCGCGGACCTTGGCGTCCGTGGCCTTGAGGTCCGCTTCCGGCACCCCGTGCATCTCGATCAGGCGCTTGCGCACCATCTCGATCGGGTCGTGCTCGTCGCGCATCTTGGAGACTTCGTCCTTGGTCCGGTACTTCGCCGGATCGGACATCGAGTGGCCGCGATAGCGGTAGGTCTGCATCTCGAGGATGTAGGGTCCCTGGCCGGAGCGGGCATGCTCCACCGCCCGGCTCGCCGCCTCACGGACGGTGCGGACGTCCATGCCGTCGACCTGCTCGCCGGGGATGCCGAAGGAGATGCCGCGCCTGGAGAAATCGGTCTGCGCCGAGGCGCGTGCCACCGACGTGCCCATGGCATAGCGGTTGTTCTCGATCACGTAGACCACGGGCAGCTTCCAGAGCTGGGCCATGTTGAAGCTCTCGTAGACCTGGCCCTGGTTGGCGGCGCCGTCGCCCATATAGGTCAGGCTGACTTTGCCGTTCTTCCTGTAGGCGTCGGCGAAACCGAGGCCGGTTCCGAGGGAGACCTGGGCGCCGACGATGCCGTGGCCGCCGAAGAACTGCTTCTCCTTGGAGAACATGTGCATCGAGCCGCCCTTGCCCCGGGAATACCCGCCGCGGCGGCCGGTCAGCTCGGCCATCACGCCCTTCGGGTCCATGCCGCAGGCGAGCATGTGGCCGTGGTCGCGGTATCCGGTGATGGTCTGGTCGCCTTCGACCGAGGCCATCTGCATGCCGATCACGACGGCTTCCTGGCCGATATACAGGTGGCAGAACCCACCGATCAGGCCCATGCCGTAGAGCTGGCCCGCCTTTTCCTCGAAGCGCCGGATCAGCAGCATTTCGTGATAGGCGTGGAGGTCTTCTTCCCGCGTGAATTGTGGTGTGTTCGGCGCGGGGGCGTGCTCCGGAGCGTTGCTGGCCCCCGTACCCAACTGAGCCGAACCTTTGGCCGAATCGGCTTTCGCCTGCCCCGCTTCGTTGGCGGCATCCATCGGCTTTCCTCCCGTGAACGGCTATTCTGAACCGTTTCTAGGACAGGGTTTTCCGGAAAGCGAGGCCGTCCAGTCGACAGATCGTCGGAGTTGTCAGGCGGAATGCGACGGGACAAACACGATCATGGGTTGATGATGACGACATCGTTCGCGTGGACGCGCCCCAGCACGATGCGGGCACGTTCCTCGAGGAGATCGCGGTCGATCTGGTCGCTGCGCAGGAGGGCCACCCGGTGTTCCCAGATCGCCCGGTCCGCCTTGGCGGCCGTGAGCTCCTGCTTCAACCCATAGGCCTGGATCTTGAGCGCGCGCTTGGCCTCCAAGCCGCGATTGCCGCTCTCGGCCTGATGAACGAAATATCCGACCACGAGCGCGGACACGGCGTAGAGGCCGAGCGGCATGAGAACGGAACGGACGCGACGACGGACCACCATGTTTCGAGCATCGCGTCACAGGGTTAAGGATGCGTTTCCAATGTGGCTTCCTTTCGCCGGGTTTGCCCGATGATGCGTTTCGACCTCGTCGATCTCGGCCTGTTTCGCCACGTGGCCGAGGCGGGGTCGATCACGCATGGGGCGGCCCGGGCGAACCTGGCGCTCGCCGCCGCGTCGAGCCGGATACGGGCGATGGAGGTTTCCCTCGGGGCGGCACTCCTCAGCCGGAGCCGCCAGGGCGTGCTTCTCACCCCGGCGGGCCGCGCGCTGCTCGCTCATGCGCGCGGCCTTTTGGAGGGGGTCGACCGGATGCAGGGCGATCTCGCCGCCTATGCCGGCGGAGCGATCGGCCAGATCAAGGTCCTGTCGAACACCCACGCGCTGACCGAATTCCTGCCGGAGGCCCTGAGCGCCTACCTCGCTCTCCATACCGGCGTGAGCGTCGATATCGTCGAGCGGACGTCGGACGAGATCGTCGGTCTCGTGGCGGAGGGAGCCGCCGATCTCGGCATCGTCTCCGGCACGGTGGATACCGGCACCCTGGAGACCCACCCGTTCCGCCAGGACAGGTTCGTGGCGGTGCTGCCTTCCGGTCATCCGCTGGGGGAGCGGGACGGCGTGCTGTTCGCCGATGTGCTGGATTACGACCTTGTCGGCCTCGATCGGGCGAGCGCCATCACCCGCTTCCTCGCCGACAAGGCCATGCGCACCGGGCGGCCGCTCATGCGGCTGCGGGTCCAGCTGCGCGGCTTCGATGCGGTGTGCCGGCTGGTGGAATGCGGCGTCGGGCTCGGGATCGTCCCCGAAACCACCGCCCGGCGCGCCGCGCGCTCGATGGGCCTCGATATCGTGCCGCTCCTCGACCCATGGGCGGCGCGCGACCTCACCATCTGCCTGCGATCCCTCGAAGCGCTACCGGTTTTCGCCCGGGAATTCGTCGCTCATCTGCGCGCAGGGGCGTCACGGCCCGGTTTAGGGCTCCCCTCGGGGGCCGGCCTTGGCTAAACACGGCTCGGGAACGGAATGGTCCGTGTCCGTGACACCGATGAAGCAAGGGGTGCCCGGCATCATGCAGGATTCGTCGCGATCCATGCCCGACGCCCCTCTGGTCGATCCGGACGTCCATGTGGAGAGCTTCCGGCAGGCACGCGAGGCGCGCCGCCTCGAACTCGTCGAAGATTACGTGGAGTTGATCGCCGATCTCATCGGTGATGGCGGCGAGGCGCGGCAGGTCGATATCGCCGCACGCCTCGGCGTCGCCCAGCCCACCGTCGCCAAGATGCTGAAACGCCTGGCCGAGGACGGCCTCGTCCAGCAGCGCCCCTATCGCGGCGTGTTCCTCACCGAGAGCGGACGCATGCTCGCGGTCCAGAGCCGCGAGCGCCATCGGATCGTCGAGCATTTTCTCTGTGCCCTCGGCGTCAGCGCCGAGACCGCGCGGCGCGATGCCGAAGGAATCGAGCATCACGTGAGCGCCGAGACGCTGGAGGCTTTTCGCGACTTCACGGAGCGCAAGGCCTGAAGGGGGCGAAGCTTAAAGGGCTGGCATGTCACGGAGAGGTGCCGGCCTTCGCCCCGTGGTCGAACGGAACGCTACGGTTTTCGCGCGAAGACATGGCGCGTCGAGCGGCTCGACGGCAGGACCGAGGTCGTTTCCCCTTCGCGCAAAGGCCGGGCGCTCCCGCCGATCTCGCGCCACCCGCCCCAGCTGGGTCCGGTCGCGGACTCCTTGGATGCCTGGATGATGCCGTCCGAGACGGAAAGATGCCCGGTTGCGACGCCGCGTATCATTTCGGGCGCGTATTGCCGGGCCGCGATCCCGAACAGCGAGATCCCTTTGCTGCCTGGCGCCAGCAGGGTGCCGAGCGCGCCCTCAGGTGGTTCGCCGGCGAGGCGCATGACGCTGGTGTTGGAATCGAGGACGGCCGCTGCCGCTTCGATGTCGCCCTTTGCCAGGAGCCGGCCGGCGCGGGTGATGCGCACCTCGTAGCCGTATCCATCCCGGTCGCGATACAGGCGGGTCAGGCCGAGTTGCAGGGATTCGCAGATCATCAGCACGTGGTCGCGGGCGTATTCGTCGCTCGTCATGACCGTGGGGAGATCGCTCCTTCCCGTCTGCGTGCTGGCGGCGATGTGCTCGAGGAATTCGAGCTTGGTGGATTTCCGCCTGATCGTGCCGCCGCCTTTCAACCGGGGTACCTCCCGCACCGCATTCGAACGTCATCGGGGCGACGAGCGCCCCACACAGCCCCCGAAGTCGGATGCCCTGGCGACGAGCCTCCGACCGTCACGTAGCTTTCGCGAGGGGACGTTAAGGCTGTGAGGGTTTCCGTTCTCTTGCCAAACCCCCTCAGTCTGAAGCGATTTCATCCGTGCGGAGGACGGGAGCGTCAGTCCGTCCTCAGTGCTCCGCCGATCTCCCGTGCCGCGCCGCCATCCACGAGGAGCTCCACCGGGCGCGGGTGGCTGAGAAAGCCCGTGGGGCTCGCCGTCAGGCCGTAGGCCCCCGATTGCAGCACGGCGATGAGGTCTCCTGCCGCGAGGTCCGGCAGCGGTGTGGCGCGGGCGAGCATGTCTAGGGGCGTGCAGAGCGGGCCGACGACGGCGCAGGGCGAGCGTGGCCCGCCCCGGTCCACCACGACGGCGACGGGATAATCGCGCTTGACCACCTGTCCGAGATTGCCGGAGGCGGCGAGATGGTGGTGCATGCCCCCATCGGTGATGACGAAGCGGCTGCCCCGCGAGACTTTCACCGCTCGCACTCGCGCCACGTAGAGCCCGGCCGGCCCGGCGAGGAACCGTCCGGGTTCGAGCATGATCCGCGCCTCCCTGAGCCGAGGATCTGACTTCACACGGGCGATCAGCGCTGGAATGCCGTCCCGGATGGCGGCGAGGTCGAGCTGCGTGTCGGTGGAGAAATAGGGGATGCCGAGGCCGCCGCCGAGGTCGATCGTGTCCAGCGGGCGCGCGATCCGGTCCGCGACCCGCGCCGCCAGCGACAATCCATAGGCCCATTGCGACAGGAGCGTCGCGGCGACGAGCCCTTGCGTCCCGGCAAAGAGGTGGATGCCGGACAGGTGCAGGCGCGGCTCGGCCTCCACCGCATCGACGATCGCATCCAGTTCCTCCTCGTCGAAGCCGAAGGGCGAGGGTTTGCCGCCCATTCGCATGGCGCCCCCCTGCGCGTCGGGCCCCGGATTGATCCGGATCGCCACGCGCTGAACGACGCCGTGGCGCCCGGCGGCCTCGGCCACGCGCCGCATCTCCTCGCTGTTCTCCAGATGGATCTCGCCGATCCCACCGGCAACGGTGGCCTCGATGTCGAAATCGCTCTTACCCGGCCCGGCGAACAGGATGTGTCGGGGTTCGACACCGGCCGCCCAGGACGCGGCGAATTCCGCGCCGGAGGCGATCTCGGCCCCCGCTCCCTCGTCGCGGAAGACCCGGATCACCTCGGGTGCCGGATTGGCCTTCACCGAATAATCGACCACGGCGAAGCCCGAGACCGCATCGGCAAGGTCGCGATAGGCCCGTCTCAGAAGCTCGGCGTCGTAGACGAAGAGTGGCGTGCCGTGAGCCTCGGCGAGGTCGCGCAGGTCGAGCCCGCCCACCCGGAGCACACCGTCAGACCGGGGGAAATGTGCCGCCACGAGGCGATCCGCGAGGCTGTCGCCGGCCGTGTCAGACATAGCTCGTCCGTTCCGCCACGAGGCGCTTGTAATCGACCTTACCGTTCGGCGTCGTCGGTAGGGCCGGGACGCTCTCGACGGCACGCGGGACCATGTGCGGGGGAAGGCTCCGCCGCACGTCCTGCAGCACCTCGGCTCGGGCAGGACCGCCCTCCGCCGGCACCGCCACCGCATGGATGCGTTGACCGAGCGCGGCATCCGGCAGGCCGATGACTGCCACGGCCCGGAAGGCTCCGGTTTCCATCAGCGCCTCCTCGACTTCGGTGGGGCTGACGCGGAACCCGGCGCTCTTGATCATCGCATCCTCGCGGCCGAGGAAGCGAAAGTAACCGTCCTCGTCTTCCACGACGAGGTCGCCCGAGCGGCAGACGAGGGTACCGTCCCCCGGAAAGCGCGGGTCAGGCACGAGCACCCTGGCGGTGTCCTCGGGCCGGTTCCAGTAGCCGAGGGACACGGTGGGCCCGCGATGGTGCAGGATGCCCGGCTCATTGGCACGGCTCCGCTCTCCCTCCGCCGTCACCGCGAAGATCTCGGTCTCCGGGATGGCCCGGCCCATGGAGCCCGGGCGCATCTCCAATTCCTCCGGTGGAAGGAAGGTGGAGCGGAAAGCCTCGGTGAGGCCGTACATGAGTACGATTCCGGTCTGTGGCAGCGCCTTGCGCAGCCTCGAAACCGTCTCCAGCGGCACCGCTCCGCCGGAATTGGTGATCAACCGCAGGCTCGAAAGATCGGCCTTTCCCAGTCTCGGTGCCGCGCGGATCAGCAGGGTCCAGAGGGTGGGGACGCCGGCGAGCAACGTGATCCGATGCCGTTCCAGCGCACCCACCACCTCGTCTCCGAAGCGGAATTCCAGCAGGACGAGGCACGCGCCCTGCTCGACGCTCGTGAGCAGCTGGTTGAGGCCGTAATCGAAGGAGAATGGCAGGACGGAGAGGATGCGATCGTCCGCCGTGATCGCCAAGTAGGTGCGCACGATCCGGGTGCCGGCCAGGAGATTGGCATGGCTGAGCATCACGCCCTTCGGCAGACCGGTGGAGCCGGACGTGTAGAGGATCGCGGCGAGGCCGGGCGGCGGCGATGTCGCGGATTCCGGCTGCAGCCGGACGATGATCGGGAATTCGGGAACCCCTCCCTCCCCCGTTGAGGGTGGAACGTTCGAGGGGGGCAGATCGAGGGCCGAGAGCAAGGTCGCGTCGGTGATGAGGAACCGAGCGCCGCAATCGGCGAGGATATGCGCCACCTGACGCGGGCGCAGGCTCGGATGGATCGGCACGAACACCGCCCCGATCCGGCTGATGGCGAAGATCGCCGTGCATTCGGCAAAGGATTTCGGAAGCAGGATCGCGATGCGGTCGCCGGGCTCCGCGCCCTGGCTCCTCAAACGTACTGTGAGGTCATCCACCCCGGCCCGCATCCCGCCATAGCTCAGCCGTCCGGTGCCGGCGACGAGGGCGGTCCGCTCGGGCGCACATGCCGATCCGTCGAGGAGGTCGTGCAGCAGTGCGGGCGCCGACATATCCTAACGCTGCGCCTCAGCCCTCTTGGCGTCGATGAAGGCGGCCAGCGCGTCGATGCTTTCGAAATGCGTGAGTTCGAACGCGTCGTCCTCGATCTCGAAGCCGAACCGGTCGCCGAGCTCCATCATCAGATCGAGCACGCCGATGGAATCGAGGGCATCGCTGGTGACGAGGGACGTCTCGCCCGTGATGGCCCCTGGCGCGAGGCCGGGGTTGCGGCCAACGATGAAGGCGAAAATCGCCTCTCGCGCGGCGGCATGGGTGTCGACCACATTTGTCTCGACCACATTTGTCTCGACCACGTTCCAGCCTCCCGATCGGTCATTCCGCCGACCGTCGCCGCCCATAGCGAGGTCGACAGGGCAAGTCCATGAGTCACGCGGACGTGCTCCGAGCCGGGAGGTCATCCAAGACGGGAGAGGGGCGGGACCGCTCCTGGTTTCTGTATCGGTAGATGAGACCGCACCTTGAGATCGTTTCGGTAGCACCGATTCGACGATTGCCAAGAGTTGTGATGAAAACTACGCTATTCATGTGAATATCGAGCAGAGAACCGATTCTTCGGTCTTGAATACCGGATGGTCGCCCCTCTGCATTTGAGCGGAGATGGTCATGACCAATGATACGATCCGGCGAGCGACAGCAGAATTTTTCGGAACATTCTGGCTGACTTTCGGCGGCTGCGGCGCAGCCGTCGTTTCAGCGGCCTATCCCGAATTAGGGATCGGATTTCTCGGGGTGGCCTTCGCCTTCGGGCTGACTGTCCTGACAATGGCCTACGCCGTCGGGCACATTTCGGGCGGCCATTTCAATCCCGCCGTCACCGTCGGCCTGTGGTCAGCCGGCCGTTGCGCCGACCACCACGTGATTCCCTACATCGTGGCGCAGGTCGTCGGAGCCGTGTTCGGTGCCGGCGTGCTCTACCTCATCGCCTCCGGCAAGGCCGGATGGATGCCTAACGGCTTCGCCTCGAACGGCTACGGCGACCTGAGTCCAGGGAAGTATGGATTGCTCTCCTGCTTCCTCGTGGAGGTTCTCGCGACCTTCTTCTTCCTGTTCATCATCATCGGGACGACATCGAAGGGCGCCGCCACCGGATTTGCCGGTATTCCCATCGGCTTTGCCCTGGTGCTGATCCACCTCATCTCGATCCCGATCACCAACACCTCCGTCAATCCTGCGCGTAGCACCGGTCCGGCCCTGTTCGCGGGGGCCGAGGCGATGGGCCAGCTCTGGCTGTTCTGGCTGGCACCGGTGCTCGGTGCCGTGATGGCCGGGGCCATGGCGCGCTGGCTCTACGAGCCGGACACGATCATCGAGACGACGATCGTCGAGAAGCGGACCCCGGCGTAGGAATCGACGGAACCCATTCCGTCTCGCGACCTCATCCTGAGGGACCGACGAGGCCTCCATGAACGCTCGGCGTTCCTTGAAGGCCTCCGTCGAGGCGTTCGCTTCGCTGCCGCATCTGGGGATCGCGTAGGACGACGCTCGAAATCAGGCCGTTTCGGTTTCCGGCTCGCCCGCCGATTCCGGCATCGCTTCGCCGTCCGGGATCACATCCACCTCGACCTTGAGCTTCTGCGGGCCGGAAGAGGAGACGATGCCGTCGATGGGCGAGACGTCGGTGTAGTCGCGGCCCCGCGCCACCACGATGTGGTCGTCGCAGGCGCCGATATTGTTGGTGGGATCGAGGCCGATCCAGCCATCCCCGCACCAGACCGAGACCCAGGCATGGCTGGCATCGGCGCCGCGCAGGCGCGGCCGGCCGGCCGGCGGGATGGTGCGGATGTAGCCGCTGACATAGGCCGCCGGCAGGCCGAGCCCGCGCAGGCCGGCGATCATGATATGCGCGAAATCCTGGCACACCCCCGCCTTGAGGGCGAAGGCCTTGGCGAGGGGCGTGTGAACCGTTGTGGCCTTCGCGTCGAATTTGAAGTCGGCACGCATGCGCCGCATCAGGTCGACGGCTCCGCCATATGCGCTGCGACCGGGTGTGAAACTCGCGCGCGCATAGTCGGTCACGTCCGGGTCGAGGGGAACCCTGACGCTCGGGAACACGAAATGCACGGGGGCGTCGGGCGCCATCGACCGACCGGAAATCGCCGCGTCGCGCACCGATTCCCATGCCATGCCGGATTCGGGCGGCGGCAGCGGCGGACGCTCCACCTTGACCCGCGACAGAGCTTCGACCCGCAACTCGTTATGCGGCGTGTCGATCAGGAAGGTCACCACGTCGAGGCCGAAATAGTCGCGCCGCACCGTGCGGGTTTGCGGAGCCGGCGAAACGGTCAACTCACTGGACAGGACACTCTGCCCCTCCCCGTCCCGCGGCTGAAGCCGCAGGGAGCAGCGGGCGTAACGGACGGGCTTGCCGTAGCGGTAGGTGGTGAGGTGGCGCAGCGTATAGATCACGCGAGCCCCACGAGCTTCTCCGGACGCATGGCGTGCGGGCCGTTGGGGAAGTAGCGGGTGACGATCGCGTCGGCGAGGCCCTCGAAGGCGTTCTCCAGGCGCGTCAGGGCGGCGCCGTCGAGTTCCGAGGCTTCGCCGGTGGTGAATTCGGCGGCCAGCTTGAGAGCGAGGCGCTGGTGCGTCTCCGGCAGGCCGTCGACGCGCAACACCGGCAGGTCGGCGAGATGCCGGCAGATCGCTTCCACCTGGAACGCGACGGAGCGCGGGTTGAACGGGTCGAGGAGCACCATGTCGCGTACTGGGTCGATCGCCACGCCCTGCATGTAGCGCGCGCCGAACGAGACGTGCGAGTCGCACAGGGACAGCATGACCCCGAGATCCTCGGCCGTCGCCTCGTCCCCTGCGAAACTGGCGGCGAAGGAGCAGGTGTTGATCGCCCGCTCGATCCGGCGTCCGAGATCGACGAAGTGCCAGCCGGCGGTCCGGTTCATGTTCTCCTGGGCGAGACCGGCCAGGGCGGCGATGTGGCTGAGGGCACGCTCCGCCAGGCCGAGGAGCTCGGCTTCGGCCAGTTCCTTCGCCTCGTCGAGTTCCAGGAGATCCTTCAGGTCGGCGAGCACGCGCCATGCCTCGCTGGAGAGCCTTTCGCGCAGGGAGGCCGCGTTATGGCGTGCCGACACGCTGTGCGAGAGGGCCGAGCCGTAGGTAAGGCGTCCGCTCAGGGCTTCCTGCGCGAGCTTGGCCGTCGGCAGGTCGGGCGCTTCGATGGCGCCCCATTCGTCGAGCAGGGCGCGGATCCGCAGGGCCGTCGGCGCCGTCTCGTCGCCCGCCATGTCGGCGATCACCGCGTTCCCGACGCTGCCGAGATGGGCGATGACGAGGCGGATCACCGCCTCCGCCCGCTCGACGTAGCGGCCGAACCAGAACAGGTTGTCGGCCGCGCGAGACGGCAGGTGCCCGGCGATGCGGCGGACCCTGGGCGCGCCCGGATGCATCAGCGAGACCGGTTCGACCGGACGGTCCGAGAGGACCCAGACATCCGCCGATTTGATCCCGGCCCGCATCTCGATCGGGTTCACGTCGGGGCGCTCCGAGATGCGGCAGAAGCCGCCCGGCATCACGCGCCAGCCGTCCGGCGTCGCCGCCGCGAAGACCCGCAGGACGAAGGGACGGGGCACGAGGCGCATCCCGTCCTCTCGACGCTCCCAGCCCGGCATGGTCGAAAGCGGAGCCTGTTCCTGGGCGATGTAGTCGAAGGGCCTGTCGCGCAGGGCCGCCACCACGCGCTCGCGCTCGGCGACGATCGCGTGCGGTCCGAGGATCGCGTCGCGACCCATCCCCTTGGTCGGCGTCGCCACTGGGCGGAGGTTGAGGTGTTCGAGGTTGTCGCGGACATGCGCGAGCGCGTCGGGATCGCCGCACCACCAGCTCTTCAGCCCTTCGAGCTGGAGATCGGTGCCGAGGAAGTAGCGGGCGATGCGCGGCAGGTAGGCGCCGAGCGCACCCGATTCGAGGATGCCGGAACCCGGCATGTTGCCGACGACGAGACTGCCGTTGCGCAGAGCCTCCAGCACCCCGGAGATGCCGAGGCGCGAGGCCGGGTTCAGTTCGAGCGGGTCGATATAGTCGGAATCGATGCGCCGCCACAGCACGTCGGTGCGTTTCAGCCCGGAGACGGTGCGCACGTGGAGCGCGCCGTCCTGCATCACGAGGTCGTCACCCTCCACCAGCAGCAGGCCGAGATAGCGCGCCAGCGCCGCCTGCTCGACATAGGTGGAGCTCAACGGCCCGGAGGTGAGAAGGCCGATACGCGGGTCGCTCCGCTGCGCGCCCATGACCAGCCCGTCGCGAAACGCCTGGAAGAACGGGGCGAGGCGCTCGACATGGAGATCGGCATAGAGGTCCGGGAAGGCGCGGGTGAGCACCATCCGGTTCTCGAGCGCGTAGCCGGGACCGGAGGGAGCCTGCGTCCTGTCGGCGAGGACACGCCAGCGCCCGTCCGGCCCCCGGCCGATATCGGCGGCGTAGAGCTTGAGCCAGCGCCCGCCGGGCGGCTTCACCCCTGAGAGCGGTCGCAGAAATTCCGGGCTGCCGGCTACGAGGGCCGCCGGCAGCACGCCCTCCGACACCATCCGGCCAGGGCCGTAGATGTCGGAGATGATGGTTTCCATCAGCTCAGCGCGCTGGACGATGCCAGCGCTGAGGGCGCGCCATTCGGCGCTCTCGATCACGAGAGGGAGGGAACTCAGTGGCCAGGCATGCTCGCGCTGGTCGCCGTAGATCCGGTAGGAGATCCCGGTATCGCGGATATGCCGCTCCGCCGAGGCGAAGCGGGTGGTGATCTCGGTTCCGCTCAGGGTCCCGAGCCGGTCGAGCAGGCGGGGCCAGGCACCGAGATGCGCGCCTCCCGCCCCCACGAACTCGTCCGGGATACCGGGCCGAGGCTGGTAGTCCGAGGTCCAGCGCGCAAGACGCTTCGCCCGTCCTCCGGCTTGCGCCTCGGCCATATTCGTCATCTGGGCGCAGGTGTCCTGAGGTCGAGCGTGAGCGGGAACTCGCGGCTGATCTCCTCGACCGGCATCTCGACCTTGCCGGGCGTGTGGCCATGGGCCTGGAAGCGCGCGAGACGCCGACCCTCGGCCTCGTAGGTGTTCACCGGGAAGGTCTCGTAGTTGCGGCCGCCGGGATGGCTGACATGGTAGCGGCAGCCGCCGATCGAGCGTCCACTCCACGCATCGAGGATGTCGATGGTGAGGGGCGAATGCGCGGGGATCGTCGGATGCATCGAGGAGGCCGGCTGCCACGCCTTGAAGCGCAGGCCCGCCACCGCTTCGCCCACCGTGCCGGTGCCGGTCATCGGAAGGCGCCGGCCGTTGCAGCTGATGATGTGGCGGCCGGGGACGAAGCCCTCGACCTTGACCTGCAGACGCTCCACGGAGCTGTCCACGTACCGCACCGTTCCACCGATCGCCCCCTCTTCGCCCAGCACGTGCCAGGGCTCCAATGCCTGCCGCAGTTCCAGCTTGACGCCGCCCTGCTCCACCGTTCCGAAGACTGGGAAGCGGAACTCGTACTGCGCCTGGAACGCCGCCGGATCGAAGTCGTAGCCGGCTTGGCGGAGGTCTTCCAGCACGCCGAGGAAGTCCGTCCAGAGGAAGTGGGGCAGCATGAAGCGATCGTGCAGGCCCGTGCCCCAACGGACACAGCCGCCTTCCTGCGGTTCGCGCCAGGCCCAGGCGACGATGGCCCGCAACAGCAATTGCTGGGCGAGGCTCATGCGCGGGTCCGGCGGCATCTCGAAGGAGCGGAACTCCAAGAGGCCGAGGCGGCCGGTGGGGCCGTCCGGCGAGTAGAGTTTGTCGATGCAGATCTCGGAACGGTGGGTGTTGCCGGTGACGTCCACGAGGATGTTGCGGAAGATCCGGTCCACGAGCCAGCGCGGGATGTTGGGCTCGTCGGGTTTCGGCACCTGCGCCAGGGCGATCTCGAGTTCGTAGAGCCCGTCGTGCCGGGCCTCGTCCATGCGCGGGGCCTGGCTCGTCGGGCCGATATAGAGCCCGGCGAACAGGTAGGAGAGCGAGGGGTGGCGCTGCCAGTAGAGCACAAGGCTCTTCAGCAGGTCCGGCCGGCGCAGGAACGGCGAATCCGCCGGGGTGGCGCCGCCCAGCACCACGTGGTTGCCGCCGCCGGTGCCGGTATGGCGCCCGTCGGTCATGAATTTCTGCGCGCCGAGGCGGATCTGGCGGGCATCCTCGTAGAGCTCGCTCGTGATGGTGACGGCCTCGCGCCACGAGGTGGCGGGGTGGACGTTGACCTCGATCACGCCCGGATCGGGCGTGACCTTGATGACGTTGAGGCGCGGATCGAACGGCGGCTCGTAGCCCTCGATATGCAGGGGCTGCTTCAGCTCGGCGGCGACGGCCTCGAGATGCCCGATGAGTTCGAGATACTCGTCCACCCGTTGCAGCGGCGGCATGAACACCCGCAGCACCCCATCCCGGGGCTCGACCGCGAGCGCCGTGCGCACGGCGACCCCGGTGACGCCCGATCCGTTCTCGGTCTTCGTGCCGGGATGACCCTCGGGGAGCGCGCCGCGCTCCTCCAGCGGGTCCTGGGGCTGGTAGTAGGGGTAATGCTCCGGCGGCACGAAGGGCAGCGAGCTCAGCGGCAGGCGATACCCCACCGGTGAATCTCCCGGCGTCAGGAAGGCGTGGGTACGGCGGAATTCCCAGGGCTCAGAAATCCAGCGACGGTCGTCGGGATCGTCCTTACCCATGGGCAGGCTCGCCAGGGGAAGAGCATAGCCGGCGGCCTCGCCGAGGCCGCGCTCGAACACCCGCGCGATACGGGCATTGGTCTCCGGGTTCGGAAACTTGGCGTCGGAGGTGGTGACGTTGATCGGCAACTCCTCCCGCTTCTCCTCCCAGTAGATCGGGTCTTCGAAAGCGGGGAACACGTAGGTTTCGAGGCCGAGGCGCTTGGCGACGCCGTCGATCAGCGCCTTCGCCTTGCTGGAGGTGGCGTCACGCGGGCCGTCCTCCTTGGCGACGAGGTCGGGATTGCTCCAGATCGGCTTGCCGTCCCGGCGCCAGTACAGGGCGAAGGCCCAGCGCGGCAGGCTCTCGCCCGGATACCATTTGCCCTGGCCGTAATGCAGCATGCCGCCCGGTCCGAAGCGGGTGCGCAGGCGCCGGATCAGCTTGTCGGCAAGGCCGCGCTTGGTCGGCCCCACGGCGGCGGCGTTCCACTCGGCCGATTCGAAATCGTCGATGGAGACGAAGGTCGGCTCGCCGCCCATGGTCAGGCGCACGTCCTGTTCGGCGAGATCGACATCGATCCGCTCGCCCAGCGCATCCATCTTGGCCCAGACCTCCTCGGAGAAGGGCTTCGTGATGCGCGGGGCTTCCGCCACGCGGGTCACCGTCATCTCGAAGCCGAACTCCACCTCGGCGGGTTCGGCGAGGCCGGAAATCGGCGCGGCGGATTGATAATGCGGGGTGGCGGCAAGGGGGATATGCCCCTCGCCGCAGAGGAGGCCCGACGTGGCGTCGAGGCCGATCCAGCCGGCACCCGGCAGGTAGACCTCGGCCCAGGCATGAAGATCGGTGAAGTCCGTGCTGGTGCCCGCCGGCCCGTCGACGGCGGTGGTGTCGGGAACGAGCTGGATCAGGTAGCCGGAGACGAAGCGCGCGGCGAGGCCGATGCGGCGCAGCACCTGGACCAGGAGCCAAGCGGAATCGCGGCAGGAGCCGCTCTTGAGCGTCAGCGTCTCGGACGGTGTCTGGACACCGGGCTCCATGCGGACGCCGTAGGTGATCTCGGAGGCGATCATGGCGTTGAGGGCCACGAGGAAGAGCACGGTGTTGGGCTGTTCCGGCAGCCGCTCGAGCAAGGCGTCGATCTCGGGGCCCACCGCGTCGTCGGTGACGAGATAAGGCTTCAGCTCCGCGGTCAGGTCGCTCTCGTAAGCGAAGGGGCGGGTCTGGGCGTAATCCTCGACGAAGAAATCGAACGGGTTGATGACCGCCATCTCGGCGGTCAAATCGACCTCGATCTTCAATTCGGTGGTCCGCTCGGGGAAGACCAGACGGGCGAGCCAGTTCCCGTTCGGGTCCTGCTGCCAGTTGATGAAGTGGTTCTCCGGAAGGATCTTGAGGGAATAGGCCGGCACGGTCGAGCGCGTATGCGGCGCGGGGCGCAAGCGGATCACCTGCGGTCCGAGCTGGATCGGCCGATCGTACTTGTAGTGAGTGACGTGGTGCAGAGCGGCTTTAATGGACACGGGGACTCCCGCTGGTTCGGACGTGAGACCGGGCGCGCGGCGGACGCGCGGCGGTGGCGGGAAACCGGAGCGCATCACCGAAGCGCCCCACGGTTGTCATCGGCGCTTTGAGGCCGAATGACCATAGGCTGTGATCGCCGCCGACGGCAGCCGAAATCGGTGCTAGTCTACAGCGGCGTTGCCCTACCGGGCGATGGGAGGTGACGACGTTCATCACGTGAGCAGATTGGCCCTGGCAGTTCAGACAGACGGCATGGCGACGCTGCCCGCCGTCGAGCAGAAAGCAAATTCCGTGCATCGTGACGCGGGGCTTCGCCGCGAAGCGTTCCCTCACGCATATGCCGGCGCCCATAGTGCGGGCCCGGCCGGCCCATGAAGATCTTTCAGTGCCAGGCTTGCAACCAGCCGGCGAGTTTCGAGAGTACGGAATGCGAGAGCTGTCAGCGGCGGCTCGGCTATGTCTGCGGCACCCACGAGATTTCCGCCCTGGAGCCCTCCGGGACGGTCTGGCACGCCTATGCCGATCCGGGCCGGAAGTACCGCTTCTGTGCAAATGCCGAGTTCAGTGCCTGTAATTGGCTGCTGCCCGATGACAGTCCAGACCGGTACTGTACTTGCTGTCGGCACAACAGGGTGGTGCCGGACCTGGCCCTCGCCTGGAATCTCACGCGCTGGCGCCAGATCGAGGCCGCCAAGCACCGGTTGTTCTACTCGCTGCTTCGCCTCGACCTGCCCCTGATGACACGGGACGAGAACCCCGCCACCGGTCTGGCCTTCGACTTCCTCGTCGACCCCGCCGAGAGTTACAGCGTCGGCCCCCCCGTGCTCACCGGGCATCGCAGCGGCCTCATCACCCTGAACATCGCCGAGGCGGACGATGTCGAGCGCGAACGGCGCAGGATGCTGTTCGGGGAGTATTACCGCACGCTCCTCGGCCATTTCCGCCACGAGATCGGGCATTATTTCTGGAACGTCCTGATCCGCTACGATCAGAGCATCTGGTCATTCCGAGACCTGTTCGGCGACGAGCGTGCCAGCTACGGCATGGCCCTGCAGCGTTACTATGCCCAAGGCGCGCCGGCGGACTGGCAGGAATCCTACGTCAGCGCCTATGCCACCAGCCACCCATGGGAGGATTTCGCCGAGACCTGGGCGCATTACCTCCACATCGTCGACACGGTGGAGACGGCGAGCACATTCGAACTGCACGTGCGGCCTCGCCTGCGCAACGGCGCGCCGGACCCCGTCGTGATCGATTTCGATCCGTATCAGTCGCCAGACCTCGATCGCCTGATCTCGGCCTGGTTGCCGCTGACCTATGCGGTGAATTCCTTGAGCCGCAGCATGGGGCAGCCGGCGCTCTATCCCTTCAAGCTGACACCGGCCGTCATCGCCAAACTCGCCTTCATCCATGACCGGATCGAAACCGTTCGCTCGGTCACGGGCGATCATCTCGATTCGGATATTCTGAAGGCGGTGATCACCGGCCTGCGCCAGCGCGTGGCACCGCCGAACGTCTGAGCCGCCAGCCGAACCCTAGGGCCGGTTCAGGGCTCACATTCCCTGTTCCGGCTCCGGTTTGGGAAGCCGACGCGGGCGCCCGTCATCGTCGATGGCGACGAAGGTGAAGGTCGCCTCGGTGACCTTCTCGCGCAGCTTGGTGCGGAAGCGGCGCGCCCAGGCTTCGACCTGGATCTTCATGGACGTGCGCCCGACACTCTCCACCCGCGTGTAGACGCAGAGCACATCGCCCACCCGTACCGGACGAATGAAGGTCATCGCGTCGACCGCCACCGTGACCACGCGACCCTGGGCCTGGTCGACGCCGGCAATCCCGCCGGCCTGGTCCATCTGCGACATCACCCAGCCGCCGAAGATGTCGCCATTGGCGTTGGTGTCGGCCGGCATGGCGATGGTGCGCACCGTGAGGTCGCCGCGCGGGTCGCTGGTCTCGCCCATTCCGGTCTCCACCCATCCTCGTTGCGCCGCCTTCGTTCGTCCGAGACGTCGCTTGGCCTCCTGCATCGGCCGACAAGGGGCATCAGGTCAAGAAAAAGCCCGGCCGTCCCGAATGGGACGACCGGGCCTCGAAACCGACCGGCGTGACCGACTTAGTAGTAGAAGCGACGCGGGCCGTAGAACCGGCGCGGACCGTAAAACGGGCGGCGGTAGAACGGACGCGGCGCGAAGTACGGCCGACGGTAATACGGACGGGCGTAGTAAGGACGGCCGTAGAACGGGCGACGGTAATACGGCCGGCGATAGTAGTACTGCGCCTTCTCGGCTACGGCGGGTGCGGCCTCGCTCTGAAGGGCCGAGACTGGGCCGATGGGCGCGGCCGAGGCGCCCTGGGGGGCCAGGGCGGCGAAGCCCAGGGCCAGCAAGGCGGCCAGAAGGAGTTTTCTCAACACGTTCATGACTCCTCGAGTGATCGAACGACGGTGATGATACGACGGCATGCGAAGGAATGCATGCTTGGCCGTCAGCCGAACGCACAGAATTGGCAAACCGTTTCATGCCCTCCGTCGGCAAGCTTAACGGCAACCTTCCCGGGAACGGCCTTCGCGGGCGGGGTCTCCGCGTCGGTGACTTCGCGTGGACGGGTCAGGCGATCTTCAACGTCATGTCGACGACGCTGGCATCGGCCGAACCCTTCACCAGGGTGATGCCACGCTCGCAATCTTCCCTGCGGGCATAGCCCTCGGCCGAATCGGCGATGACGTTCCCGTTCGTGACTCGAAGGCGCCAGCGCCAGTCGCCACTCGAATCCCGGTACAGCTCGAAACGCATGCCCATGCCTCCCTCGCGGAGATGCCCGCCAGAGGCTGAGATGGCGCGGGATCGTCCGTAAGCAATATCCGTCCCGGCCTTGGGCTCAAACGAAAACGCCGCCCCGGACGATCCGGGGCGGCGTCGTGTCGAGCGAACTCGACCGTATGGGATCGATTCGGATCAGGAACGCGGGAAGCGGTCGAGCCAGCCGATGGCGCGACCTTCGCCGGCGGCATTGCCGCCGCCGCCGCTGCGCGGGCGTTCACCCTGGCGCGGAGCGCGGGTGTCGCCGCGCTGGTCGGGACGGGGGCCACGGCCCTGCCCTTCCGCCGGACGATCGCCGCGGCCTTCCTGCGGACGGCCGGAACGGGCCGGACCGCCGGGCTGGCCGCCACGGCTCTCGCCGCCGCGACCGCCGCCGGGACGACCGCCGAAGCCGGGGCGTCCGCCGCCGGGGCGCTGACCCTGGCGCTGGCCGGGACGCTGGCCCTGGGGCGCCGGACGACGCTCCTCGGCCTGCGCGGCCTCGGCCGCTTCCTGGCGGGTCGGCGGGTTGAAGCCCTCGGGGAAGGCGCCGACGGGGATCTTCTGGCGCGTGGTGCGCTCGATATCCCGCAGGTAGGCCTTCTCCTCGTCGTTGCAGAACGAGATGGCGAGCCCGTTCGCCCCGGCGCGCGCGGTGCGGCCGATGCGGTGGACGTAGCTCTCGGGCACGTTGGGGAGGTCGTAGTTGATGACGTGGCTCACGGCCTCGACGTCGATGCCGCGGGCGGCGATGTCGGTGGCCACCAGGACGCGGCACGACCCGTCCTTGAACGCGGCGAGAGCACGCTCGCGCTGCGGCTGGGACTTGTTGCCGTGAATGGCCGAGGCGTTGATCCCGACCTTCTCCAGGCCGCGCACGACCCGGTCTGCGCCGTGCTTGGTGCGGGTGAAGACCAGGACGCGTTCGATGGCGGGGTCGCGCAGGATGTGGTTCAGCAGGGCCTGCTTCGCACCGGTATGGGCGAAGATGACCTCCTGCGTCACACGCTCGGCCGTCGTCGCCACAGGAGTCACGGCCACCTGGACCGGGTCACGCAGGTACTGATCGGCGAGGCCCGCGATGTTCTTCGGCATGGTCGCCGAGAAGAACAGGCTCTGGCGCTCCTTCGGCAGCATCTTCACGATGCGCTTGAGGGCGTGGATGAAGCCGAGGTCGAGCATCTGGTCGGCCTCGTCGAGGACGAGGATCTCGACGGCTTCGAGGGTCAGCGAGCGGCGCTCGATGAGATCCATGAGACGGCCCGGCGTGGCGACGAGGATGTCGACGCCGTTGGCGAGCGCCTTCTCCTGGCGAGAGATGGTGACGCCGCCGAACACCACGGTGTTGGTGAAGGACAGGTGCTTGCCGTAATCCGAGAAGCTCTCGGCGATCTGGTTGGCGAGTTCGCGGGTGGGCGAGAGCACCAGCACGCGGCAGCCGCGGCGGATGGCCTTGCGCGGGTTCTGGGCGAGGCGGTGCAGGATCGGCAGCGCGAAGGCCGCAGTCTTGCCGGTGCCGGTCTGGGCGATGCCGCAGAGGTCGCGGCCTTCCATGGCGGGGCGCAGGGCCTGAGCCTGGATCGGGGTCGGAGTCTTGTAGCCGGCCTCATCCAGGGCGCGCAGCACGGGCTGAGCGAGGCCGAAATCGGTAAATTGGGTCAAGGGTAGACTTTCAGGCAGCGGGACCGGCCGGACGCCATCGGATAGGATGGCCGTCTTATCGAAGGGACTGGTCCGTTGAGCTGGAGGTCGCCCGCGTGATGGGGCGATCCGGGTGCATGCACGTTTGAAGAGAGGGGCTCAGGTCGCTTGGGTCGCGCTGACGCGCAATCGGCGATCCGTCACGCAGCCCTCTCAAGCGAACCTGTCACGGCCGCTGACGCTGCGACTGCGATATGCGCTTTCGCGCCTGCGAAGTCAATCTCGGCCTTGAGCCATACGCTGAGCGCCTGGACGTGTGGCCTTACCAGCCGAAACGCGCCATCTGGGCGAGCTTGGCCTGGACCGCTTTCTCGTCACGGCCGAGGGAGGCGAGGGTCTGGGACAGGCCGTAGCAGGTGCCGCAGAACGGGAGCTGGACGAGGGGCATCGTCTCGGCCCGGAAGCGGGACACGGAGCCGATCAGGCAGGCGATGACCGCCTCGTCTTCCGGGCCGCCGACGCAATCTCCGCGTGGGCTGCCGAACAGTGCACGATCCGGCCAGGCCAGGGCGATGGTGGTGCCGCCGCGCCGGTCCGGTGCGGGCGGCAGCGTGTAGCTCCGTACGAACAGCCCCGCGAACAGAAGCATCAGAACGAGGCCCGCGAGGACGCGCATGGTCAGGCGGTCTCGTCGAAACGCGTGCGGTGGAAGACCTCCGTCCCCGCCCCGTCGATGACCCGTACCGCCTCGGCCGGTCCGCCCGAGCGCTGCGGTGCCCGTGCCCGTGCGAACAGCAGGAGCGCGCGCTCCGTGGCGCTCTCGGGCCCGCTCGCGCGGATCGACAGGCGCTGGCGCACGCGATCCTCTCCCTCGTCCTCGGAGCCGAGAATCTCGATGTGGAACGTCTCGCGGGGACTCACGATTCTGTCCGCTCCGGAAGGGGTTCGTGGCTGCGGCTCGTCATGCGGTGAGCTTTCGCCTCAACGCACCGACTGTGCAAGCCGGGGGCGGATGTGGTTGAGTGGCGCTGACCCTCATCACGGACCGAGAAAACATGACGCCTTCGCACTTCGTCACGACCGACTGGCTCAAGGAGCGTCTCGGCGCGCCGGGCATCATCGTGCTGGATGCGTCATGGTATCTTCCCGCCCAAGGCAGGAACGCCGAGGCCGAGTACCAGGCCGCGCACATACCCGGCGCGATCCGCTTCGATATCGATGCCATGAGTGACGAGACGTCGCCGCTGCCGCACATGCTGCCCCGCCCGGAGGTCTTCGCCTCGCGCATGCGCGAACTCGGCATCGGCGACGGCATGCACATCATCGTCTATGACGGGATGGGTCTGTTCTCCGCCCCCCGGGTCTGGTGGATGCTGCGCACCTTCGGCGTGCGCGACGTCCAGATCCTGGAAGGCGGTTTCCCGGCCTGGCTCGCCTCCGGCGGCAAGACCGAGGATGGCGACGGCCCCCGGCGCGACCGGCGCCATTTCTCGGCGCGACTGGACCATGGCGCCGTGGCCGATGCCGGCGATGTCGCTCGTGCCCTGGAGCGCGGTTCGGCGCAGGTGGTGGATGCCCGTTCCGCCCCGCGCTTCCGTGGCGAGGAGGCCGAGCCACGCCCCGGCGTACGTCCCGGCCACATGCCGGGCGCCCGCAACGTCCATTATTCCGCGCTCCAGGCGGACGGCCGGCTGAAGGACGCCGATTCCCTGCGCGCCGTCTTCGCCGAGGCCGGAGTCGATCCGGCAAAGCCGGTCATCACCACCTGCGGTTCAGGCGTCACGGCGGCCATCGTCGCGCTCGCCCTGGAGACGCTGGGCCACCCGCCCCGTGCGCTGTACGACGGGTCCTGGTCCGAATGGGGCGTCGATCCCGCGCGTCCGGTCGCTACAGGGCCGGCCTGAGGGTTCCGCGCGGGACGCCCTTCCCGTGGCCGACCTCCCGAGCCTCGACACCGTCCCACACGCTATTGTTCCGGTGCGCCAGCGCTCGGAGGGACGCGTCGCCGTGCGCGTCGTCCGCCACGGGGCGGGCACGCATATCGCCGATCTCTCGGAGGCCGGGCCGTTGCGCCTGCGCCTGCCGCGCCATGGCGAGGGTGTCTGCGAGGCGGTGCTGCTCAACACGGCCGGCGGTATCGCCTGCGGCGACGGTTTCCGGGTCGAGGCGACGGTCGATGCCGGTGCGCATCTCGTGCTCACGACGACGGCCGCCGAGAAGATCTATAAGTCCGACGGTCTCTCGAGCCGCGTGACGACGACCGCGACCCTGGCCGAGGGCGCGGGTCTCGACTGGCTGCCGCAGGAGACGATCCTGTTCGACCGCGCGCGGCTGGAGCGACGGTTCGAAGTGGACCTCGCGCCGGAGGCACGGCTGCTCGCTTTCGAGGCGGTGGTTTTCGGGCGAACGGCGCGCCATGAGCGTATGGAAACGGGCCTGTTCCGGGATGCCTGGCGCATCCGCCGCGCGGGGCGTCTGACCTACGCGGATTCCGTCGCCTTCGACGGGCCGATCACCGCCCTTCTGGAGCGGACGGCTTTCGGCGGCGGCGCCCGCGCCATGGCGACTCTGCTCGATGTTTCGGCAGACGCGGAATCCCGCCTGGAGCCGCTTCGTGCCCATCTCGACAGTCTGGGACCGACAGGGGTGGATGTGGCGGCAAGTGCCTGGAATGGGCACCTCGTTGCCCGTTTCTTGAGCGCCGACCCCGACGCCCTGCGGGCGACGGCCGCTCGTATCCTGGTGGCCTATCGCAGCGCGCCGATGCCCCGGGTCTGGCAGAGCTGAGGCCCCTCGTCAGGGGGCCTTCTCTCCCTGGAACGGATGGATCGGCGGAATCAGCGCCGCCGCGAGTTCCAGCCGGCCGGAGATGACGCCGCGCTCGGTGATCATCGTGTCGGCGATGGTCTGGAGCGTCGCGGCCGGCCCCTGCACCAGCACCACTTCCAGGGTCTGGTTGTTCATCAGATGGACGTGGAGCGAGGAGATGACCTCGGCGATGTAGCGCCGCTGCAGATCGGCCAAACGCTGCTGCACGCCCGGCGCGAGATGGTCGTAGAACAGTGTGATCGTGCCCGCCATTACCCGGTCGCCGACCTTGTGGCGGTGCTCCACGAGCGAGCGGTGAAGAATCGTCGCCACGGCCTGTGAGCGGCTGGCGAAGCCACGCTCCCCCACCATGGTATCGAGCTCGCAGAGCAGATCCTCGGAAAGCGACAGGCTGATCCGGCTCACCGGCCTGCGTCGGCCACCAACTCCCTCCTCCGGGTTCGTGCCGTCCTCGGGGGCCGCTTCCGTTGCTTCGCTACCCGCCATGGCGCCTTCCCCCTGCATGCCGAACTCGTCCTGGCACGTGTTTTGTATAGCAATCACCCGATCGGTATTACGATTTCCAGCGATCGTACTACGCGGTTCGGAGAATGCAGATGCACCTTTCCACGATCCTGACCGCCGGACGCAAGGCCGTCACGGGCTGCGCCCTTGCCCTGGGCCTCCTCACGGCCTCCGCCTCCATCCCCGTGGCGCACGCCGCCGAGCCCCTGCGCATCGGCTACAGCGACTGGCCCGGCTGGGTCGCCTGGCAGGTCGCCATCGAGAAGGGCTGGCTGAAAGAAGCCGGGGTCGACGCGAAGTTCGAGTGGTTCGACTACTCGGCCTCCATGGATGCGTTCTCCGCCGGCAAGCTCGACGCCGTCACCTGCACCAACGGCGATGCTTTGGTGATGGGTGGCAATGGCGCCAAGAACGTCATGATCATGCTCACGGATTACTCCAACGGCAACGACATGATCGTCGGCAAGCCCGGCGTGAAGGCACTGGCCGACCTCAAGGGCAAGAAGGTCGGCCTCGAAGTCGGCCTCGTGGAGCATCTCCTCCTCATCAACGGCCTGACCAAGCTCGGCCTCAAGGAGACGGACGTCACCCTGGTCAACGCCAAGACCAACGAGACCCCGCAGGTCCTGGCCTCCGGCGACGTCTCGGCCATCGGCGCCTGGCAGCCCGTCGCCGGGCAGGCGATGAAGGGCGCGGCCGGCGCCAAGCCGCTCTACACCTCCGCCGACGAGCCGGGCCTGATCTACGACGTGGTCACCGTCTCGCCGGCCAGCCTGTCGGGCCGTCGGGCCGAGTGGATCAAGTTCGTCGGCGTCTGGAACAAGGTCGTCGCCTATATTCAGGATCCGAAGACGCAGGGCGATGCGGTGGCGATCATGGCGGCCAAGGTCGGCATCGACGCGCCCACCTTCACCCGCTTCCTCAAGGGCACCAAGCTCCTCACCCTGGCCGAGGGCGCCAAGGTGATGAAGGATGCCGACGGGTTCGGCTCCCTCTACGGCTCGAGCCGCTATGCCGACGCCTTCAACGTCAAGTACGAGGTCTACAAGACCGCCCAGGACGTGAAGAGCTACATCGACCCCGCGCTGACCGACGGCAAATGAGTGCCGAGATGCGCCAGGGCTTGGAGCGCACTTCCCCTCCCCCTTGTGGGGAGGGGACAGGGGTGGGGGTGGCTCCGCCAGCCTCGGCCGCGGTGGGTCACCCAACCACCCCCACCTCCAACTCCTCCCCACAAGGGGGAGGAGGGGCCCGCGTCTCGTCTCCCATCTCCCGCCGCCGCTCCTGGATCGGCGTCGCCCGGCCGCTCTCGCCACGCCGCCGGACGAGCCTCGCAATCCTGTCGTTCCTGATCCCGCTCCTCGCCTGGGCGGCGGTCTCCTACGTGCCGTTCCTGTGGCATCCCCTGATGGAGGTGACCGAGCCCGGGGACATCGCCTGGATGGAGCCGGGGATGCGCGTGCCGAAGGCCGCCTTCGCGGAGGAGGTCGCCTCGGCCAAGGCCGCCGGCACCGCCGAGCCGGCGGGCATTCCCGCCAACCCGGTCTACCTCCCCGCCCCGCACGAGGTGGCCACCGCGTTCTGGACCTCGCTGACGGCCCAGCCGACCCAGCGCGACGCCATCCGCCTGCCCTTGAGCCTGTGGCACTCGATCCAGATCATCGCCTTCGGCTTCCTGCTTTCGTCGGTGATCGGCGTGCCGCTGGGAATCCTCTGCGGCGCCCAGCCGACTTTGGCGCGCCTCACCGAGCCGGTCATCGAGTTCGTGCGCTACATGCCGGCGCCCGCCTTCGGGGCGCTGATGGTCGCCATCCTCGGCATCTATGACGGGCCGAAAATCGCGATCATCGTCATCGGCACCTTCTTCCAGCAGGTGCTGGTCATCGCCAACACCACCCGGCGGATCGAGCCGCTGCTGATCGAGGCGGCCCTGACGCTCGGCGCGCGAAATCTCCGCCTCATCCGTCGGGTGATCGTGCCGGCGATGCTGCCGCAGCTCTACCGCGACCAGCGCATCCTGCTCGGCTGGGCCTGGACCTACCTCATCGTCGCCGAACTCATCGGCACCTCGTCGGGCATCACCTTCTTCATCACGCAGCAGGCCCGCTACCAGCATTTCGACAACGTCTACGCCGCGATCCTCATCATCGGCCTCGTCGGCTCGATCACGGATCTCGCCCTCGCCTGGCTCGGCCGCCGGCTGTTCCCCTACGACAGGAGCGAAGCGTGAACTCGGTCTCTCCCGTCGCCTCTCCCGTCATCCTGCCGATCGAGGCCTGCGACTACCGCACCCAGTGCGAGCCGGTCCGCGCCCGGTTCGAGAAACTGAAGAGCCGTGAGGTCGCCCTCCGGGTCGAGAAGCTGACGAAGACCTTCCGCAGGGCGGATGGCGGCGTGACGGTGGCCTTGAAGGACATCGACCTCGTCACCCACCGGCGCGAGTTCCTCTGCGTCGTCGGGCCGTCGGGCTGCGGCAAGTCCACCTTCGTGCGCATCCTCGCCGGGCTCGAGACCTCTACCTCGGGCGTGGTCAGCGTCGAGGGCGTGCCGGTCTCCGGGCCGGGCGCGGACCGGGGCATGGTGTTCCAGGGCTACACGCTGTTCCCCTGGCTCAGCGTCCTGCGCAACGTCGCCTTCGGGCTGGAGGAGAACGGCACGCCGCGTCGGGAAGCGGAGCGCGAGGCCCGGCAATGGCTGGCGCTCATCGGCCTGGAGGCCTTCGCCGACAGCTACCCGCACCAGCTCTCCGGCGGCATGAAGCAGCGGGTGGCCATCGCCCGGGCGCTGGCCACCCGCCCGCGCATCCTGCTCATGGACGAGCCGTTCTCGGCCCTCGACACCCAGTCGCGCGCCCGGATGCAGGCCTATCTCATCGAGATCTGGAAGAAGATCGACATCACCATCGTCTTCATCACCCACGACCTCGACGAGGCGGTGCATCTGGCCGACCGCATCCTAGTGCTCAGCGCCCATCCGGGCGAGGTGGCCGAACTCATCGAGGTCCCGGTGCCGCGTCCGCGCAGCCACAACCAGGCGCTCACCCCCGAATTCCGCGCCACCCGCGCCCGTCTCGACGCGCTGATCCACCCGCCGAAGGACGAGGCGGAGGAGAGCGTCGCCCCCGACGTGGTGACGCGCATGACCTCCGCCGGGGACGAGGTGGAATGATCGCCATGTCTTACACGACCGGCTCTGGCTTGCCTCACGGCGATCTCCGGCATGCCGACGTTCACGCATCCGGGGCGCTCGGGCACAGCCCTCCCCCCTCTGCGGGGGAGGGTGGTCGCGGAGCGACCGGGAGAGGGGGCGACCTTTCCGGAGATGGCACACCCCTCATCCGACTTGGCTCGCGGGCCACCTTCTCCCGCAGAGGGGAGAAGGAGTCGTCTCACCTCGACCTCTGTGTGGGCCGACGGAGGTCTGTATGACCACACCCTCCCCCCTCCTCTGGGCGAACCGCACCTGGGACGAGATCCCCGGCGACCTCGCCGCCGTTGCCCATTCCGCCATCCTACCCGTGGGAGCTACGGAACAGCACGGGCCGCATCTCGGCACGGGCATGGATTTCGTCCTGGCCGAGGCCCTCACGCATGCGGTCTCGGCGCGGACCCGCGTGCCGGTGCTTCCCACCCTGCCCTATGGCTGTTCCCTCGGGCATAGCCGGCGCTGGCCAGGCACCATCACCCTCGATCCCGTGATGATGACGCGGCTCGTGGCCCAGATCGGCACCTCGGCCTACCAGTCCGGCGTCCGCCGACTGTTCATCGTCAACGCCCACGTGACCAACGCCGCGCCCCTGCGCTGCGCCCTGGAGATACTGCGGGCCGCCCATGACGACCTCATGGTCGCCCTGGTGAATTCCGCCACGGTGAGCGAGCGCGTCCGCGCCGCGCATTTCGCCGATGCCGACGACTGGCACGCCAACGCCGCCGAGACCGCGCTGATGATGGCGATGGCGCCCGATCTCGTGCGCCCGGACCGCATCGCCGATGCGGACGACCCCGACCGGACGGAGGGGCTCGTCTTCTCCCATCCGGTGAACCGGACGAGCCTGAACGGCGTCACCGGGCGTCCTTCGGAGGCGAGTCTCGAAGACGGGAAACGCCTGTTCGGCTGGATGGTCGAGGACCTGTCCGCCCTCGTCCTGCGCGGCCTCTCCGAGACCCCGCCCCTCCCCCATTCCTTCTCCGTTTCCGCTTAAAACCAAGGAGCCGCCCGATGGCGCATGCCACCGAAATCGATCCCTCCATCGCCAAGCTGCAGGACGACCTGCGCGCCAAGGGCGTGAAATACGTGATCGGCGCCTATGTCGACATCCATGGCGCGCAGAAGGCCAAGGTCGTGCCCATCGACCACCTGCCGCAGATGGCGGCGGGGTCCGAGCGCTATACCGGTTATGCCCTCGACGGGCTCGGCCAGGCTCCGAACGAGGACGAACTGGCCTCCGTGCCGGACTTCTCTCAGTTGATCCAGCTGCCCTGGGAATCGAAGCTCGCCTGGTGTCCGGCGGACCTGACGTTCCAGGGCCAGCCTTATCCGCTCTCGACCCGTGTCGCCCTGAAGACCGTCATGGCCGAGGCCGAGGCCATGGGGTTCGGCTTCAATCTCGGCATCGAATGCGAGATCTTCCTGCTGAAGCAGGAGGCGGACGGCTCGCTCCACACGCCGATCCCCGACGATAAGCTGGTGAAGCCCTGCTACGACGTGCGCGGCTTCGTCGACAACTTCACCTGGCTCGACAAGGTCGCCACCACGATCAACGATCTCGGCTGGGACCTGTATTCCTTCGACCACGAGGATGCCTGCGGCCAGTTCGAGTTCGACTTTAACTACGCCGACGCCCTGACCATGTGCGACCGGCTCACCTTCTTCCGCATGATGGCCAAGCACTATGCCAAGGAAGAAGGCCTCATCGCCACGATGATGCCCAAACCCTTTGCAGATCGCACCGGCAATGGCGCGCATTTCAACATGTCCCTCTCCGACAAGGAGACGGGCAAGAACATCTTCGCCTGCGACCCGAAAGACGATCCGCGCGGCCTCGGCCTCACCGAGACCGGCTATTACTTCATCGGCGGCGTGCTGAAGCACGGGCGGGCGCTCTGCGCCGCCTTCGCGCCGACCGTGAACAGCTACAAGCGCCTCGTGCGCCAGGGCTCCATGGCGGGCTTCTCCTGGGCGCCGGTCTTCAACTCCTATGGCTCGAACAACCGCACCAATTCGGTGCGCGTGCCCGCCGGCGGCGGCCGCTGCGAGAGCCGCAACGCGGACGGTGCGGTCAATCCCTACCTCGCCGCCGCTCTCGTCCTCGCTGCCGGTCTCGAAGGCATCCGCGAGCGCATCGATCCGGGCGCCCCCAACGAGGACAACCTCTACGACCTCACCGATGCCCAGCGCGCCGAGCGCGGCATCGAGTTCCTGCCCCAGACCCTCGCCGAGGCGGTGGACGCCTTCGCCGCCGACCCGCTGGTGGAGAAGACCCTGGGCAAGGCGCTGCGCGACGAGTTCATCCGCTACAAGCGCGCCGAGTGGGAGGAGTATCACCTCACGGTCAGTGCCTGGGAGATCGAGCGCTATAGCCACCTTTTCTAGGTGTTAACTTCCTCGTGAAGCGGACGCTCAACACACTCATGCCTCTCTCGCGCGAGACATATTGGTATTTGCAGGTACGGCCGAGATTCGGCCGGCCGCGGATGTCCTTGCGAGGGAGATGGCTCGGTGGAGATTGCGCGGCTGCTTCATACTTTCGGCGGTCCGATTCTTGCCCTGTTCGGCGGCATGGGAGCCCGATCTGTCGCGACCCTCGTGACCGGTATGGGACAGGCCAGAAAGACCATCGATTTCGCCCCCGCTCAGTAGCAATCGAAGCTCTGCCGGCCGGAGCGGGAGCGTATCGTCTCGGGCGACCCCGCCCAGACGGTGAGATTCGTCTACCACAGCGAGGACAGTCTCTTCTCGGCCGGAACCTGGACCTGCCAGCCGGGCAAGTGGCACATCGAATTCGCGCAGGACGGGTTCGTCCACATCCTGGAAGGGGTGGCGTCGGTCACCGACGGGGACGGGCCCGCCAAGACCTACCGCGCGGGGGACACCTTCGTCTCCCCCTCCGGTTTTGCCGGCACCTGGGACGTACGGGAGCCGGTCCGCAAATCTTTCACACTCGGCGGTCCCCCGGGTTAAGCAGCACCGCGATCGACGCATGCCCGCCGGGACGACCCGGCCGCGACAGGGCTGTTTTTCCGGGACGACCCGGAGAACAGACTTGAGGAGACGGGCATGACCGACACAGCCAGCATCATCGCCGAGAATCGGCGTCGCTACGAGGAACTGAAGGCCCAGGGCCAGGGGCATGCCCCTCGCGCCCTGCCGCCGCCCTCGTCGCGGGGATTGCCCCTCGACGAAGCGGCGATCCTCCACACCGAGACCATCCCGGGCGGCTGGTACTGCACCTTCGAGCTGAATGCCGGCGAGGCCCTGCGGATCAGCCTCGACCATGGTCCCTCCAGCGTCGCCCTCGTCGCCTGGAACGCCGCCGAGACCTCCGAGCGTCTCAACTACGCCGACACCGTGAAGGTGCAGTGGACCACCGCCCTCCAGCGCGGCCGGGTGCTGTTCTCCGACATGGGCCGGGTAATGCTCTCGCTCATCGAGGATTCCTGCGGCGCGCACGATGCGCTGGTGGGCGGCTCCAACGCCGCCTCCAACGCCGCGCGCTACGCGGGCGGCCCCCATCGCAACACCCGCGACAACCTCGTCCTCGCCGCCCTCAAGGCCGGGCTCGACCGGCGCGACATCCCCGCCTGCGTCACGCTGTTCGCCCCCGTCTCCGTGGGTGCGGAGGGGCGCTTCGCCTGGAACGAGGCGGGTCGCCGCGCGGGCGACTTCGTCGATCTCCGCGCCGAGCTCGACCTTCTCGTCACCCTCTCGAACTGTCCCCACCCCCTCGACCCGAACCCGGATTACGCGCCGAACCCCGTGGTGGTGACCCGTTTCCGGGCGCCCGTCCCCGCGGCCGACGATCTCTGCCGCACGGCCACGATCGAGGCCGTCCGCGGCTTCGAGAACAACGCCGCCATCGGCTTCTGACGGGAGGGACGCATCATGACCAACGACACCCAGCTTCTCCTCGAAGAGGTCGTGCCGGCTCAGGCGCCCTGGTCCGGCCTCGTGCGCAAGGGCCAGATTCTTCGCATCACCGACACCGACGGCTGCCAGGCGGTGGACACCCTGTTCTACCGCGCCGGCGACATGGGCGAGCGCTATTCCTCGCAGGACACCCTGCGCGTCCAGGGCTCGGCCTACGTGACGACGGGCACGCGGCTCGTCTCCAACGAGGGCCGGGTGATGGCGACCGTCACCGCCGATTCCTGCGGTCGTCACGATACCTCGGCTGGCGCCTGCTCCTGCGAGGCGAACACCGTGCGCTTCGGTCAGGCCACCAAGTATCTCCATGCTTGCCGCGAGAACTTCGCCCTTGAGGTCGCGAAATACGGGCTCTCGAAGCGCGACATCCCACCCAACATCAACTTCTTCATGAACGTGCCCATCGAGCAGAACGGCGAGCTCGCCATCGTCGACGGCGTCTCCTCGCCGGGCGACTACGTCGAGGTCACGGCGGAGATGGACGTGATCTGCGTGATCTCGAACTGCCCGCAAATCAACAACCCCTGCAACGGCTTCAACCCCACGCCGATTCACGTCTCTATCCGGGACCAAGCCTCGACCGGGGATCTGCGCTGATGTTCGGCAAGATCGTCATCGCCAATCGCGGCGAGATCGCCCGGCGGATCGCCCGCACCTGCCGGCGCATGGGTGTCGCGTCCGTGGCCGTCTACTCGGATGCCGACCGGTTCACCCGCGGCGTGCTGGAGGCGGACGAGGCTGTCCGGCTCGGACCCGCACCGGCGGCGGAAAGCTACCTGAACGTCGAGGCCGTGATCGCCGCCTGCAAGGCGACGGGAGCGCAAGCCGTCCATCCCGGCTACGGCTTCCTGTCGGAGAACGTGGCCTTCGCCGAGCGTCTGGCGGCGGAGGGCATCGTCTTCATCGGCCCGAAACCCGAGCACCTGCGCGCCTTCGGCCTCAAGCACACCGCGCGCGACCTCGCCCGCGCCAGCGGCGTGCCCCTCCTGCCCGGCACCGGCCTGCTGCCGGATCTGGACGCAGCCCTCGCGGCGGCCGAGACCATCGGCTATCCGGTGATGCTCAAGAGCACCGCCGGTGGCGGCGGCATCGGCATGCGCCTCTGCGCCTCTGCCGAGGAGTTGCGCGAGCACTACGCAACCGTCGAGCGCACGGCCCGCGCCAGCTTCGGCGATGCCCGCGTCTATCTCGAACGCTTCGTCGGCGAGGCGCGCCACGTGGAGGTGCAGATCTTCGGCGATGGTGCCGGCCGCGTGGTGGCGCTCGGCGAGCGCGACTGCTCGCTTCAGCGCCGCAACCAGAAGGTCATCGAGGAGACCCCCGCGCCGGGCCTGTCGGATGCGGTGCGTGCACGCCTCCACGCGGCCTCGGTGGCTTTGGGGACGAGCGTTTCCTACGCCTCGGCGGGAACGGTGGAGTACATCTACGATCCCGTCCGCGAGGATTTCTCCTTCCTCGAAGTGAACACCCGGCTTCAGGTCGAGCACCCGGTCACCGAGGCGGTGCTCGGCATCGATCTTGTCGAATGGATGATCCGTCAGGCGGCCGGCGAGGACGTGATCGGTGCCGCCGGCCCCCTGGTCCCGCAGGGTGCCGCCATGGAAGCGCGGCTCTATGCCGAGATCCCGCACGCCAATTTCGCCCCGAGCGCCGGCCTCCTCACCGAAGTGCGGTTCCCTGCCGAGGCCCGCATCGACGGTTGGATCGAGACCGGCACCGAGGTCACCACGAACTACGACCCGATGCTCGCCAAGATCATCGTGACCGGCGAGGACCGCCCTGCGGCGCTCGCCGCTTTGCGCCAGGCCCTCGACGACAGCGCGGTCTCGGGGATCAAGACCAATCTCGATTATCTGCGCGCCATCGCCGGTTCCGAGCTCTTCGCCTCGGGCCGGGTCGCCACTACGGCGTTGCGCGACTTTCCCTATGCGCCGCGCAGCATCGAGGTGCTGGTTCCCGGCGCGCAATCGAGCCTGCAGGAACTACCCGGCCGCATTGGCCTCTGGCATGTGGGCGTGCCACCGAGCGGGCCGATGGATGCGCGCTCGTTCCGCGACGCCAACGCCCTCGTCGGCAACCCGCCCGATACCTGCGCCCTCGAACTCACCGTGTCGGGGCCGACCCTGCGGTTCCACGCCGCCGCCACCGTGGCGCTCGCCGGAGCCGCGATGACCGCGCGCCTCGACGGGGTCGAGCAGCACCATGGCCGCGCCTTCACCGTCGAACCCGGACAGACCGTGAGCATCGGCGCGATCTCCGGCCCCGGCCAGCGCAGCTACCTCGCCCTGCGCGGTGGTTTCGCCGCGCCCGTTATCCTCGGCTCGCGGGCGACCTTCGCGCTCGGCGCTTTCGGCGGCCATGCCACCGGTGTCCTGAAGGCCGGGGACGTGCTGCATCTCGGCGATGCGCCCGAGGTCGAGGCCTTGATGCCCGAGCCTGCGCCCCTCACCCATGCCTGGGAGATCGGCGTGGTCTACGGGCCGCACGGTGCGCCGGACTTCTTCCGGGACGAGGACATTTCAGATTTGTTCTCAGCTTCTTACGAGGTTCACTTCAACTCGGCCCGCACCGGCGTGCGCCTCGTCGGCCCGACCCCGCTCTGGGCACGGAGCGACGGCGGCGAGGCCGGACTGCACCCTTCGAACCTCCACGACAACGCCTACGCCATCGGCTCCATCGACTTCACCGGCGACATGCCGATCCTCCTGGGGCCGGACGGCCCGAGTCTCGGCGGCTTCGTCTGCCCGGCGGTGATCGCCCGCGACGAGCAGTGGAAGATGGGCCAGCTGCGGCCGGGGGATACGGTGCGGTTCATGGCGGTGGAGCGGGCGGGGGACGATGCCTTCGTCCTGTCCCAACCACATCCTCATCCTGAGGCGCCGGAGCGTAGCGGAGGCCTCGAAGGAGGGCTCCAGAGAACGCCGCGCCCCCTGGAGGCCTCCTTCGAGGCCGCTTGCGCGGCACCTCAGGATGAGGTCGTTGGATTGGGGGGAGGGAAAGATCGCGCCGGCTCGCCCATCCTCGCCACCGACTCCTCCGGCCCCGTGACCGTGGTCTACCGCCGCCAGGGCGACGACAACCTGCTGGTCGAATACGGCCCGATGGCCCTCGATATCGGCATCCGCCTGCGGGTCCACCTCCTGGCAGAGGCCGTGGCCGAGGCGCGGTTGCCGGGGCTCATCGACCTGACGCCGGGCATCCGCTCACTCCAGATCCATTACGACGGCACGACGCTGCCGCGCTCACGCCTCCTCGGGCAGTTGCGCGAGATCGAGGCCGCCCTGCCCGCCGTCGAGGACGTGACGGTGCCGAGCCGCGTGGTCCATCTGCCCCTGTCCTGGAACGACCCGCAGGCCGAACTCGCCATGCGCAAGTACCAGGAACTGGTCCGCCCCAACGCGCCCTGGTGCCCGTCGAACATCGAGTTCATCCGCCGCATCAACGGCTTGGAGTCGGAAGCTGACGTAAAACGCATCATCTTCGATGCGAGCTATCTCGTGATGGGGCTGGGCGACGTCTATCTCGGCGCGCCGGTGGCGACACCGGTGGACCCGCGCCACCGCTTGGTCACCACCAAGTACAACCCCGCCCGCACCTGGACGCCGGAGAACGCGGTGGGCATCGGCGGCGCCTATATGTGCATCTACGGCATGGAGGGGCCGGGCGGGTACCAGCTCTTCGGCCGCACCATCCAGATCTGGAACACCTGGCGGATGACGAAGGAATTCGTCCCCGGCCATCCCTGGCTGCTGCGCCCGTTCGACCGCATCCGCTTCTTCCCCGTGAGCCATGACGAGCTGATGGAGGCGCGCGCCGCGTTCCCGCACGGGGCCTACCCGCTGAGGATCGAGGAGGGCACGTTCTCCTATGCCGAGCATCGGGACGAGCTCGCCCGCAACGCCGTCGAGATCACGGCCGCGAAACTGCGCCAGCAGACCGCCTTCGAGGCCGAGCGGCAGCGCTGGCAGGACGAGGGGCTCGACAGTTTCGTCGCCGACGAGGGCGCGCCTCTGGGCGAAGAGGATGCGGTGCCCGACGGCCATGTGGGCGTGCCGACCACGGTGCCGGGCAATGTCTGGAAGGTGCTGGTCGAGGAAGGCCAGAGCGTCGCGTCCGGCGAGACGGTGGCGATCCTCGAATCGATGAAGATGGAGATCGCCGTTTCCGCCCCGGTGGCGGGAATCGTGCGTGAGGTCCGGGTGAAGCCGGGCCGCACCCTGCGCGGCGGCGATCTCGTCGCCATCCTGGAAGAGATCTGAGCAGGTGAGAGAGCCGACCGACATGCTGCCGACCATCCTCGACCTGTCGACCCTGCGCGCCCTCTACGCGGCGGGGCGTGTCACCCCCGTCACCGTCGCCGAAGCCGTCGCCGAAAGGATGGAGGCGTCCACGGACCCCGCCATCTTCATCACCGCCCTCGACCGGGAGGCCTTGGTGAGTGCGGCGCGGGACCTGATGGCGCGCCACCCCGAGCCGAACTCCCTGCCGCTCTGGGGCGTGCCCTTCGCGGTGAAGGACAATATCGACGTCGCCGGCCTGCCGACGACGGCGGCCTGCCCGGCCTTCGCCTACACGGCGGAGGCGGATGCCGAGGTGGTGACGCGCCTCAAGGCGGCGGGTGCGTTCTGCACGGGCAAGACCAATCTCGACCAGTTCGCCACCGGCCTCAACGGCACCCGCTCGCCCTACGGCGCGCCGCGCAGCGTGTTCAGCGCCGCCCATGTCTCGGGCGGGTCGAGTTCCGGTTCGGCCGTCGCCGTGGCGGCGGGGCTCGCGAGCTTTTCGCTGGGCACCGACACGGCCGGTTCCGGCCGCGTGCCGGCGATGTTTAACAACCTCGTGGGGATCAAGCCGACGCCGGGCCTGTTCAGCACGACGGGCCTCGTCCCCGCCTGCCGCAGCCTCGACTGCATCAGCATCTTCACGGCCACCGTGGGCGACGGTCTCGCGATCCGCCGCATCGCGGAGGGGTTCGACGCCGCCGATCCGTTCTCGCGGCGGGCGGTACCACATTCGCTCCCCGCTCAGGGCCTGCGCTTCGGCGTCCTGACCCCGGCCGAGCGCGAGTTCTACGGAGATGCCGAGCGCGAGGCGCTCTACGATGCGGCCATCGCCCGCCTCGAAGCGCTGGGCACCGTGGCGGTGCCCTTCGATTACGCGCCGTTCCGCGAGATCGCGACGTTGCTCTATAACGGGCCGTGGGTGGCTGAGCGCCTGGCCGCCATCGCCGGGTTCTTCGCCGGGAATGCCGACGCCCTCGACCCGAGCGTGAGGAGCATCGTCGACTCCGCCAAGGGCTACAGCGCCGTCGATGCGTTCGAGGGCCACTACGCGTTCGAGGCCCTGCGGCGGCGCACCGAGGCGACCTGGGTGGAGGTCGACATCCTGCTCCTGCCGACCTCCCCCACCACCTACACGGTTGAGGAGATGCAGGCCGACCCGATTCGCCTCAACAGCCATTTCGGCCATTACACCAACTTCGCCAATCTCCTCGGCCTCGCCGCGATCGCGGTGCCGGGAGGCTTCGGTGCCGATGGATTGCCCGGCGGCGTGACGCTCGTCGGCCCCGGCTTCAGCGACGAGGCTTTGGGCCCCTGGGCCGACGCGCTCCACCGCGCGGCGGCGAGCGGAATGGGGATCGCGCGCGACGCGGTTCTGCCCGAGGCGAGCCGGGTCTCGGCCACCGAGACGGACGAGATCGCCATCGCGGTGGTGGGCGCCCATCTCACGGGGCTCCCGCTCAACCACCAGCTCACCGATCTCGGCGGCAGGAAGGTGCGGGCGGCGCGGACCTCGGGCGCGTACCGCCTCTACGCCCTGCCCGGCACTCACCCGGCCAAGCCCGGTCTGGTCCACGAGCCGGGCTTTGCCGGCGGCGGGTTGGAGGTGGAGATCTGGGCACTGCCCCCGGCCGGTTTCGGCCGCTTCACCGCCGCGATCCCCGCCCCCCTCGGCATCGGCAAGCTCACCCTGGAGGACGGTTCAAACGTCTCCGGGTTCCTGTGCGAGGCCCATGCGGTGGCAGGCGCCGAGGACATCACAATCCATGGCGGCTGGCGCGCCTACCTCGCCTCCCGCTGAGGCAGGGCAATCGCAGATGCCGATTCACGCGTCCAAAATCCAATCGTAGCACCCCGTCATCCCGGGGCCGCGCAGCGGAGCCCGGGATCCAGAAACACAGGTGCTGCAGGACTTTGCACCGTTGGCGGCTCTGGATTGCACGCCTCTGGCGCGGCCCTCCGGGTCCGGGCTCGCCTCTGGCGACCCGGAATGACGGCGTGGTGCCATGTTCAGTCGCCCTGCGCTGACGCGTCCCGTCAGGACGCCGGCGGCGAGACGGTCTCCGGCGAGGCGGGGATGCCCCCCGCCGGCGACCACAGCCTTTCGCAAAAGAAGCGCTCGCGCAGGAGCATCACCAGGGCCGCGCGCTTGTGCGGAAAATCGAAGGTCTTGATCCGCGCGAAGCCCGACCGCTCCAGGTTGCGCAATTGCTGGACATGGTCCGCCTTGGGCTCGCCGACGACTCGCTCCGTGCGCGGGTCGTCGAGGAAGAGCGCGTGCATCAGCGAGGGCAGCCAGGCCGAGATGTAGGCCTTGCCGCGAAACCGGCTCTCGCCGATCAGGACATGCCAGCCGCGATCGTAATCCTGCACGTCGTAGAACGGGGCGAGGCGGTTCTCCTTGGCCCAGTAGATCTCGAAATAGCCGAACGGTTCGCCGCCGATCGTCCCGATCAGCGGGATCATGTGCGGATCGGCGATGATACCGGCGAGATAGGCCGCGTGCTTGTCGCGTTCGCCGGCCTCGCCCCAGGCGGCATCGACCACCGGATCGTTGAACCAGCGATGCAGGGTATCGACGTCGTCGATTGTGGCGGCGCGGAACGCCACGGCCTGTCCGAGCCAGGGGATGAAGCGGGAATAGATCACGCCCTTGGGCTTCGGCGGCCGCTGCGGATGGCGCTTGCCGCCGCTCATCACCGGCCGCGCCGGAAAATCGCGCGCGGCGAGGTTGGCGAGCCAGGGTTCGGGGCGCTGCCACAGCATCGTCGGATCGACGGAAAGCGCGTCGCCTTCCCGGACGACGAGGCCACGTTCCGCCAGGGAGGCGACGAGACCCGCGAAGCTGGCACCGTCGAGGCCGATCCGTTCGGCATCTGGATGTGTCGCCGAGACCATCTCGAATGCCGCCGTGATGTTCGTCAGGACCTCGCTCGGGTCGGGTCTCACGGGCTCCTCCAGGGACAGATGCGGCCTGCTCCCCTGCTGAAGGCGCAGGCGTAGACCGACCCGGCCCTCCGCCACGACGCTGAGCCGGTCGCCGTCCAGGTAGACCTCGACGGTACGGCCCGTCGCCTCGCCGCATCGAAAAGGAACTGTTGTCGAAAGCATCGCGTCTCGTCGTTGGCTGGTACCGGCATCCGCGACCGGGATGCCCTCTGGGACAGGACGCTCCGGCACTCCGGAAATTTAGGGGCAACCGGGAAACTCGTGGCGCCCACAGCGGCATGACGAGGCGAGCACTCCGCTGCCGTCACGCCTTTCGATCCTGGGCAGCCGGGTCCTACTCGCGCAATAACTGTATCTTTTCTTAACGCAACCGTTCACAATCCGAAGATGTGGTCGTTCATGCAGCAGATGGCCTGTGGCCATGCGACAGAACATTTTGGCCAAATTTCATGTAGCTTCATAGCATAAACCCTTCGAGGAAAGCCTGAATATCGTCTGACCCATTCGATGTAACCGGCGATTCTACATTTAGAATATTTCTAATTCAAACATCTCCCTATAAAATCACTCTTGTATGTCTGTGGAATTTATCTCTTTAGCCTCCATATCCGAGTTGGATCGTGGAAATGACCCGGCGACGTGGCGCGGCTGGGCAGTTTCGCGCGTTTTCGTACTGACCTACGCATCCGAAGAAGGTCGTCCATGTCACAGTCTCATTCGCCTGGAAGGCGGAGCGACATCGCAGCTCCGCTGCTCGCTGCTCTCATCGCCGAACAGTCGGGCCTCGTGGCCTACGCGACGCAGATCCTGCGTGATCGCTCGGCGGCGGAGGACGTGGTGCAGGAGGTGGTGCTCAAGCTCTGCGAGGAGCCGGCCGCCGATCTGCGTCCTGGTCGCCGCGTCGAGGCGCCGCTGCATTACCTGCGGCGGATGGTTCGGAACGCCGCCATCGATTGGGCGCGGCGCACGATCCGCGAGCGCTGCCGCTTCGTGCCGGATGAGCAGGCCGAGGCCATTCCCGCTCCCTGTACCTGTCCTCAGGACCGCCTCGAGCAATGCCAGGCGCTGAAGGCAGCACTGGCCGCGCTGGAAACGACCTCGGAGCGAACCCGCCGGGTGTTTCTCGCCCATCGGATCGACGGCATTCCGCAGACCGTCCTGGCACGCGAGAACGGCGTCTCGCCGACGCTGGTGAATTTCATGATCCGTGACGGCACGGCCCTGTGCCGGTCGGCCGCGGCCTAGGCATTTCGCGCTCAGGACGCGTCGCGCTCATGTGCGGGTCATGGACGCCGCGCGGCCTTCCTGCGCAGGAGGCCGTTAGCGGGTAACATGTTGCGCTGTCACATTGGTCACCAGCGACGAAACACCGTCGCAGCCCGGCACGCTACCAAGCTGGCTGATCCTGTCTCCCGGCGCCGGAAAAGCTACGCGTTCACGACAAGATCGTTGATTCACCAGGGACTTGAAAGAAACCTGGTGGAGCTGAGCGGGATCGAACCGCTGACCTCCGCAGTGCGATTGCGGCGCTCTCCCATCTGAGCTACAGCCCCGTTCCGAGGTGGCCGCTTTGTAAGCGCGCGTGCCTCGGGCTGTCAATTCAGGAAATCCCGCCGTTGACCCGCGCCGGTGAGGCGGGGCGAACGAGGACATCAGAACCGCGCATGTACGCTCTTCTCTGGCTCTTCGACACCGTCGTCCAGCTCTTCATCTACGTGCTGATCGCCAGCGCCGTGCTGAGCTGGCTCGTGGCCTTCAACGTGGTCAACGTGCGCAACCCGATCGTGTCGCAGATCGGTGAGGTGCTCTACCGGCTGACCGAGCCGGTTCTTCGCCCGATCCGCAGCGTCCTGCCCAATCTCGGTGGGATCGACCTGTCGCCGATCGTCCTGGTGCTGCTGCTTCTCTTCATCAGCCGCCTCCTGCACGAGGTCATTCCGCCCCAGACCGTGGTCTATGGCGGCTGAGGCCGCACTGGACAAAGGGCCAAGAAAATCACGTCGAGGGACGACCAAGAGATGAAGACCAATCCCGGCCGCTTCTTCGAGGATTATCGCCTCGGTGAGACCATCCGCCATGCCACGCCGCGCACGGTGACGGGCGGCGACGTCGCGCTCTACACCTCCCTCTACGGCCCGCGCTTCGCCGTTCAGTCCTCCGATGCCTTCGCCAAGGCCATCGGCTACCCGCAGAGCCCGCTGGACGACCTGCTCACCTTCCACGTGGTCTTCGGCAAGACGGTCCCGGACATCTCCCTGAATGCGCTCGCCAATCTCGGCTATGCCGAGGGCGGTTTCCGCCGGCCGGTCTATCCGGGCGAGACCCTCTCCACGGTCTCCGAAGTGATCGGCCTCAAGGAGAGCTCGAACCGCCAGACCGGCGTGGTCTACGTCCGCTCCACCGGGTCCGACGCCAACGGCGAGACGGTTCTGAGCTATTGCCGCTGGGTGCTGGTGAAGAAGCGGGACCCGGAAGCGAAGATTGAGCAGGAACATGTCCCGACCTTCGCCAAGGTGGTCGACCCGGCCGACCTGGCCGGCGCCCTGCCGCCGCTTAACGTCGGCGCCTACGATCTCGACCTCGCCGGCAGCCCGCACCGGTTCGGCGACTACGTGGTCGGCGAGAAGATCGACCATGTCGACGGCATGACCGTCGAGGAGGCCGAGCACCAGATCGCCACGCGCCTCTACCAGAATACCGCCAAGGTGCATTTCGACGGCTTCGCCGCGAAGGACACACGGTTCGGCCGGCGCCTGATCTATGGCGGTGTCGTCATTTCTCTCGCCCGTGCGCTCAGCTTCAACGGTCTCGGCAACGCCTTCGCGCTCGCCGGCATCAATGCCGGGCGCCACGTGGCGCCGCTTTTCGCGGGTGACACGGTCTATGCCTGGAGCGAAGTGCTCGAAGCCGCCGAGCTTCCCGGCCGCACGGATATCGGCGCTCTTCGCCTGCGCACGGTCGCCACGAAGAACCAGCCCTGCGGCAACCATCCGGACAAGGTCGGTGACGGCTACGACCCGGCCGTGATCCTGGACCTGGATTACTGGGCCTTCATGCCGCGCTGACGCGCGCTTAGTTCCCGGCGAACAGGCCCATCACGGCCTGCCGCAGTGGGTTTTCGGGGTTCGAGAGCAACCGGATCGCCATCGCGCAGGCGATGGTGACGAGAAGCGGCCGGATCAGCTTCGCGCCGAGGCGGATCGCCAGGATCGAGCCGATCTGGGCCCCGATGAAAGCCCCGAAGGCCATGGCGATGCCGATGGTCCAGACCACGTGGCCCGAGGCTGCGAACAGGGCAAGGCTGCCGAGGTTGCTGGCGGCATTGGCGAGCTTGGTATGGGCGGTCGCACGCACCACGCCGAGCCCGAGCAGCGTCACGAACCCGATCATGTAGAAGGCCCCGGCGCCGGGGCCGAACACACCGTCGTAGAAGCCGACGGCGGGAGCCCAGGTGAGCGCGAACAGGCCGGGGCGCATCCGTGCCGCCGCGTCTTCGCTGCTCATCCGCCGCGCGAAAGCGAAATAGAACGCGATCCCGATCAGCAGGACGGGTACGGCCGCGTCGAGGACGGGGCGCGGCAATAGGCTGACGCAGAGCGCACCACCGATCGAGGCGAGACCGGCGCTGAGGGCGATCTTCCAGGCCGCCGGCCAATGGATGTGACCGCGGCGCGCGAAGGCGATGGTCGATGAGATCGCGCCGGCGCTGCCCTGGAGCTTGTTGGTGGCGATGGCGCTCACCGGATCGAGCCCGGACAGGAGCAGTGCCGGCACCGTGATGAGGCCGCCCCCGCCCGCGATGGCATCGACGCAGCCAGCCGCCACGGCCACGGCGAACAGGCCCGCGACGAGGCTGATGTCGACACCGAAGATCATTCCGCTCTCTCCTCCGTTCGGTCGCGACCGACCGGATGCCGGCGGGAGGCGGATGGGGTCTTCAGTTGCGCACGATCACCTTCGTGCCGACCTTCACCCGGTCGTAGAGGTCGACCACATCCTTGTTGGTCATGCGGATGCAGCCCGACGAGACGGCGGCACCCATGGTTTCCGGCTCGTTGGAGCCGTGGATACGGTAGAGCGAGGAGCCGAGATACATCGCCCGCGCGCCGAGGGGGTTGTCCTGGCCGCCGGCCATGTAGCGCGGCAGGTCGGGCCGCCGCGCCAGCATCTGCGCCGGCGGACGCCAAGCCGGCCATTCCTTCTTCATCGTCACCGACTTCTCGCCCGACCAGGAGAAGCCCTGACGCCCGACGCCGACGCCGTAGCGGACAGCCGCTCCGCCGCCGAGGACATAGTAGAGCCGGCGCTGGCTCGTGGAGACGACCACGGTTCCGGGTTTCTCTGAGCCCTTCCACGCGACTGTCTCGCGCGGGATCGCCTGTTCCTTGAAGATATTGAGGAAATCCGCGATCGGACCGCTGTCGAACGGGTTACCGGCGCTGGCACCGACGCTTGTGGCAAGGCCCATGCCCAACGCGAGAGCCGAGGCGGCGAGGAGAGAGCGAATGCCCATTTTAATCGTCTCCGGCCGGATCTGGACAAGCCGGTGCGCAGGCACCCCGTCTCCCATTCCGGCGAGGTCCAGGCTCTGCGAGCCGGACGTCAGATGATTGGATCGGCAGACTTGGCCGGATGGTTAAGGGCGGTCAACCCGCTGCGATGTGAACGGAATATACTGTGGGATTGGCGCAACGGCGGTGATCCCCGCTCTCGCCCGCCCGCTTGACAGAATGTCGCAGGTTATTGCGCTGCGGGAACTTTCGCACCACCCTCAGTTTCGTGACTTCAGAGACGACCAGATCTGCCGTTGCCTCCGTCGAGGCAGGATGCCTCGCTTCGAACGCCCCGCAAGCGCATGCGGTCGTTCGTCCTCGCTCGGCTCTGTCGACCCTGCTGGTGTTGCTTTCCCTCCTTGTGATGGTTCTGCCGAGTTTCCCGCAGGAGCTGTGGGGCGCCGGTATCGGTGCGCCCGTCAGCAGCCGGGGGCACGACGGTCTCGTGAGCCAGGGTGAGGTTCCGTCGACCGGTTCCGCCGCGCGTCTGGAGGTCGACGACGCGATGACCCCGCCCTCGCTTTCGGGATCTCGTGTGCTCGGTGCAGCCTCGGCACCGACGTTGCGTGGTCGTTCGGCCTTGTCTCTCGGGATCAGCGCGGACGCACCACTCCACCGCCCTCCCAGGATCGCCACCTGAGAGCTTGGCCGCGGCGTTTTAACCAAACCGCGTCGAAGGCTCTCCTTTTTCCGGCTTGCGTCGCGTGATCGCCAAGATTGTGAGCGATTGCTGAAGCCGTGATGTGTGTGGTTGGCCCCGGTCCGGCCGCCACACGCCCAATGACGCCATGGCCGCCCTGCGTGGCCCAGCGATTGCCAAGGTGCTGAAGTCGCTTCGCGGATCTTCGCCCAGGACTTGAGTGTCAGTGCCGCCAATCCCCTGCCGGATTGCGGTCGACCGCGTATCGCATAGGAGCTAAATCATCGTGACGACCACTTCTCACCGCGTCCGACGTGTCTGGCCGGCCTCTCTGGCTGCTGCCTCCGTCATGGTCGCCCTGTCTGCCTGCAACCAGAAGCAACAGGCCGCGGCGCCGGTGCCGACCCAGCCGCCGGAAGTCAGTGTCGTCACCGTCCGCGAACAGCCTATTCCCTATGTGCGCGATCTTCCGGGTCGCGTTGCGCCCCTGCGCATCGCCGAAGTGCGCTCCCGCGTGTCCGGCCTCGTGGTCAAGCGCACGTTCGAGCAGGGCAGCTTGGTCAAGGAAGGCGACATTCTCTACAAGATCGACCCGGCTCCGTTCGAGGCCGAGCTCGCCAGTGCCGAGGCGGCCCTCGCCCGCACCGAGGCCGCCCAGGTCCTGGCCGGCCAGCAAGCCGACCGTCTCGAGCAGCTGCTTTCGCGCCAGACCGCCAGCCAGGCGCAGTACGACAGCGCCTATGCCAGCCTGAAACAGGCCCAGGCGGAGGTGGCCGGCGCCAAGGCCACGCGCGATAGGGCCAAGCTGAACCTCAACTACACCGACGTGCGCGCCCCGATCTCCGGCCGCATCGGCCGTGCGCTTCTCACCGAGGGTACGCTGGTCGAACAGGGTGCGACTGCGATCCTCGCCACGATCCAGCAGCTCGATCCGATCTACGTGGACATCACCCAGTCGGTCGGTGAGTTGAACAAGCTGCGCCGCGATCTGGCCAGCGGCGAGCTATCGCGACTTTCCAAGGACACCGCCAACGCGCATCTCATCATGGATGACGGCTCACTCTACGGGTCGGCCGGCAAGGTCCTCTTCTCGGACGTCACCGCCGATCCGAGCACCGGACAGGTCACCCTGCGCGTGCTGTTCCCAAACCCGCATGATGAGCTGTTTCCGGGCATGTATGTCCGCGCCCGCATCAAGCAGGGCATCGACGCTGATGCCATTGCGGTGCCACAACAGGCGATCCAGCGCACCAATGACGGCAAGGCCGAGGTCTGGATCGTCGGCAAAGACGACAAGGTCATGCTCCAGCCGGTGGAGGTTGGCCCGGTCGTCGATTCGAACTGGATCATCCGCGACGGCCTGAAGACCGGGGATCGCGTCGTGGTCGAGGGAGTCCAGAAGATCTCTGTGGGGTCGGCCGTGAAGACCGTCGAGCTCAAGGTCGCCTCCGCTCACGCCGAACTGAAACCGATCGATACCGACCTCGATGACCGGGCACCCAGCCCGCAGCCCGCCTCGGCGCAGGTGCGCTGAGCCATGGCCCGTTTCTTTATCGATCGCCCGATCTTCGCTTGGGTCGTCGCGCTATTCATCTGCCTGGGCGGAATTCTGTCGATCCCCAGCCTGCCGGTCGCCCAGTATCCGGTCATCGCGCCACCTTCTATCGCGCTGTCGACGGCCTATCCCGGCGCGTCGGTGGAGAACCTCTATACCGGCACCACCCGCCTCATCGAGGATGAGCTCAACGGTGCGGCCAACATCCTGAGCTTCGAATCCGCCAGCGACGCGTTCGGTGTCGTCGAGATCACGGCCCAGTTCCAGCCCGGCACCGATTCGAGCCTCGCCGGCGTCGAAGTGCAGAACCGCCTCAAGCGCGTGGAAGCCCGTCTTCCGGCGGAAGTGCGCCAGCAGGGGACGCTGGTCGAGGAGGCCTCCGCCGCCACCCTCAACATCATCACGCTGATCTCGCCCGATAAATCGATGGACGAGATTGCGCTCGGCGACTTCCTCATTCGCAACGTCATCAACGAGATTCGTCGTATCCCCGGCGTGGGTCGCGCGACGCTCTATTCGACCGAGCGCAGCCTTCGCATCTGGATCGATTCCGACAAGCTGCGCGGCCTATCGCTGAACGCGTCCGACGTCTCGAAGGCGATCACCAACCAGAACGTCCAGATCGCATCGGGCGCCGTCGGCGCCATGCCGAGCCCGGCCTCGAACACCGTCAACTTCCCCATCATCGTGAAGGGACAGATGACGGCGCCGGAAGAGTTCGGAGCCATCGTGCTGCGTGCCAATCCGGACGGCTCGAACGTGCGCCTGCGCGACATCGCCCGGATCGAGCTCGGCGGCGAGGACTACAAGTTCACCACCCGCCTGAACGGCGGTGAGGCGGCGGGCATCTCGGTGACCCTGGCGCCCGACGGCAACGCCCTCGAGACCGCCTCCGCCATTCGCGCGAAGATGGAAGAGCTGTCGCAGTTCTTCCCCTCCAACGTGCAGTGGGACATCCCCTACGACATCACGCCCGCCGTCGAAGCCTCGATCAAGAAGGTGCTGATGACGCTGGTGGAGGCCGTCATCCTCGTCTTCGTGGTGATGTTCCTCTTCCTCCAGAACATCCGCTACACCCTGATCCCCACCATCGTCGTGCCGATCGCCCTCATGGGCACCTGCACGGTGATGCTGCTCGCCGGGTTCTCGGTGAACGTGCTCACCATGTTCGGCATGGTGCTGGCCATCGGCATCCTCGTCGACGACGCCATCGTGGTCGTGGAGAATGTCGAGCGCATCATGAACGAGGAAGGGCTGTCTCCGAAGGAGGCGACCCGCAAGGCGATGAGCCAGATCACTGGCGCCATCATCGGCATCACCCTGGTGCTCATCGCGGTCTTCATCCCGATGGCGTTCTTCCCGGGCTCGGTGGGCATCATCTACCGTCAGTTCTCCATCGCGATGGTGACGTCCATCGGCTTCTCGGCGCTGCTCGCGCTGACGCTGACGCCCGCTCTCTGCGCCACCCTCCTCAAGCCTATCGAGAAGGGACACGGCCATTCCAAGGGCGGCGTGTTTGGCTGGTTCAACCGGGTCGTCGACCGGGAGACCGCGCGCTACGGGCGCGGCGTCGCGGGGATGATCAAGCGGTCCGGCCGGGTGATGATGGTCTATCTCGCCCTCGTCATCGGCCTCGGCTTCGCCTTCGTGCGGATGCCGGAAGGCTTCCTGCCGGTGGAGGACCAGGGCTTCTTCACCGTGGATATCCAGACACCGCCCGGCTCGTCGTTCAACCGCACGCTGAAAGCGGTGAAGGCGGTGGAAGAGCATCTCCTTGCGCAGCCCGGCGTCGCCACGGTGACGATCGTCAACGGCTTCTCGTTCTCCGGCCAGGGCCAGGTGACCAGCCAGGCCTTCGTGACCTTGAAGCCATGGGGTGAGCGCGACGCCGCGAACTCGGCGGCTGCCCTCGTGGAGGGCACCAACAAGGCGCTGTCCAGCTACAAGGACGCGGTGATTCAGGCTCTGGAGCCGCCGCCCATCGACAATCTCGGCAACGCCTCGGGCTTCAGCTTCCGCCTGCAGGACCGTGCCCAGAAAGGCTATTCGGCCCTGATGGCGGCCCAGGAGCAGTTGCTCTCCCTCGCCAAGAAAAGCCCGATCCTGCAGAAGGTCTATGTCGAGGGTCTGCCGCCCGCGCCTCAGGCGGAACTCGTCATCGACCGTGAGAAGGCGGCGGCACTGGGTGTCGATTTCGAGGAGATCAACAACACGATCCAGGTCAATCTCGGTTCGGTCTACACCAACGACTTCCCGAACCGGGGCAAGATGCAGCGCGTCATCGTGCAGGCGGAGGACAGCCAGCGCCTGAAGGCAGCCGATTTGCTGAATTACGGCGTCAAGAACAGCCAGGGCACCATGGTGCCGATGTCGTCCTTCGCAGACCTCAAATGGAGCGTCGGCCCAGCCCAGATCATCGGCTTCAACGGCTATCAGTCGGTGCGCATCACCGGTGAACCGGCACCTGGCTATACGTCCGGCGACACCATCGCCGAGATGGAGCGCCTGATGCAGCAATTGCCGAAGGGCTTCGGCTATGTCTGGACCGGTCAGTCGCTGCAGGAGAAACAGGCGGGAAGCCAGGCGACCCTGCTCCTCGCCCTGTCGATCCTGATCGTGTTCCTATGCCTCGCGGCGCTTTACGAAAGCTGGTCGATCCCGTTCTCGGTGCTGCTGGTCATCCCGCTCGGCGTCATCGGCTCGGTGGCGGCCGTCTACCTCCGCGGGCTGCCCAACGACGTGTATTTCAAGATCGGCCTCATCACGATCATCGGTCTCTCGGCCAAGAACGCGATCCTGATCGTGGAATTCGCCAAGGATCTCTGGAAGCCGGGTAAATCGCTCGTCGATGCGACCATCGAGGCATCGACGCTCCGCTTCCGACCGATCGTCATGACCTCGCTGGCCTTCATCTTCGGCGTGGTGCCCCTGGCCATCGCCTCGGGCGCAGCGTCGAAGAGCCAGCAGGCCATCGGTACCGGCGTGCTCGGCGGCATGATCTCTGCCACGATCCTGGCGGTTCTGTTCGTGCCGGTCTTCTTCGTCTTCATCATGCGCCTGTTCAAGACGAAGCCGGTGGAGCACGAGCCGAAGGCGGCCGAGGCGGGATCCATGCCATCGAGCCATCACGCACCGGCGGAATAGAAGCGGTTCCTCTTCCTCACCTCTGGGGAAGAGGAACCTTCAAACGAAAAAGGCCTGGAACCGGGGAGAACCCGGTTCCAGGCCTTTTTCGTTTGGATGCCCCGCCGCGACCGGGCTGAACGCCCGGCCGCCGTTTATGGCGAGGAGGCTCAGGCGGTTTCGAGAAGCCGGCGGGCGATGACCTGGGCCTGGATCTCGGCGGCGCCCTCGAAGATCGAGAGGATGCGCGCGTCGCAGAGGACGCGGCTGACTGCGTATTCCAGCGCGAAGCCGTTGCCGCCATGGATCTGCAGGGCGTTGTCGGCCGCCGCCCAGGCGACGCGGGCGCCGAGCAGCTTCGCCATGCCGGCCTCGAGATCGCAGCGCTTGCCCTCGTCCTTCTCACGGGCGGAGAAGTAGGTGAGCTGGCGGGCGATGTTGATCTCCACCGCCATCATGGCGATCTTGTCGGCGACGCGGGGGAAGTTGATCAGCGCTTTGCCGAACTGCACCCGGTCCTCGGCGTAGCGGAGACCGAGGTCGAGGGCGTTCTGCGCCACGCCGATGGCGCGAGCCGCCGTCTGGATGCGGGCGGATTCGAAGGTCTGCATGAGCTGCGTGAAGCCCTTGCCCTCGACTTCGCCGAGAAGGTTGGCCGCCGGCACTTCGAAATTGTCGAAGGCGAGCTCGTATTCCTTCATGCCGCGATAGCCGAGGACGTGGATCTCGCCGCCGGACAGGCCGGCCACCGGGAAGGGATCCTCATCGGTGCCGCGGGGCTTCTCGGCGACGAGGAGCGACAGACCCCTGTGACCCTTCTCTTCGGGCTTGGTGCGCACGAGACAGGTCATGATGTCGGCGCGGACCGGGTGCGTGATCCAGGTCTTGTTGCCCGAGATCTTCCAGACGTCGCCGTCCTTCACCGCCTTGGTGCGGAGGGACGCGAGGTCGGAGCCGGTATTCGGCTCGGTGAACACGGCGGTGGGGAGGGTATCGCCGGACGCGATGCCGGGCAGGAAGCGGTGCTTCTGCTCCTCGGTGCCGCCGCACAGGATGAGCTCGGCGGCGATCTCCGAGCGGGTGCCGAGCGAGCCGACGCCGATATAGGCGCGGGACAGTTCCTCGGATACGACGCACATCGAGATCTTGGGCAGGCCCATGCCGCCGTATTCCTCTGGGATCGTCAGGCCGAAGACGCCGAGCTCGGCCATCTTGGTGACGATCTCCATCGGGATGTAGGCGTTCTGGCTGTGCCACTCATGGGCGTGCGGCACGACCTCGGCGAGGCCGAAGCGGCGCATCTCGGAGCGGATCGCCTCCATGTCCTCGTCGAGGCCGGACTTGCCGATGGTGGCCGAGCCACCGTTGTCGCGGATGCGAGCGACCAATGCGGCGCGATTGGCCGCCGTATTGCCCTCCGCGATCATGGCCTCGACGGCGTCCGTCCGGAACTTCGCGATCTCGCGGGCGGAAAGACCGAGCGAGCCGGTGACGCGCACGATCTCGCCCTGGCTCATGGGAATGCCCGAGAACATCTGGTCGAGATATTCGCCGATGCCGATCTTCACGAGGAGCGCCTCGGTCTCCCCGAATTCTCCGGCTTCGGTCAGGCGCGCTGCGTAGGCGCCGAGTTCGCGAACACCTTCGGCATAGGTGGCGAGCCAGGCGAGGCCGTGGGCGGCATGCTGCTCGGCCTCAAGCTTCTCAGGCGAGATCTTCCCATCGGCGGAGAGAACCTTCGCGCGAACGCGGCGGGTCGCCTCGGCGACGAGGGCCTTGGCAGCTTCGCCGGCGCCCTGGGCGAGGGTCAGGAGATCCTGCGGTTCGGTGGAGACGGCCGGGGAAGCGGACATGGTTCGAATCTCTCAAATCAGAATGAGGGTTGGCGCTCATTATAGGCAGGTTTGCCAAGTCTGTAGAGGCGTCTCGCCGCAGCGCGGCACTATCCCGCCTGAATTCATTATTTCTTGCCGCGGAAAGCCTGGTTTTGCTCGACAAAACCAGGAGAGCTGAATTTTATTGAGAGATGAATCAAAGAAAAACTCATCTTCGGCTGGCGACCGCGACCCCAATCGTGGCCACGGCCATGCCGGCCATCTGGATCGGGGCCAGTGTCTCGCCGAACAGGAGATAGGCCATCGCCGCCGAGACCGGGGGGACCAGAAAGAGCAGGGAGGCGACGCCGGCCACCTCGCCGCGCCGGATCAGGGCCAGAAGAAGCAGGATGCCCGCCACCGAATTCACGAGGATCGACCAGGCCAGTCCGCCCCAGAGCGGCAGGGACGCGTCGAAACGGCCGGTGCCGAACAGAAGCGCCGCCGGCACGGCGAGGAGCGTCGCCCCGACGAACTGGATCGCCGCATTCGGCAGCAATTCGGCCTGTCCCGCACGACTCTTCTGCCACAGGGTGCCGATCGTCATTGCCACCATGGCACCGAGGCAGGCGAGAAGCGGAAGTGCCGGGATACCGGACGCGTCTGCAGCACCGATTTTCGGGGCGAGGACGAGAAGTGCGCCGGCAAAGCCCGTGGCGATCCCGATCCAGCGACGCGGGCTGACGATTTCACCGAGGAATGGACGCGCCATCGCGGCCGTCAGCAGGGGCTGGAGACTGCCGACCAGGGCAGCGATGCCCGATGGCAGGCCGCGCTCCACCGACCAGAATACGCCGATGACGTAGATGCCCTGCATCAGCACGCCGGCAACCAGGGCATCGCGCCATCCTGCCCGGCTGCGCGGCCATCTCGCGCCGAGGCCGATGGTGATGGCGGTCAGGACGATGGCGACGCCGACGAGTCGGATGGCGACGAAGGTGAAGGCCTCCGCATGGGGCGCCACGAAACGCGCGGCGACGAAGCCCGATGCCCAGATCAGGACGAAGACCGACGAGACCACCGAAGCGGGCACGGTACGGGTTGAGGAAGCCGGTGCATCGACTGACATGACGGTGGCGCAGGCAACACACCGAACCGCCGAACACAAGTCGCATTGGTGGCGGGCGGCATTGCATCGATCGGACCATCGCCCTGGACGTTGCGCCATCGCCCGGCCTCGCGTTTAGACAGACGGGTCGATGAGTCCCCCCAGTCACGAGAAGCGCCCCACCCGCCGTGAGCCGTCTCCGCAACAGTGCCAACATCGCCAGCCTCGCCGCCCAGCGCTTCGTTGCCCATGACGGCTGGGCGATCGCGAGCCATATCGCTCTCTCGATCCTGACGTCGCTGTTTCCCTTCCTGATCCTGCTCGCCGCCTTGGCCGGTCTGCTTGGGACCAAGTCGCTGGCCGACGAGGCGGGCGACCTGATTTTCGAGGCTTGGCCGCGCGAGGTGGCGAAACCCATCGCGAGTGAGGTTCACCGTGTGCTCACCGAGCAACGTGGCGGCGTGCTCACCATCGGCGCGCTGCTCGCCCTCTACTTCTCGTCCTCCGGAGTGGAGAGCCTCAGGGTGGGGCTCAACCGAGCCTACGGCCTGCGCGAGATCCGGCCCTGGTGGCTCACCCGACTCGAATCCATCGGTTACGTCGTCTGCGGCGCCTTCGCCATGCTCGCCTTCGCGCTGCTCGTCGTCCTGGGACCGCTGATCTGGCGTCGTATCATCAACGTGGCGCCTGGGCTCGAACCACTGAGCCTCACCGTGGCTATCGGGCGGATCGCGATCACGGCCTTCCTGCTCGCCACGGTTCTGGTCATCGCCCATAAATTCGTGGCTGCGGGCCGTCGCGCCATCCTGTCGGTCTTGCCCGGCGTTGCCGTGACGCTGGTCCTCTGGTTTCTCGCCGGACTCGGGTTCGGCTTCTACCTCGATCGGTTCTCGGCCGCCTACGCCTCGACCTATGGCGGATTGGCCACCGCGATGGTGTTCCTGGTCTTCCTCTACTGGCTAGCCGCGATGTTCCTCTTCGGCGGTGAAATCAATGGCACCGTCATTGCAGCACGGCGGCAGCGGCTGCAGGCCCGGATGTTGGCCAAGCAGGCCGAGGCGCGCCGGCAATGAAGCGGAGTGTCGCGACCTGCATGCTGACATCCACCTGTGACCTTCGCGGCCTATGCCGAACGGTCTCGCGCGGGCATGAGGGCGGCAGGGCTGGCGCGACGGTCGGTCGGAGGTTCAACGGTAATGCGCATCAGGTTCGGCTGCGAGATGGGCTACGATTTCGCCTATCCTACTCCGATGATCGCTCGATTGACGGCGCATCCGAGCCGGTTCGCTGGAGCGATGGAGCCGGACAGCCTGGCCATCGGCCCGGAGACGCCGCACGAAGTGTTCATCGACGATTTCGGTAACCGCTGCTGCCGCCTCGTGGCACCGGCGGGGGCGGTGACCCTTTCGGTGGAGGGATGGCTCGATGATGATGGCGATCTCGATCCGGTCGTGCCGCAAGCGATCCAGCATCCCATCGAGGACTTGCCCCTGGAGGCCCTGCCCTTCCTGGTGGCGAGCCGCTACTGCGAATCCGATCTGCTCTCGAACGAAGCGTGGCGCCTGTTCGGCGACGTCACGCCCGGCTGGGCACGCGCTCAAGCCGTCTGTGATTGGGTCCACGGCCATATCAGCTTCGGCTACGGCTATTCGAATGTGGACCGCACCGCTGCAGATGCCCTCGCCGTAGGGCGCGGAGTGTGTCGCGACTACGCTCACCTGTTCGTGGCGTTCTGCCGTGGCCTGAACATGCCGACGCGTTATTGCACCGGTTATCTCAGTTTCATCGGCGAACCCGAGCCGCATGCGCCCGGGGATTTCGCCGCCTGGACCGAAGTCTATCTCGGCGGTGCCTGGCATGTCTTCGACCCGCGCAACAACGCCCCGCGCCGTGGTCGTATCCTGGTTGCCCGCGGACGAGATGCGGCGGACGTCCCGCTGACCCATACGTTCGGAACGAACGTCCTGACGAAGTTCAAAGTGTGGGCCGAGGAGGACATGGGCGACGCCCATCCCCGCAGATAGGAGGGTGTCGATGAACCTTCCTCCCGTCCGCGGAAGAAGGGCATACACGCAGTTGGCTCGATGAGGGTCGCGCAACCGCCTGAGAGATTACCCCCGTCTCCGCCTGATCGGCAGTGACCCTCCCCCGACGCGGGGGGGGAGGGTTTTCTCCGTCAGGCTGCCAGGGCGAGTGTGGGCTCGGAGGCGTCGGCACCGGCCATGAACTGCGCCCGGGCGAGGTCGGCGAAGCGGCCGTTCTCCGCGACGAGTTCCTCGAAGGTTCCCGATTCGACGATCCGGCCCTCGTGGAAGACGAGGATGCGGTCGGCGTTGCGGATCGTCGCCAGACGGTGGGCGATGACGAAGGTGGTCCGGCCCTCCATCACGGCTTCGAGCGCACCCTGCAGCTTCCGCTCGGTGGTCGCGTCCAAGGCGGACGTGGCCTCGTCGAGGATCAGCACGGGCGGATTCTTGAGCAGCGCCCTGGCGATGGACAGACGCTGGCGCTCGCCGCCTGAGAGCGAGCGGCCGCGCTCGCCGATGATCGTGTCGAGACCGTCGAACTGGCGATCCATAAACTCCGTCGCCTGGGCACGGTCGAGGGCGTCGAGCATCTCCGCATCGGTGGCGTCGGGACGGCCGACCTGGAGATTCTCACGGATCGAGCGGGCGAACAGCATCGGCTCCTGGAACACCACGCCGATGTTGTGACGCAGGGAGGCGAGGCCGATATCACGGATGTCGGTACCGTCGATGCGGATAGCGCCAGTATCGGGGTCGAATGCACGGTGCAGCAGGCCCAGTGTGGTCGACTTGCCTGAGCCTGTGGTGCCGACGAGGGCGATGGTCTGCCCGGCCTGCGCCGTGAAGGAGACGCTCTCCACGGCCTTGCGGCGCGGGGTGTAGGAGAAGCCGACCTGATCGAAGGAGACTTCGCCCTCGAACCGGGCCACCTGCATGGCACCGGGACGATCGTGGACGGCCGGGGTCGTGTCCAGAATCTCGAAATACTCGGCGATCTTGGGCATCTGTTGGAACAGACCGTTGATGCAGGTGGCGACCTGATCGAGGCGGGCGACGAGCATGGTGGCAAGGCTCATGAAGGCCACCACTTCGCCGATCGAGGCCATGCCGTGCTGATGCAGGGCGATACCCGTGATGAAGATGGCCGTCATGGTCAGGGTGGCGGCAGCGCGGGTCGCGACATTGGCGAGCGCCCACCACGACAGGACCGGGATCTGGGCCGCGAGCAGGTTGCGAATGATGCCGTGCATGGCCTCCTTCTCCGCCTTGGCGCGGGTGAAGGACTGGATCACGGCGACGTTGCCGAGGGCGTCGGAGGCATGGGCGGCAAGGCCCGACTGGTAGGCCTCGACCCGGCCCTGCAACATCTCGGTGCGGCGCATGACGAAGGTGGTGAGCACGGTGAACATCGTCACCAGCACGACCAGGATCGAGCCGAGCTGCCAGTTCACGAACAGGGTCATCGGCAGGAGCACGGCGAGGGACACGACGGCGACGAAATGATCGCGGAAGAAGCCGAGCCAGAGCCAGAACATGCCGTTCGATCCTTCCAGCATCGCCTTCAGGACGCGGCCGGAATGGTTCGAGGAATGAAAGGCCAGTGGCAGTTCGAGCACATGCTCGAAGTAATTCGCCATGGACGCGAGCCGATTGCGATGCGCCAGCCGGTCCGCATGCAGTGCGATGGTGACGCCGGCCGCGATGGTGAACAGGCCGAAGGCGACCCATGCGCCGATGAGAGGCGCCAGTGTCGAGAAGGCGTTACCGTCGCTCTTCAGATGCGTCAGCTGATCGATGATGCGCCCCATGAGCAGCGGCTCGGCGAAAGCCGCGACCGCGAGGGCCACATTGGCGACAGCGAGGAGGACTGCCAGGCGCCGATCGGCGCCCAGTAGGCCCATGACGCGCGCATAGAGACGAACCAACGGCATGACGACGTGTGCTCCGATGCCAATCACGGCGCGGTCCCTTTTGCCGGAACCTTCGCCCTCAACCCTTCACCTTCGGCCCGGCCCCCATTCATCGGAGGTCACAAGCCATTCGGCGTGCTCGGCTTATCGCAATGCCACCCTGAACGGCGAATGACAGGAATGCGCCGGGAGGACCGTTATCCTTTACGGTTCGTTTAGCGCGTCTGCCTAAGGCTGAAGACGTCGCTTTCCGCTCGGATCCTGTTCCGTGCTGCTGGGCAAGCCGACCAGGGTTCACCATGGATCTCGCAACCGGTATCGGGCTTCTCGGCGGCTTCGGTGTCGTCTTCACCCTGATCATGATCGATGGCGGGAACTTCGCCGCCTTTTTTGACAAGCACGCGGTCATCGTCATCTTCGGCGGTTCCACCGCGGCGACGATGATCCGCTTCCCGTTCGCGACCATGATGCACGGCCTGCCGATGGGCATGCGCTACGCCTTCACCATGCGGGCGATCAGACCGCGCGAACTCATCGAGGAAATCACCAAGATCGCCGACGTCGTGCGCAAATCCGGCCCGATGGCGCTGGAGAACATGGAGATCTCCGATCCCTTCCTGGCTCAGGGCGCCCGCTACATCGCCGACGGCTACGACCGCGAGTTCATCCGCGACACGATGGAGCGCGACCGCGACAACTTCCTCATGCATCTCGATGAGGGCTCGAAGATCTACCGCGCCTTCGGGGATTGTGCCCCCGCCTGGGGCATGATCGGCACCATTCTCGGCATGGTGACGATGTTCGCCAACATGTCGGACCCCTCGAAGCTGGGCCCTGCCATGGCGACCGCGCTGCTCGCCACCCTCTATGGCGCGCTGATCTCCAACATGATCGCGCTTCCGCTCGCCGACAAGCTACACGTGAAGCTGGAGGAGGAGGACGTCTCCCGCTCCCTCATCATCGATGGCATCCTGCTTATCCGCGACTCGAAGAGTTCGTCCCTCGTGCGCGAGATGCTGGTCGCCTACCTGCCGCACAACCACCGCGACGACCTCGCGGCGGAAGCGGCCTGACGGGAAGAGGGTAACCGGCCGTGGCCAGGAAGAAGCGCGGAGGCCATGGCGGTCACGGTTGGTTCGTGACTTTCGCCGATCTCATGGCGCTGCTCATGAGCTTCTTCGTGATGATCGCGGCCTATTCCACTCAAGATCAGAAGAAGATGCAGGCTGTGGCCGGCTCCATGCGCGATGCCTTCGGTGTCAACAGGGAATCGCGTTTCTCCGGAATCATCGAAGTGAACGGCCTTCCGACGCCGGGGCATATCAAGAACCGCAGCGAAATCGCGCCCGAACAGGCCACCGATCGGCCAAAGCCGCCGGATATCGAATCGACTGCCCCGGAAGGGATCCAGGATAGCGGCTATCCGGAAGCGTTCGGCCTTGCCGCCGCCAGTCTGCGCCAGGCGATGCAGGACATGCCCGAGATCTCGGAGCTTTCGAAGAATATCATCGTCAATCCGACGCAGAAGGGCGTCGATCTCTCGCTGGTGGATCAGGACGGCAGCACGATGTTTCCGCACGGGTCGAGCCGGCCGAACGATCGGACGAGGCGCCTTCTGGAGAAACTCGCCCCCGTCATTCGGAAGCTGCCCAACCGCATCACCGTCACAGGCTATACCGCCACGGACAGGCCCGGTACACGCCCCCCTGCCCCGCCCTGGGAGCTCTCGGCAGGTCGCGCCATCAGCGTGCGCGAAATCCTCGCCAGCGCCGGCGTGCCCGACGATCGCTTCGCTTCGGTCTCCGGCAAGGCGGATACCGAGCCGCTGTTCCCGGACAATCCGTATCTGTCATCGAACCGGCGCGTGACGGTGACGCTCATGGGCGAGCAGGCACCGACGCCGCGTTCGATGAAGCTGCCCTGAGGGCGCGACTCACTCGGCGACCAGCAGCGCCCAATAGACCTTGTACTTTGAATTCGGAGCATAGGCCGTAGCGATGCCCATGCGTGTCGCCCGAGGGGCCAGCATGACGGCGTTATGGGCCGGGCTATCGCGCCATCCCGAGAAGGCCTCCGCCAGGGTGTGATAGCCGGCCGAGAGATTCGCCTGCGCGCCCGCATAGCCGAGGCGCTGAACCGCGACCTTCACCGTCTGGGCCTGGCTCGGCTTGTCGGCGGCCGCCATCGCGGCTGCCTCGGCTTCGGCCAGACGCTGCAGGTCCGGGTCGATCCGTAAGGGTGCACCGCCGCTCCGCGCACGATACGCCGAGATCATATCGCGCGCGGTCGCCGTATCGACCGATGCGCCGGAGGTGGTCATTGGCCAGTACAGGCTCGGGAGCGCGCCGGTGGTCGGTGCTTCCCTGGCGCAGCCGGACAGCGAGAAGCTGCCCACAAGCGCGAGGCCGAACACCCGGAATCCCATCGTCATCGTTTCCGCCTCGCGTTCGTCGTCGATCGTGTCGGTCTACGACACCTCCGCAGGGCTCCTACGCCGGATCGGTTCACGGGGCGTTGCCGAGCGCATCGGCTCGGCTTCCTCGTTCGCGGAAGGGCTGACCTGCCGGTCATCGACCTCTTCCGCCTGAGCCGGCCGATCCTGGCTCCGGTTCTGTGCGAACACGCCGGCGATCTGCCCGAGTGCGGTCTGGACCGGCTCCAGGCCCTGGACGGTGACGACGCTCGATCCGGGGCCGAGAGCCGGGATGAACCCTGCGCCGGACAAGGCTTGAAACACGGAAAAGTTCAGGTCGCTCGTGACCTTCAGGCCCATGCTGACATCGACGATCATCGCGATCAGTTCGAATTCGAGGAAAGGATCGCCGATCTTGCGGAACACCACCCGTGGTGCCGGCTCCTTCAGCACATCCGGATGAGCGGCGGCGCAGGCCACCAGCATTTCGGCGGCACGGACCGGATCCTGGTTGCGCAGGACGTTGACCGTGATGGTGACGCGGCCGGTGCGATCGCCGCGAACCCGGTTCTTCACGATACCCGAGATGAGGTTCGAATTCGGCACGATCACCGCCGAACGGTCGAAGGTCTGGATCTCGGTGGAGCGCACCGAGATGCGCTTCACGATGCCCTCGCTGTCGCCGATGAGCACCTGATCGCCGACGCGGATCGGTCGCTCCCACAGCAGCAGCAGGCCCGAGACGAAGTTGTTGACGATGGATTGGAGGCCGAAACCGATACCGACGGAGAGCGCACCGGCGACGATAGTCAGCTTCTCGAGGCTGAGTCCGAGATAGGAGAAGGCGAGCGCGAGGGCGATCAGGAACCCGCAATAACCGGTGATGGTGGAGATGGAGTTGCGCAGGCCCGCATCGAGATCGGTGGCCGGGAGGTAGGTCTGTTCCAGCCAGCGCTGGACTGCGCGCGTGATGACCACGCCGATGACGAGAAGTCCCACCGCATACGCGATGGTGGAGAGCGAGATCGTCACGTCTCCGACCTTGAAGCCGAAGAAGGCGCTGCGCACGGAGGTGAAGACGTCGGTGGAATCGAGGCCCCAGGGCGCGAGCGCCAGCAAGGCGGCCACCAGGATCAGAACGACTCGGGCGAGACCGGTCGACAGAACGGCGATCTGGTTGATCGAGCGCTTGCGTAGCCCGGTATTGGCCTGAAGCGCTGTGGCGAAGCGGGTCTCGTCCTTCAGCGTACCGCCGATGAACGTGTCGGCACTCGTGATGAGCAGGTAAAGCAGCGCGATCAGGCACGCCGTCCAGACCAGCTGGTCGATGAGGAAGGCGGCGAAGGCGACATAGCCGACGAGGGGCGCGATGCCGATGACGATGACGGCAGCCCATCCGAGCAGGCGCGCCGGACCGCCGATCGTCGTGGTGGATTCCGGCGCGACGTAGGGACCGAAGCAGGCCTCCTCTTTATCCGCCGTGTCGGCGAAGCGGTGCAACCCGATGGCGAGGATCAGGATGGTGGCGAGAGCGCCGATGCCGCGCGTGGCGATGGAGATCGATAGTGCGGCGTAGATGCCGGAATTGAGCGCCTCAATGGATTTGACCACCGTGATTACCGTGGCGATGCCGACGGCGAGCCGCGTCAACCGCGACGCGGTCGAATCGCTGAGCGGAGCAGGACGCCAGGACGGTTTTTCCGGCGACAGCAGTGCGTCGCAAAGGGCCTCTACGAAGGCGATGAAAGCGAGACCGCCGAGGATGGCGCCGGCCACCGGCATGAGCCGCTGCGGCAGCAGGTCCGTGGAATCCAGGGCGTAATAGACGGCGTAGCTTCCCACCACCGCCGGTACGGTGCCGAGGAGGAAGACGCGCCAGGCCGCCATCAGCTTCATGCGCTGCGTCGGGTCGACGACGCTCTGGCTGCGCCGCCCGAGACGCGGGGCGATGTTTCGGCGTCCGAAATACAGCGCCACGGAGATGCCCAGGGCGACCCCGAGCAGAAGAAGATTCCAGATCGATCCGTTGCGGCCGAACAGGCCAGCGATATCACTGACGGCGGCCTGCAGAGCCCGGATGTCGCGCGGGACATCGTCGGCGATACGCATCCAGAGGTCGGGATTCACCAGTGCCGACGAGCGTTCGAACAGGCCGCGGGTGAAGGCTGCCCTGCGCTTGTTCGTGATCTGGTCGATGATCTGGTCGCTCTGCACAAGAAGCGATTTCGCCAGCCGCTGCGTCTCGTCGATCTCGGCGACCGCATGCTCGCGCTCGCCCCGCTCCTTGGCGACGTCCTCGCCCTCCTCGCCTTCCTTCGGCTTCGGGCCGAGCTGCGTCAGGCGCTCGCGGGCCGCTTCGAGACGCGGCGTGGTGGCATCGATGATCTGACGGATCCGGTCGGCGATGGCGTCGAGGCCTTCGCGTGCCTTGAGCAGGTTCGCGGAATCGACGTTGCGGCCGGCGAGCAGCTTCTCACGCTCATCGAGATTGGCCTTCGCCTCGTCGAGCCGGTCGCGGACATTCTGGATCGCCTCAGAGACTGCCTGTTTCGGCACGGGCGGCTTCGCGGCCGGCGCGGGGGCCGCCGCAGCGGGTGGGACGGTAGCGGGCGCCGGCTTTGCCGGCTCCGTCTGCGCGGGGGCGACGGGCGCCGCCTGCGCCAGAACCGGAATGGGAGTCAGGAAGGAAGCACCCATCCACGCGGCAAGGAGAGCTGCATGTCGCATTCTGCCCTTCATGAATCCCAGTTCCATGTCGTTCCTTTCGTCGGCTTGGGCCGACCGCCCCTCTGGCGTCGGCACGCAGACCCCGGTGCGCGGGCCAATCGCTTCCAGGCCCATCTCCGGCAAGAGCCGTGGCCATGACGGGAGCATCAGCGCAGGCACAACACGCGCCGTAGGTGGCAGCGGGTCAAAAATCAGATTGTCGGATGGCCGATCAATGGGGCGAAAGGGTGCCGCAGACACATCATTCGCCGAGGCAGCCCGAAAGATTGTGGGCCGCGACGTCGCGGATCGACCGGGCAACCTTCACAAGCGTGTCATGCTGATATTAGACTAACGCGCAATGGACAGAGCCTTTTCGTATCGACGCGAGGAGGTGGCGTTGGCCGTCCATGTCGATGTGCCTCGCCACAAACCGGGCGTTCCCGCCCGATGCGACCGCTTTTGGCTAAGCCCAGGCCGGTCCGCCCTCCCCGATCATCTGTTCTCTTCGCATCCTGTGCCGGTCCGGCGACCGAGATTTGTTCGCCGGATGCCGAAGTCGAAGACCGAACTGCCGGGACCACCGATCTTTCATCATCCGGGGACGATGCCGCGCCGTAACGTGCTGCGTCGTCCCTTCGTCGATCCGTCAAGAGAGTAGCGCCATGCTGGATCTCCAAACGCTCGTCCTCAATGCGGATTACCGGCCGCTTTCGTATAATCCGCTGTCCTTATGGTCCTGGAAGGACGCTTTCACCGCCCTCTTCCTCGACAGGGTCACATTGGTGGCCAGCTACGATGTCGAGGCCCGGTCACCGAGCCGCGCCTTGAGGGTCCCCAGCGTCGTTGCCCTCAAGAACTACGTGACCCTGGCGCGCAGTCCGGCATTCACCCGCTACAACATCTACCTGCGCGACACCTTCTCCTGTCAGTATTGCGGACTTCGGATGCCCTCGGGCGGGCTGACCTTCGACCACGTCATTCCGCGCTCACGCGGCGGATTGTCGAGCTGGGAGAACGTCGTCGCCGCCTGCTCACCCTGCAATCTGCGCAAGGCGAACCGTACTCCGGCGGAAGCGGAGATGCCGCTCCTGCATGAACCCCACCGGCCGACGCGGCACGAGCTCCATCGCCGCCAACCGGAATTCGACCACCGCGAGTACCATCACACCTGGCTGGATTACCTGTACTGGGACAGCGAACTCGAAAGCTGACGTTGGTCAGTCCTGCGAGAAGCGCGGCGGCGGTTCGTTATAGACCGGTGCGTTGGGGTTGTGCGGGGGAACAAGACCCAGGACGACTGGCGGGCCGTAAATGGTTCTCACCAAGCGCGGCGCCGGCAAATAGCGAGGATCACGATAGGAAATCTGCGGCGGCAACATCGCGCCGTGCCGCTGAACATACGGACCTTGGTACACAGCATCGACGGCAATGTGGCGGCCTCCTGCCTCGGCTCCTGAAATGGATACGAGGCTGAGTATCGCGGCACCGACGGAGAGGTTGGTTCGGTTCATCGTGCGGAGTCCGTTTCAAAATGCTGGCGGACTTTGCAGCAGATGATGCGATGAAGCCCTTAACGCACCAGATTTTGTATGAGTCTCAGAACTTCACGGCCGCGCCGCCGCGGACGGTGTTCAGATTAACTTTGTGGCCATCAAAGTCGTTAAAGAGGACATATTGATATTCCCCGCGCAGAATAATGTTCTGCGTCAACGCGTATTCCAAGCCTGCGCCCAGTGCGATGCCGCCAACGACCTTTGTTTTACTGCTTCCGTAGGTGACGGGCGCTGCCAGAGTTGATCGACCGGGGTTTTGGGCATTGAAGCTGCTATAACCACTGTGGCTGACGACGGCGGCTTGCCTAGGATCGCTGAGGCCGAGATTGGCACGATACGTGGTTTGGTCGTATTCTGCGGCCTGAATCTTTACTTGATCTGCGATTTGTGCGCGGCCGATGGCCAGTCCGCCCGTTACGAACGGGAGAAAGGCGCCCATTGTATAACCGGCACGGGCCCGGATCGTGCCGAAATCTTCAATTCGCGTCGAGGACGTGCCTTCGAGGCCGACGGAGCGAAAAAAGCCATCTGTTCCAACCATGAAACGAGAAATGTAATTGTTGCTCGCGCCGGTTCTGCCGAAGCTTGTATAATCCACCTCAATGCCGATGACGGTCTCGTCGAACTGGTAATTCCATCCCGCAAAAGCTCCATAGCTGGCGCCTTCCGTCCGGGTTGAATGCGTCTGGAGCAATCCAGAGGCATGCATCTCGTTCTCGAAGTAAGTCTGGCTGAGCGCGCTTGCGACAATGGGTTGAAACGCATTGTTGAAGCCCAGCGCGGCCGAGCTGTATCCCGCATGCCCGCCGAAATATCCGCCGTTCCAATCGATCTCGGTTGAGGCAGGCTCGTAATCGGAACCACGCAGCACGCCATAGTCCAGATCGGCGGCCCGGGCGGTCGGCAGCCATCCGAGTGTGATGCCGGTCAGGAGAGCAAGGGTGACGGTACGCATCGAGGTCGTCCTCAGGGCTGCAGCCCGACTGTTCTTTCCGAACATAGTATCATTATTGATTGCGTAACCTTAATACTCCGTTGCGTTCGCGCCACATGAGTTACGGCGAGGCCTATGGTCATGGTCGCAGGACGAAAAAGCCCGCGCGGCACGGGCCGGGCGGGCTTTGAGCATATGAAGGCGGGCGAAGGTCCTGCCGTGTATCGGGCTATGCCTTATTCGTAGGGATTGCCGCCGCCGTAACCGCCGGTCCCAAAAGCAGCAGCGCCGCTGGCGAAGCTGTAGCGCAGGCCGACGCGAACCTCGTTGGCCGAGATGTCCTTGAGGCGGGTCCCGAAGCCGAAATCGTCGAGGCCGGTCTTGGCGCGGCCGAGATTGACGTAACGGTAGTTCGCATCGATCGCGAAGCCCGCACCGATCTCGTAGGACACGCCGCCTGTCAGTGCCCAGGCCAATGACGTGACCGAACCGTTGCGACGCGCGGCAGCGGGGCGTGGCCCGACCACCGGGCTTCCGTCACAGAGCACGGGAACGGTACAGGTGGTTTGGGTATAGGCGTTGCGGAAGTCTTTCTGCGCGATACCGATGCCTCCGCCGATATAGGGGGTGAGCCCCCACCAGGTGCCGAGATCCGCATAGACGTTCACGAGGGCCGTCAGCACGTCGAGCTTGCCGGCCTCGACGTTGTATCCGTTCGCGAAGTTCGAGCCGGACGAGTAGGTCGTGAAACGGCTGGGAAGGCGCTGGTCGATGGTGGCGTCCATGCGCAGCCAGTTGTTGAAGCGGTAGCCGATGCCGCCACCATAGCCTGGCTGATGACTGAGGCGCAGTCGTACGAGCGGCGGCGTGCCCGGTTCGACCAGCGTCGCATCCTTGGGATGATCGTAATAGCTCTCGGTGAAATCGGCACGGAGGTACCATCCGCTGCCGATCTGGACCGGGGCGGGTGCCGGCGGAGGCGGTGGCGGCGGAAGAAGGTCCGCTGCAACGGCTGGCACGGCGCCGATTGCCAGTCCGGCGAGGATCGCAGCGAGGGCTGCGGAGCGGTATGGACGAGGCGGAATCATCAGGATCCTCACGGACGCATCGGCCGGAAAGCGCATGTTACGGATGCATGCCGGCGAGGGGGGTGACTGACCAAGATGATGAATTTAAAAGGTTATGATCGCCTTAACCCTAACGGGTCCTGAGCTGGAAAAGACAACGCGCTCCGGCGTTAACCCAGCTGTCGTGCTCGCACAAAAGAGGACGGCGCGGATACCGATCCGCGCCGTCTTTGTAGTGTCCTTGGAAAAAATCAGTATTTACGGACGATCGGTTCTGGCAGCGGCTGATATTCGACCGCTGGTGCAACGGCGCCCCCAAGAATCCAGCGCATGCCGACCTTCACGTCATGCGAGGCAATGTCCTTGAGGTGATAATCCGTCTTGCAGAAGGGCGGTGCGTCGCAGGTGATCGTGCCGGTTTGCGCCGAACCCATGTTGAGATAGCGATAGGCGAGTTCGAGCTTGAGGTTCGGCGTAATGGAATAGCCGAGACCGGCATGGGCTGCCCAAGCGAAACTGAGCTTCTGCTTTTCCGGGCCCGAGCCAAAACCGCCCTGATAGAGGCCTTGGCCGTTGTCGGTCACGCCGCCGAACATGTGGTGTGCAAAGCCGACACCTGCGCCGACGAAGGGAGTGACGCCGTAATATGTGCCGAGATCGACGTAGCCGTTGGCCATGCCGACGACCGAGGAGAACTTGCCGGACGTGCGATTGATCCCGCCGCTCGGCTTCTCGGCCGCGTAGAAGATCCATTTCGCTTCCGACCGGTACTCGCCGGTGAAATCGAAGCGGAGCCAGGAATTGGCTTGGTATCCGATACCCGCGCCCACGAAGGCCTGGTTGCCCAGATAATCCTTCAACACGTTGTAGTTGTATTGGATCGGGGGGGTCGTCACGTCCTTGGCGACGGTGTGACCTTCTCCGAGAATTCCAGCACCGGCGTCGCCGCGAAGGTACCATGCGCCGCCGATTTCGATCGGCGGGGGGAGCGGCTCGGGAGGCAGGCTCGGAAGCAGGTCGGCGGCCTGCGCGAGGCATGGCGCTCCCACGCTCGCAAGGAGCGTGATCGAGCGCGCCAAGGCAGAAAGCTTGGAGCGGCGCATAATGGATCCTTCAACTCGATCGTTCGGCGGAGGTGTGGGAGCACCAGCCTGGATGACGAGCCCATCATCTGCCGGATGAGTTAAATCGCGCTTAACGTTAAACGTTAGCCTTTCTGAGTTCTTAGAGGGCCGCAAATTTACTGTCGCTCGTAGAAGCTGTCGAGATATCGCGGCACTTGCATTCGCGTGCCGCCTCGGTGGTTTTCGCGAGTAACGAGGCGGAGAGATCATGCGGCCTGAAGATGTACGCGCACTCGCCCTGATGCTGCCGGGGGTGGAGGAAGGCGCCCATATGGGCCAACCCGATTTCCGCATCGGCGGGCGGATCTTCGCAACCCTCTGGGTCGACGAAGAACGCGTTGTGCTGAAGTTCCCGGCCGAGCATCAGGCTTTTGTGGTCGAGGCCGAGCCGGACCTGTTCGATCCTGTCCCCGGCGCTTGGGGACGGCGTGGCTGGACCAGCCTGTCCCTGGATGGGGCCGATGAGGAGACGCTCAGAAGCGCTCTCCTCACGGCATGGCGCTGCCTCGCGCCGGGGGCGTTGCGCGATTAGGCCGCGGCTTTCGCCACGGCATCGACGATGTCGTCCACGACTTCCGTGACGAGGCTTCGATCGTCGCCCTCAGCCATGACGCGAATGACCGGCTCGGTGCCCGACGGACGTATGACGACGCGGCCGGTCTCGCCGAGACGCTCGCGGCCATGGGCGATGGCTGTCACGACCGCGTCCTGCTGCAGCGGCGTACCAGAGCGGTAGCGCACGTTTTTGAGGATCTGCGGCAGCGGGTCGAAGCAATGGCAGACCTCGCTCACCGGCCGCTCCTGACGCTTGACCACGCTGAGAAGCTGAAGTGCCGCCACCAGACCGTCTCCGGTAGTGGCGTAATCCGACATGATGATGTGACCCGACTGCTCGCCGCCGAGATTGTAGCCATGCTCCCGCATGTGCTCGAGGACGTAGCGATCGCCGACCGCCGTGCGGGCGAGACCAAGGCCGATCCCCCCGAGGAACCGCTCGAGACCGAGATTGGACATGATCGTCGCGACGATGCCGGGCTGTGTCAGACGGTCGTCGTCCTTCCAGGACCGTGCCACGACAGCCATCAGTTGGTCTCCATCCACCGACTGGCCCTTCTCATCGACGATGAGAACACGGTCTGCGTCGCCGTCGAGGGCGATGCCGATATCCGCCCGCAATTCCCGAACCTTGGCGGCAAGAGCGGCGGGAGCCGTGGATCCCACATCGTGGTTGATGTTGAAGCCATCGGGATCGACGCCGATGGCGATCACTTCCGCTCCGAGTTCCCAAAGGGTCTCCGGCGCAACGCGGTAGGCCGCGCCATTGGCGCAATCGACCACGACCCGTAGGCCGTCGAGGGTGACGTTGCGCGGCAGCGTACGCTTGGCAAATTCGATGTAGCGAGCATGCACGCTTTCGATCCGCTTGGCGCGGCCGAGGTCGCGTGAGCCGGCGAGCTTCTTGTGCAACTCCCCGTCGATCAAGGCTTCGATGGCGCGCTCGACATCGTCGTTCAGCTTGAATCCATCGGGACCGAAGAGCTTGATGCCGTTATCCTCGAACGGATTGTGCGACGCCGAGATCATAACCCCTAGATCGGCGCGCATCGAGGGGGTGAGCATGGCCACGGCCGGCGTCGGCATGGGGCCGAGCAGCATCACGTCCATGCCCACCGAAGTGAACCCGGCAACGAGAGCTGTCTCGATCATGTAGCCCGACAGGCGGGTGTCCTTGCCGATCACGACCCTGTGGCGGTGATCGCCCCGCTGGAAGACCAATCCTGCCGCTTGCCCCACCTTGAGGGCCAGTTCAGGGGTGATCACCCCGTTGGCACGGCCTCTGATGCCGTCTGTGCCGAAATACTTACGCACGTTCTTCAATCCCGATCGTCACAGCCCATCATAGCGGGCCTTACCTCGCTGAATGGTATCGAAGCATGGCAAACGAATGGTGGCCGGACTGGAGCCTAGCTCATGCCTCCTCGCGCGTCAGAAGGCCTGTGAAACAGCAATGATCAGCGAAACGAGGACAGCACCCTCGATCTGCTTGCCAATGCTGAAATAGTAAAGCTCCACCCACTGCCAGGTCGCTATGTTCGCCTGCCAGAACCGGTCCGAAACCGCGTCGAAGAGCGGGCCGCACGTCTCGAACGAATAAGCCAGTGGATCGAAAGCCGGGTCGAGATTGAGAAGCTTGTCCCTCACCTGCTCGCTGCTCGTCACGCCGGCAAGCGCCTCGCCGTACGGTCGATCTATCCGCGGTGCCGCCCGATTCGGCCTTTGGCAATTAAAAGAAAAGCGGCGAGGTCTCCCTCGCCGCTTTGATATTTCTGAAGAACGAACACCCTGACGTCACGCCTGGGGCTGAGGCTCCAGCCCGCCCTCGTTGTCCCGCGGCCGGCCGCGACCGGCGGACGGGACGGACGAACCACGGATCGGAGTCGGTCCATCACCCGCATCACGGATGGGCGGCTTGCCGGCGATCAGGTTCTTAATCTCGTCACCCGAAAGGGTTTCGTATTCGAGAAGCCCCTGGGCCAGTGCCTCGAGATCGTCCTTATGCTCGCCGAGGATGCGGCGGGCCTCCTCAAGGCCGGTCTCTACAAGGCGGCGAACCTCGGCGTCGATCTTCTGGGCAGTGGCCTCGGAAACCGTCTGCTGACGGCCCATGGACATGCCGAGGAAGACCTCGTCGTTGTTCTCGCCATAGGCCACGGTGCCGAGCTCAGGCGAGAAGCCCCAGCGCGTCACCATCATGCGAGCGAGACGTGTCGCCTGCTCGATGTCTGACTGTGCTCCAGAAGTAACCTTGTCGGCGCCGAACGTCATCTCTTCGGCGATGCGACCGCCCATCATGATGGCGAGACGCGAGGTCATCTGCTCGAAGCTCATAGACAGCTTGTCGCGCTCTGGAAGCTGCATGACCATGCCCAGGGCCCGGCCGCGCGGAATGATCGTCGCCTTATGGACGGGATCAGTGGCAGGCACGTTGAAGGCGACAATGGCGTGGCCACCTTCGTGATAGGCCGTGAGCCTCTTCTCGTCCTCAGTCATCACCAAGGTGCGCCGCTCCGCACCCATCATCACCTTGTCCTTGGCGTCCTCGAACTCGTGCATCGTGACGATGCGCTTGCCACGACGTGCGGCGAGCAGGGCCGATTCGTTGACGAGGTTCATCAGGTCGGCGCCGGAGAAGCCAGGGGTCCCACGCGCGATGACCTTGAGATCGACATCCGGTGCCAAAGGCACCTTGCGAACGTGAACGCGAAGGATGCGCTCGCGGCCGACGACGTCGGGGTTCGGCACCATAATCTGGCGGTCGAAGCGGCCCGGACGCAGCAAGGCGGGGTCGAGCACGTCGGGACGGTTCGTGGCCGCAATGATGATCACGCCCTCGTTGGCCTCGAACCCGTCCATCTCCACGAGGAGCTGGTTCAATGTCTGCTCGCGCTCATCGTTGCCGCCGCCGAGACCCGCGCCGCGGTGGCGACCGACAGCGTCGATCTCATCGATGAAAATGATGCAGGGCGCATTCTTCTTGGCCTGCTCGAACATGTCACGGACGCGGCTGGCACCGACGCCGACGAACATCTCGACGAAGTCCGAACCCGAGATCGTGAAGAACGGCACATTGGCTTCGCCCGCCACCGCACGGGCAATGAGGGTCTTACCCGTGCCGGGAGGGCCGACGAGGAGCACCCCGCGTGGAATGCGACCGCCGAGACGCTGGAACTTCTGCGGATCACGCAGGAACTCGACGATCTCCTGCAGGTCTTCCTTGGCTTCCTCCACGCCGGCGACGTCGTCGAAGCTCACGCGGCCAGAGGCCTCGGTGAGAAGCTTGGCCTTCGACTTTCCGAAGCCCATGGCGCGCCCGGCACCCGACTGCATCTGGCGGCTCAGGAAAATCCAGGCACCGATGAAGACCAGGATGGGCAGCCAGCTCACGAGAAGCTGGATGAACCAGGGCGTGTTGTCCGAGGGGGGACGTGCGGTGATCTGCACACCCTTGCTCTGCAACTTCGACACCAGGTTCGGGTCGTTGGGTGCATAGGAGGTGAAGTTGCCACCGCCGACATAGGTACCACTCACATCCTGCCCGGAGATCACCACCGTCTGGATCTTGCCGGAATCGGCATCGTTCAGAAGCTGGCTATAGGCGATCTCACTGCCGCCGCCGCGATGTCCCGGATTCTGGAACAGAGTGACGAGGGCAAGCACGAGCAGGAAGATGACGACCCACAAGGCAAAATTGCGGAAGTTCGGGTTCATCGATCAATCCCTGGGGGCGTCCGGTCCCGCGCTTGGTGGGCGGATCACGCGGATGCATGTCGGCAATGTAGGCAGTGCCGCCTCCCTTGCCAAGTAAATCGGGCCTGCCTGCGGCAAGCCGGTCGGCGGAAAGGTGAGCGCGTCCCTAAGATGGGGACCGTCGCGCCGGTGCCGGAGAGAAGGAGAGGACGCCCTCGGCCCCAAGTTCGACGAGGATGCCCCGAAGCGTGCGTCGCATGGCGGTGCCTGCGGTGAGGGCCGGCCGAAGCTCTTCGAAGACGAGCCGCTCCATGCGTTCCAGGCGCCCTACCCCTCCCCCTCCGGCCTCGTTCAATGCGAGGTCGACGACGCGGATAAGGATCGCATCCGGCAGAGCGGCCAGTAGGCGGCCATCCAGGACAACGGCATCGGCGGTAAGGCGGAGCCTGATAAAGGTGGACTGCGCTGCATCGCGTAACGCGTCCTCGTCGCGAGACATGCGGGCCGCCAGACGGCAGAGCCGTTCGGCGTTGAGACCTTCCGCTGCGAGGTCGGGCATCAGTCGGCGTAAACGTGCACGTGCGAAGCGCTCATCCACATTCGAAGGATCGCTCGCGTATGCCAGCCCATGAGCCGAGCAGTAGGCGATGAGATCCGCCTTTGGAATATGGAGGAAGGGTCTTGCTAGGCGCAGGCCCGGTGCAAGCTCCCGGTCGCGCCGCATACCCGCGAGACCAGCCGGACCGCTTCCGGCGAGGAGCCGCATCAGCACGGTCTCTGCCTGATCGTCAGCTGTATGGCCCGTCAGTATTGTGTCCGCGCCGATCCCCGTCGCGCATTCCGCCAGGAGGGCGTAGCGCGCCTGGCGTGCGGCGGCTTGAATACCCCGGCTCGGCTTGTTGCCGTCCCAGCTCAGGATGTGGTGTCTCAAACCAAGCGCCCGCGCAGTGATCCCGACGTTCCGGGCCTCGACGCCTCCCTCCGCACGAAGACGATGATCCACCGTCGCGACTTGGATCGGATGCGCCGCCCCGGACCGGGCGGCCGCATGCATCAATGCAGTAGAGTCCGGTCCGCCGGAAACTGCGATGAGCAGGTTGCGAGTTTCGAGATAGGGCTTCAGCGCCGCGACAAGCGTCGCGTCGATCCCGTCACCCGCTGGGGTGCCATTCAAGCGGCGCAGCGGGCGCGTTTCTGTTCGCGAACCACGCTCTGGCGGACACCCTGCGCTGCGGACGGGAACTTCCGCTCCAGTTCGGCGAGAGTGGCGCAGGCTTGTTCCCGTGCGCCGAGTGCATTCAGAGATATTCCAAGCTTCAGCATCGCATCCGGCGCCTGGGGCGAGCGCGCGTAATCCGTGGAGACCTTCAGAAACTGCTCGGCCGCCTCGCGGTTGCGGTTGCGCTGGAGGTAGCTCTCACCGAGCCAGTACGTCGCCGACGGCACCTGCGCGTCGCGCGGATGCGATTGAATGAACTGGCGTAGGCTCATCTCCGCCTGTTCGTAATGGCGTCCGGTGATGTAGCCGTAAGCCGTCTCGTAATCCGCCCGTGCATCGCCTGTCGTGGTGGCGGCCACGCTGGTCATCGGGCGCGACGGGCTCGCGAGAGCGCCCGTCGTAGGAACGCGCGACGGGGGCGTGAGGTCGACGGGGCCACCTAGGCCGGGAGGCGACAGGCCAGGCTCTTCGTCATCGGCATCGACCACGGTGGGCGGCACACTCGGTCCCCGAGACGGTGGTGCGGTCGCGATGGCAGCCGACGGCATAGTTGTGCCGAGCGGCATCGGCCCGCCGGGACGACCGGGATTCTGCTCCGGGTTGAAGGCATCGCTGCGCTTCTGTGGCTTGGCTTGACCGGGATTGGTACCTGACGGGGATGCGGCGGGCTTTCCAGCGCCACCCTTGCCTTCTTGCAGGCGATATTCGACGTCCTCTTGGAACTTGCGAAGCTGTTCCTTGAGCTGGCGATTCTCATATTGCAGCGTCTCGATCTGACCAGCCATCTGACGTGACTGGTTCTCGATGCGATTCAGACGGACGACAAATTCCGACGCATCCTGGGCCGTCGCCGAACCGCCGACGGTCAAGGGAGACAGGAACATGAGAAACGTGGACGCGATGAGCAGGCGGCGGAGCATGGGAATCGGCACCTGTGGTCGGATCGGACGAGGATGCATCGGCAGCGCCCCGCCGATAGCAGATGTGCCTGGGCGCAGCAAAAGTGGGCTGCGTCCGTAATGGCTAACCTTACGTTCTCAGGAGCCGGCGCCCCGGTCGAGGACGGTCACGGCGCGGCGGTTCTGTGACCAGCAGGAGATGTCGTTGCACACGGCGACCGGGCGCTCTTTTCCATAGGAAACCGTCCGCATCCGTCCGGCGGCGAGGCCGCGCGAGGACAAGTAGTCCTTGACGGATTGGGCGCGGCGCTCGCCGAGCGAGAAGTTGTACTCGCGGGTGCCGCGTTCGTCGGCATGGCCTTCGACCAGGAAGGTGTAGCGGGGATAGCGCTGCAGCCACTGGGCCTGTTTGTCGAGGGTGGCGGTGGCGGTCGGCGTCAGATCGGTCGAATCCGATTCGAAGAAGACGCGGTCGCCGATATTGACGACGAAGTCCTGCGCGCTGCCCGGCGTATTGGCGCCTCCTGCGAAGCCCGAAGCGTCGGCAAGATCCTTGTCGTTTGTGCAGGCAGCGACACTGAGCGCGGCGCAAAGGGCCGCCGCGAGCGGAAACACGCGAAAGCGCGCGGTCATCGACATGGTCGTGGTCTCCTCGGGCGGGGTGTCCGGTTCCGGAGCGTCCCAGCGGGGTCGTTTGGTGGTAGGACCTATGTAGGTCGAGCGGGTTAAGCGAAGGTTCCGTCAACCTTGACGGGGTGTTTCAAAGGCTGAAATCCAGTCGCGGCGTGTGACGCTGAGCACCTCAATTCAACGAAACGACTTCGTGACCGGCGCGATACCCTGTGTCGCACCTGAAATGCGGCAGCTGCGCGACGAAAAAACTCCGTGCTCCTCTCCTCCGACGGGTGTGTCTTCGGCGCAACGGATCATTGCGGTGAGGTGTTCGGAAGACGCGAAAGTGCTGTCACCCGTATGCGCCCAAGACGGCGAGCGCGTCGAGCGCGCGCTTGGCGGCGACCCGGCCTTCCTGCAGCGGGACGTCGATATCACCGCCATTGAGGCAAGCTTGAGCGATCGCCGAACAGCACCGCGAGAGGTCGACGAAGCCGAGAGCCCCACTCGATGCCAGCAGTGCATGGGCGTCCTGCCCGATGGCGTTCCGATCGTCGTTCCCGGCTCGAAACCGGATTCGGATCTCGACGATGAGCAGGGACAGAAGCTGCATCAAGTGGTCGCGTCCAAGCAGGTCTTCGAGTTCGGCGAGCGTAGCTTCATTGCAGACCGCCCACCTCCCCTTCTCCGCCGTTGGCTCCAACGCTGCCTCGCGCATCGTCACACGGTCTCCAAACGACCCTCCGTCCACGTTGCGAGCGACACCCGAGTCGACGCGACCGTTGATGGAAGCTTAACCATTAATGCAGCCATTTGTTGGTGTAGGATAGGGTCGATGGCCGGAATGAGTGGCACACCGAAAGTTCTGATCGTCGAGGATAACTTCCTTCTGCTGGATATGTTGACGATCCAGTGCGAGCGCGCTGGTCTCGCAGTCGTCGCCGCGTCAAGCGGAGAAGACGCCTTGACGCTTCTCAGGATTCATGGCGTCGATATCGACTGGTTGCTGACCGATATCAATCTCGCGGGGATGATAGACGGATGGACGGTGGCTCTTGCCTTCCGCGAGGTTCGCCCCGACCGCCCGGTGATCTATGCATCGACGAATGCTTATTTTGACCGCAGGCCCCTTCGGGGAAGCCTTTCGGTCCGCAAGCCGTTCCAGATCCGCGAAATCGTTGCGCTTGCACGAATGATGGCAGCTGAGCGAGGCTTGCCGCCAAGATCCGTTTCTCACCACGTATCAGCGTGAAGCGGTCACAAGTGTTCTGCCGGAGGGGCTAGCCGGAACGTCCCCCGTCCTTCCGCCTTGGCCGCATACAGCGCCATGTCGGCCTCGGCGAAGATGTCTTCCGATTTGTGGCGTGCCATCATGGCGATGCCGATCGACACTCCGATCGTGAAGGTCCCCTGCCCCCAAGCGATGGGCGGCGCCATGGCAGCGATGATACGCTCCGCCAAGACGGCGAGGTCGGGAGGATTGATGGTGGCGTCCACCACGATGCCGAACTCGTCCCCCCCGATACGAGCCACGAACTCGGTGTGACGGCACGTCTCCATAAGACGTCGCCCGACCTCCGTAAGACAAGCATCACCGGCCATATGGCCATATGTGTCGTTGACTTGTTTGAAGCCGTCGAGGTCGAGGAGCAACAAAGCTCCCATTCTGCCCATAGCTGTGAGCCGAGTGTAGAAAACGGTGCGGTTCGGCAGGCCCGTCAGCGTGTCGAACTCTGCGAGATAACGGGTCCGGTCTGCGAGGATCTTCTCCTCGGTGATGTCCTGCTTCATGCCGAAGATACGGACCGGGATTCCGCTGTCGCATTCCACCGTTGCGGTCAGGCGGATCCAGCGGCGGTTGCCTGCGACGGTCATAATTTCGGCGTCGAGGGTAAAGCCGCCGCGTTCGGAGATGGCCTGGCTGCGGAGCGCGTCGAGGCGGATGCGCGACGCCGGGCTGTAGCATGCCAGGGTCGTCTCGCGGTCCACCGGCGAGCTCACCGGCAGATCGAACATCCTGTAGACGGCATCGGTCCAGGTCAGTGCCTCGTCTTCGAGGCGGCATTCCCAGACTCCGATTTTGGCTACGGCGGAGGCGCGTTCGAAGATTTTCCGGCTATGGGCGAGGGACACTGCCTGTGCGTCGATGAAACGAGCTTGTTCCTCGACACGCGCCTGCAGGCTGGCGATCAGCGCTGCATCGCCATTTTGCTCGATCGTGAACTCTCCGAGACCGGCGGGATCCCCGTCGAGACGGATCAGTACGGTTGAGCAGGGCGATAGGGCGGTGCGGACCTCATGCATCGGTATTCTCGGGCCGCGAAGTGTATGAGATTGTACGCAGACAGTACCGGACGAGCGATTAACCGTTCCTCTTCCGACCGCAAGGCGCGGAGATGCCGCGCCCGACCGGATACCAAGCTCCCGCGATCGATGCGTGCGCCAAGCTATTGCAGATGCTTGGCGTAGGTGTCGCCAGCGGCACGTTTCAGCTCGGCGCCGGCGTCCTGTCCGATTCCGGCCGCATCGGATACCGCGCCAGAGCGGTGGACCGCCCAATGAGCACTGCCGTCGGGCAGGAACAACAGGCCGTTCAGGGTCAGCACCCCGCCGTCGATCCGTGCCAGGGCCGCGATGGGTGTGCGGCACGACCCGTCAAGCTCCGCAAGAAGACCTCGCTCGGCATCGAGTTCAGCCATGGCCGTCGGGGACCGGAGGGGGGCAAGCAGGGCTCGAACATCGGAATCCGCCTCCCGGCATTCGATGCCGAGGGCGCCCTGCGCCACGGCGGGGAGCATCTCGTCCACGGACAGGACGCTCCGTGCCATGTCGGCCATGCCGAGGCGTTCGAGACCGCAAAGGGCCAGAAGCGTCGCCTCGCATGTGCCCTCTTGGAGCTTGCGCATTCTTGTGTTGGCGTTGCCGCGCATGGGGACGATGCGCAGGTCCGGCCTGCGCATGAGAACCTGGGCGGCCCGGCGCAGGGAGGAAGTACCCACGCGCGCTCCTGGTGCGAGGCCGGCAAAGCCCTCGGCTTGCGCCGAGAGGAATGCATCGCGTGGATCGTCCCGTTCCAGGATGCAAGCGATGACCAGCCCCTCGGGTAGCCAGGTTTCGACATCCTTCATGGAATGCACGGCCACATCGACCACGTCGGCGAAGAGGGCCTGTTCAAGCTCCTTCGTGAAAAGTCCCTTGCCGCCGATTTCGGACAGGGGGCGGTCGAGGATGCGGTCGGCGACCGTGTTCACCACCACCAGCTCCGTTTCCAGCCCCGGATTTGCGGCCACGATCTTGTCGCGGACCATTCCCGTCTGCGCGAGAGCCATGGGGCTGCCGCGGGTGCCAATGCGGAGGGGGCGCTGAATCATGGGCGATGGACGCCTGTGCAAGGACGCTTCGGATAAGACCGCCTCTGTCGAGGACGGTATCCTTCAGTAAGCAGTCGGCGATCCGCTGTCACGGTGGCGGAGGCTTTGCGCGACCCGCGCCAGGGAGTGAAGGAAATCTATTAACCCACCCCGATCATCGAATCCTGATGATAGGAAGCCGATCGTATTTCGACCTCCAACGAAATGAGAGATGGCTTCGAGCAAGCTCGAACATTCGCGCGATACGCATTTTCCTTAGGATGATGCGGGACTGCTGCCGGACAGCAGCTTGCTCCTCCTGCCCGTTCCCCTTGGGGCATGATGCCGCCGGTCATGACGGGTCTGGACGTCAGAACGCCTGCAGGGTCAGTTCCGTATGCTCGACGCTCGGCGGTCCCTCGAAGAAAGGGGATACCATGGCGCGGTAATCCTTCCAGGCCTGCGAGCCCGTGAAGAGTTCTGTATGGTCCGCGAGGGTCTCCCACTCGATCAGCAGTCGATAGCGTTGCGGCTTCTCAACGGAACGACGAACAGCGAAGCTCCTGCATCCCTTGGCGACCTTGAAGATTTCGGATGCCTTGGCGATGTTCGCCTCGAAATCAGCTTCCATGCCGGATTTGATTTCGATCTGTGCAATTTCGAGGATCATGGCGTGGCCCTAAACTCGGTTTCTGTATCGGTGAAATCTCAACGCAGTTTGCGGCCGAGTTTCTTGGAAAGGATCCGCTGTGGGCTGCGTTCCGGATCTGCTTGGCTCGTGACGGGCAGGTAGGCCGTCTGTTCCAGCATGTAGCGGCCGCCCATGGCGCCGTGCATGACGAGGTCCGAGAACGTCACCCAGGTCTGGCCCGGTGCAAATTGCACATCGGCCTGGGGACCTTTCTGCTGGTACTCCATGTCCTGCTTGAGCGCGTCATGGAGATGAAGCATCAGGTGGTCGTATTCGGAGCGGCGCGCCTTGGTGATACGCAGCGTGGCCAACAGCCGCGCGGATAGCGGCGAGTAGCCCGGCAAGCGCGGCAAAAATTTTTCAGCCATCGAGCCGAAATCTTCGCCTACCCGCCACAGGCGCGGTTGGCCGTTGGGGTTGATGTTGCGGAAAATACGCAGGATGCGCTTCTCGCCGATCGGATTCGACGGAAAGGCATCCACATGCAGACGGGTGTCGTCGCGGCGCCAACTGAGCTTGCGTTGATCCACCTCGAACGGACGGTAGGAGGTGCCAGCCAGCGTGACTTTGCCGGTATAGGCCGGCAGATGGCGGTCGATGAGCCCTTGGGCGAAGGCCTTGTAGCGGATGAGAAGCTGACGCAGCGCTTCCTGTTCCTCCGGCGTCCCGGCGGCACCTCTCAGGGCGGCCTCCTTGCCGCGGATGTTCACATTCTTGGCCTTGCCGTCAGCGAAGGGTCGTTCGACGAAGCGCTTCTCGAAATCGCTGAACGGGAAGTCCTCGTCGTGGAAGACCAGGACCGACCCGTTCTCCAAGGCTTCGACGAGGGAGGGAGCGCCGGGCGCTGACCCGTCGCGGGCGACGGAAAGGATCGGGCTGATCATTGGGAAGCGTCCTCGAAAGCCGCGTGTGCCGCGCGGTTTAGCCGAAGCCCGGGCTTTCCGCCAAGGGTTGGCCGTCAAAGGTAAGACGGTAAGGGCCAGTCACTACGGAATGAGCCCGAGTCGGTACCGTCACGGACGATGACGCGCGCTGGAACAGCGACGCTACCGAGAGTGACGTGCGGCGGATTAGTAGTGGATGAAGTCTTCACCCGGTTGTCATCGGCCCTGTACCGGCTCAACCATGCTCGATCGACCGATGGCGTCCGTCGCAACCTTGGCGCATGCCCGATCGTTCTCTCGGTGGCGGGCAGGTCCAAAGGTCCGGCCGCGACGGCAACGAGGAAGCCGACGATGGCGACGTTGAAGGAATTCGAGGAGGCCCTGCGAGAGCAGGGTATGAACATGGCGCTGGCCCTGCTCCAGCGCCTGCGCGAGCGCGATCGCGCGACCCGGACGATCAAGCCGGCGAGACGCCTCACGGGGCAGAAGATGACACCGGAACTGGCTCGGGCCATCCTCGACCTCCACGCTTCCACGGGAATGACCCAGCAGGAGATCGCCTTCAAGGTCGGCGTGAACCAGGGACGGGTCAACGAGGTCATCAAGCGCGGCAAGTGGCTGAACGAGGATCCGCAGGCTCCCGAAGCCGTAGCCCGCGACAAGGCGAAGGCTCGGATGCGCGGCGAGCCGAAAACGCAGCGAACCGCGACGAAGCCTACGGTCCGTAAGGACCGGCCGATAGCTGCTCGTCCTAGGCAGAGCCCACAGGGACAACTCGCCTTCGGAGACCTGTGAAGCCCCTGTGAAACTTGGCTGATCGGCTTCGAGTTACCCTGGTCGGACGGCGCTTTTGCGTCGTCGAACGCGGGGGCATTGGATTGTGGCGAGGGTCTTCAATTTCATTTGCGGCATGTGTGCCGCGATCGGCGTCGCTTCGCCGGCTATCGCGCAACGGGCATCCACACTCGATATGACGTGCCCAGAGGCCCGATCCGTCGTGTCGCGCAACCGCGGCATCGTTCTTGGGACGGGTGGGGCGACCTATGACCGTTTCGTGCGTGACCGGGGTGCTTGCGAAGTGACCGAGATCACGATCCCCGCCTATGCGCCCACGCGCGACACGCCGGATTGCTTCATTGGCTATCGCTGCAGGGAGCCCGGCCGAGGAGACCGGTTCGACGGGTTCTGACACGCAAGAGCGCCCCAACCTGGGGATCGGGGCGCTCTCCATCAAAAGACGATCGATTAGGCCGCTTCTTGCACCTGACCCTCGATCACGGGTGCCTTGGCGGCAGCCGACGTGGCGATCTGGATCTGGCGAGGCTTCTTGGCCTCCGGAATCTCGCGGACGAGATCGATATGGAGCAACCCGTTCTCCAGGGCCGCGCCCGTCACCTGCACGTAATCGGCAAGCTGGAACCGACGCTCGAAGCCACGGGCGGCGATGCCCTGATGCAGAACCTCGACCTTTCGGCTGGCATCCGGCTTACGCTCACCTTTGAGCGAGAGAGCGTTTTCCTTCACCTCAATGGTAAGGTCTGCTTCGGTGAAGCCTGCTACCGCGACCGTGATGCGGTAAGCGCTCTCGCCTGTGCGCTCGATGTTGTAGGGTGGGTAGGTCGGGACCGCGTCGGCGCTCACGAACTGATCGAGGGCCGAGAACAAACGGTCGAAGCCGACAGTAGAACGATAGAGGGGAGCAAGATCGAACTGGCGCATGACATATTCTCCGTAGGAAGCAACATGTAACGTTATCGTCCGCCCAAAGGGCCGGACTATTGCGCCGCCGTATCGGCCGGCGCTCCTCCAATATCGGAGGCGTGGCGATAGGCTTCAAGAGTTTGGATACCCCGTTGCATGGAAATTTTGATGCTGCTCCTCTTGTTCGGGCTCTGCCCATGCTGAGCCTTGCTTCCACCCCCGGAAATCCAGTTCCCCCGGGGGGAACGCTGGTTTCTGTTCAGACGGATGACGGAGTACGGCTGAGGGCGGCTCACTGGCGCCCCACAACGCGCCTTGCCAAAGGAACGGTGTGCCTGCTTCAGGGCCGTGCTGAGTTCATCGAGAAGTACTACGAAACTATCACGGATCTGCGCAGGCGCGGCTTCGCGGTCGTAGCGTTCGATTGGCGTGGTCAGGGCGAATCGCAGCGGCAAGTCACCGATGCGCATCGTGGCCACGTCGCACGGTTCGACGATTATCGCCACGATCTCAAAGCGATAGAGGAAGCGATCCTACGGCCGTTGATGCCGCATCCGCATATGGGCCTCGCCCATTCCATGGGGGGCGCCGTGGCTTTGACCGGTGCGATGGACGGATGGCTTCCCTTCGCCCGACTAGTCACCGTGGCACCGATGTTGTCGATCCGGATGATCCGTTTCCCGGCGGCGTCCTTCTTTCTCGCCCGTGTGCTGCATGCGCTGGGGCTCGGGCGCAGCTATATCCCGTTCGGCAAGCCGACCTCGATGGCGACGAAACCGTTTGCGGGAAACCGACTCTCGGGTGATCCCGCCCGCTATGAACGCAATGCCCAGGCGGCCCGGGCGGTGGGCACTGGCGCCGTGGGCGACCCGAGCGTGGCCTGGATCGTCGGTGCGTTCAGGGCGATGGAGAAGCTCGCCGATCCGCGAAAGGCCGCCTCGATCCGCATCCCGATCCTCGTGATCGGCGCTGGCGCCGACCCTGTTTGCGATACCGCCATCACGGAGCGTTTCGTCGGCCGCCTTTCCTCCGGGTTTCTCCTCGTCCTGCCCGATGCCCGGCATGAGATCCTCTCGGAGCGTGACGCGATCCGGGATGATTTCTGGGCGGCTTTCGATGCCTTCGTGCCGGGGTCGGTGGTCACGCCGTCGCGAGTGGAGCACGCCGATACGGTGCGGTCTGCTGCTGCCGCGATGCTGCCCTAGAACCCCCGCGGTTCAGGACCTCACGGGTTGAGGTGTCGCAGGGCCGCGGCGTGCAGCCGGACATCGCCGGCGGCGACGATGCGGCCGCCCTTCGCGGCCGAACTGCCATCCCAGGCGGTGATGACGCCGCCGGCACCCTCGATGATCGGGATCAGCGCGACGATGTCGTGCGGCTTTAGGCCGGCCTCCACCACGAGGTCGATCTGCCCCGCCGCGAGCATGCAATAGGCGTAGCAATCGGTGCCGTAGCGCGACATCCGCACCGCGCCCTCGATGCTTCGGAAGCGATCCTGCTCGTCGCCCGGCGCGAACAGGCGCGGGTCCGTGGTGGCGAGCAGCGCATCGGCGAGGCGCTCGCAGCGGCGGGTCATGAGCTTGCGCGGACCGCGAATGCCATGAAACGTGGCACTGGCTCCATCGCCCACGAAGCGCTCGCCAAGATAGGGCTGGTTCATCAGCCCGCGCACCGGCACGCCGTCATGGAGCAGGCCGATCAGCGTTCCCCAGGTGGGGAGCCCCGTGATGAAGGCGCGGGTGCCGTCGATCGGGTCGAGGACCCAGACGCATTCGGCATCCGCATGGTCGGAGCCGAACTCCTCGCCGACGATGCCGTGGGTGGGGAAGGTGCTCCTGATCCGGCCGCGCAGGATGGTCTCCGCCGCCCGATCGGCTTCGGTGACCGGATCGAAGGCGCCGGTGCCCCTGCCCTTGTCGTCCATGCCGAACGAGGCGCGGAAGAAGGGCAGGATGGCCTGACCCGACTCGGTGGCGAGATCTTCCATGAACCGTGCGAGATCGACGACGCTCATCGACGGGCCTCCTGTCCGAACCGTGTCCGCCACGGAAGCGACGATGGGCCGGCCGCGTCAAGCCCGACACGCCCCGAACGACCGCCATGACCCCGGTGGTTCGACCGCCATCGCCCGGCCTTTCGACCGCAACAGAGCGCCTCTTCCGTCAGGTCGCCAGGGCGGCCGTGACGGGGGCCGATGGCGGTGGCTCGGGCGCGGACGAGCCCGCCTTGTCGGCTCCCACAATCGTGCCGGCCTGGGCGAGGACGGCCTGCAATGTGGAATCGAGGGACGAGACGTGCACGTCGCCGCCGATCGCCGCGCGCTGACCTTCGTCGTTGAGGATCTCGTGATCCGCCTGCCACAGGCCGACGACGATGGGCAGGTCCGGCATGCGCCGCTTCAGCCGCCCGACGAGGCGGCGCAGATGCGTCGGCTCCCCGCTGATGGCGAGCGACACGATGCAGATCATCCGGGCCGGGCCGGGGTCGAAACTGTCGATCTGGGCTCGCGCCACATCGGAGAAGGGCACGATTCGCGTGCCGATGCCGCGCTTGCTCAGGAGTTGGGCCAGGATCGAGCAGGCCGATTCGTCGACGAAGCTGCGCCCCGTCACGCATAGGACCGCACCGTCCTGCTTCCAGGCCTCGGGGATGTCGTCGGGAATGGCAAAGTCGTCGTCGGGCACCTCGGTCTCCCGTCGGTCGAGCCCGGCGATGAGAACCGCGACCGTGTCGCGGATATCGTTCTTCTGCTCCGGCGTGAGCACACCGCGGGCCGCGTCGCGGGCAGCGAGCTCGAGGCCTTTCAGCACCACGTCGTCGTAATAGGAGGAGAGTGAGCACTCCTTGAGGATCAGCTCGGCATGCTCCTCGGCCTCTTCCGGGTCGTCGGCGAGGATGCGCTGGTAGAAGTTCTCCACCGGGGTCAGGGCAGGCCGGTCGCCGAACAGCACGTCGAGGAATTCGAGCTTGTCCACATGGCGGCCGAGAACGACGAGGCAGACGGTGAGCGGCGTCGACAGCAGCAGGCCGACCGGCCCCCACAGCCATGTCCAGAACAGCGCCGAGACCAGCACGGCGAAGGGCGACATGCCGGTGGACTGGCCATAGAGCATCGGCTCGATGACATGACCCGTCAGCGGTTCGAGGATGAGGAACACCGCCAGGGTGGCGATGACCATCGACCAGCCGGGATCGACCGCCGCCGCCAGCGCCAGGGGGAACAGGGCCGCCAGGGCCGCGCCGATATAGGGCACGAACCGCATCAGCGCCGAGAAGATGCCCCATAAGGCCGGGTTGGGCACGCCGATGATATAGAGACAGATCCCAATCACCACGCCGAAGGCGGCGTTGAGCGCGAGCTGCACCAGGAAGTAGCGGCTGAGACGCCGCGCGGCATCGTCCATCGCCACGGTGGTCCGGTGGAGATCGCTCGACCCGACGAGGCGGATCATGCGGTCGCGCAGGTCTTCGCGCTGCATCAGCAGGAACAGCAGCACGATGAAGACGATGCCGATTGTGGCCAGCGGATGCAGGATCGGCGACAGAATGGTGTTGGCCAGCGCCAGCGGGTCCGGCGCCCGCTCCTTCATTTCGACGAGGACCGGTTTCTCGGGCGGCGGAGCGTTGGGCTTCCCAGCCTCGGGCTTCGGAGTCTCGGGCTTCGTGCTCTCCTCCCCGCCCTGATGCATGGTCCGGCCGATATTGGCGACGTAATCGGCCATCCGCCCGGCCGGGCTGTCACGCAGGCCCTCGACCTTCTGCTCTATGGTCGCGCGGTAGCGGGGCACATCCTTGGCCAGATCCGCCAGCTGGACGCCGATGAGGGTGGCCAAAGCCGCCGCCACCCCGAGAGCCATGACGACCGAGGTCGCCACCGACAGGAATCGCCCGAAGCGCAGGCGCCGCAGCAGGTAGACGATGGGGCCCAGCACGAAGGAGAGCAGGACCGCGATGGCGATGGGAATGAGGACGTCGCGACCGATATAGAGGCCGGAGACGATCAGCGCGGTGACGATGAGGGGCGAAACCAGCGAGGGCGGGAGCGATTCGGCCGCTGCGATGCGCGTCGCCCGGGGCGGCAGCATCGGATCCCGCAAAGGCGTCGCACGGGAGATGCCGGTTTTGCCAGTCGCGGAACTCTTGGTACCCGCGGACCCCGCCTTCGGCGCCTGCGGCGATGCGGCTTCAGCCGGGGTGGGTGTCGCCATGTCGGTTCCGTCTCAACGCTACGCACACGATGTCGCGGCAATTTCGCCAGCGTAATCGCCATGAGGAACGGAGTATCGACGGGAAACGATCCCTGCTTCCTGCAAGCTTTGCATTCATTCTGGAATCAGGCGGCGTTGAACGCGGCCAGTGCGAAGCCCGCTTCTCCGAGGGCGAGCCGGACCGCGCGCGCCGTCTCGACCGCTCGTGGCGTGTCGCCATGGACGCAGATCGTGTCGATGGACACCGCGATCCGCCGGCCGGACAGGGTGATCACCGCCCCCTCCTCCACCATGCGGCGGACCCGCGCCGCCGCCTCGGCCGCATCGTGGATCACGGCCCCGGCAAGTGAGCGCGCGCAGAGTTGCCCATCGTCGGCATAGGCCCGGTCGGCATAGATCTCCCGCACCACGGCGAGACCGGCATCGAGAGCCGCGCGCTCGACCGCGAGGCCCGGCATCACCACCAGAGGCAGAGTCCGGTCGACGGCGAGGACCGCCCGCGCCAGAGCCTTCGCCACATCCGCATCGGCGTTCGACAGGTTGGCGAGGGCTCCGTGCGCCTTCACATGGGTGACGCGATGATGGCCGAGGGCCGCACAGGCCTGGAGCGCGCCGATCTGGTAGGCCACCCCGGCCTCGATCTCCCCCGCGCTTTCGGCGATGACACGACGACCGAAACCGCGCAGATCCTGAAATCCCGGATGGGCGCCGATGGACACGCCGCGCGCCTTGGCCGCCGAAGCGGTGGCGACCATGATCGCGGGATCGCCGCCATGGAAGCCGCAGGCGACGTTGGCCGAGGTGACGAGATCGAGGAGCGCCGCGTCGTCGCCGAGCGTGTAGGGGCCGTAGCCCTCGCCGAGATCGGCATTGAGATCGATGCGGCGGCTCATGCGGCCCGTGCCGGCCGCGCCCGCAACATCACCCCGAACCCTTCGTCCTCGTCGCCGATGAAACGGACGCCCTCCCCTTCGAGGGCGTTGCGGATGGCGTCGAGCGTCCGGTTGCGCGGGGCGACCTGGTCGCTCTCGATCATGTTGAGAGTGACGATGGAGAGGGAGGCCCGCGCCGCGAGCGTCCCTTGCGTCCATTTCAGCAGCCCGCGCCCGGCGCGGATCTGAGCGGATGTGATCATGCTCAGGAGATGGACCGAACTGTAAGATTTTTCAAGTTTCGGCTTGACTGGACCGGAGCGCGACTCTAATCACCCCGCCATCGGCCTGCCGGGCCGGTGATCGAGGGTTATCGCACCATTTCCGACGTCCGCGGTCGCGAGCCGTGGGGGCCTCGAGGCCCAGTCGTCCTCGATCGTTCATGACCGGCAGACCAGATTGCCTCACCGGCGCGGGCCGGCGGGGGCTCGGTTATCACCTCTCATGTGAAACCGCCCGAGCCCCATTCGACATGTCCGCGTCCCTCGCCATTCGGTCCCTGCCACGGACGGAGCAACGCATGAAGAAAGTCGACCTAAGCGTCGCCGCGTTCGCCTGTCTCGGGGGCGAAAGCCGGCGACCGACCCGTCTTTGATCCGGCGCTCCGCGCGGGCCGCTGACGAACGGTTATCTTTGGGATGAAGGGCTTTCGAGCCCTGGGGTTCGACCCCCCGACGGCCTCGCGGCCGATCCGTTCGCCTCGACCATGTCCGCGCGGCCATAGGCCGGGTTCACCGACAATCCCCCATCGTCGACGTTTCCGTCGCCTTCGCGCGGTGCGGGCCTCCTGGCTCGCGTCCGAGCGTCCGCGCCGGAACCCGAGCGGTCCGTGCGGGCCGACAGGGGACGGTTATCGGTAGAGCGCCGCGGGGCTCGCCTCGCGGAGGTTGCGGATTCGAATTCCGCCGGGGCCGTCGCGGTCCCGAAGCTCATAACGCCGTCCCTCGAACACATGCCCGCATGGCCGACCCGGATCGGCGAGCGGATCACCCCCATCGGCCGCGCGGGCCGACGCGGCAGGATTATCGACGTCTTGTGTCGCGGGTTCGACTCCCGCCGGGCAGCGATGCCCGTAGCTCAGACGGTAGAGCAAAGAACCCTCCTGCCACCGACCCATGCCCGCGCGGCCCCTACGAACCACCGGGCACGAGGCCCCGTGGAGGAAGGAGCGAGCGATGATGTCCTATGCCAAGCTGTTCTCGCTCCGGCGCAATCCGCAGTCGGAGCCCATTCCCCGTACCGTGCCGAACTCGGCCGGCGGACACGCCTTCCCGGTGAGCGACTGGACGCGGCTCGACCGTTTCCTGGTGCTCGGCTCCGAGGGCGGCTCGTACTATGCCGGCCCCGTGGCTTTGACGCGCGACAATGCCCGGGCCGTGCTGCGGTGCCTCGCGGAAGACGGCCCGCGCGTGGTCGCCGCCATCGTGGCGGTGAGCCAGGCCGGACGGGCTCCGAAGCAGGATCCGGCGATCTTCGCCCTGGCGCTCGCCGCCTCGGCGGAGGGCGAGCATGCCCTCGCCACCCGCCGGGCCGCCCTGGCCGCCCTTCCTCGCGTCTGCCGCACGGGTACGCACCTGTTCCAGTTCGCGTCCGCCGTCGAGGCGATGCGCGGCTGGGGCCGCGGCCTGCGCCGCGCGGTGGCCGATTGGTACGTCGCCCGCCCCGTGGAGGCCCTTGCCTACCAGGCGGTGAAGTATCGTTCGCGCAACGGCTGGTCGCACCGCGATCTGCTGCGGCTGGCTCATCCGGAGACGGGCGAGCCGGATCGCGCCGCCCTGTTCGACTGGATCTGCCGCGGCACCCTGGCCGAGGCCGCGCCGGCGCTCGTTCACGCCTTCGCCTCGGTGCAGGCGCCGGGCGTCAACGGGGCTTCGGCCGCGGCGATGATCCGCACGCACGGCCTGCCGTGGGAGGCGCTGCCGACCGAGCTGATGACGAGCCGGGCGGTGAACGAGGCGCTGATCGAGCGCATGCCGGTGGGAGCCCTCGTGCGTCAGCTCGGGCGGCTCACGGCCTTGGGCGTGCTCGCCCCCTTCTCGGAGGGGACCGAGCATGTCCGGGCGGTGCTGTCGGACCGGACGCGCATCCTCGATGCGCGCCTCCATCCGATGGCGCTGCTCATGGCGCTCAAGACCTACGCGTCGGGGCGGGGTGAGCGCGGCCGGCTCTCCTGGGAGCCGGTGGCCGCCATCGTCGAGGCGCTGAACGCCGCGTTCTACACGGCGTTCGCGTCGGTGACGCCCACCGGCAAGCGTCTCGTCCTGGCCCTCGATGTGTCAGGGTCCATGGCGATGGGAGGCGTGGCCGGGTCTTCGCTCACCCCGCGTGAGGCGGCCGCCGCGATGGCGCTCGTCACCGCGGCGACCGAGGAGCACTGGCAGGTCGTCGGCTTCACGGCCGGTGCCGGCCGGCGCCGGAACGAGGGCACGGCGCTGACCGCGCTGCCGATCGGGCCGTCGTTGCGGCTCGACGCGGCGGTGGCGGCCACGGCCGACCTGCCCTTCGGTGGGACGGATTGCTCGCTGCCCATGCGCTGGACCGTCGAGCGGAACGTCCAGGCCGACGCCTTCGTGGTCTACACCGACTCGGAGACGTGGGCGGGTCCGGTCCACCCGGTGGAGGCCCTGCGCGCGTACCGGCGGAAGACCGGGATCGACGCCAAGCTCGTGGTCGTGGGGCTCGTCTCCAACGGCTTCAGCATCGCCGACCCGGAGGATGCCGGCATGCTCGACGTGGTCGGCTTCGACGCCGCCGCGCCGGCACTGATCGCGGACTTCCTCCGCGCCTGACAGGGGAGACGGACGGCACGCCGCCCGTCTCCCGCATGCCTGGATGAGGGCCGCTCTCGGCAAACCTCACACGATGACCGGCATCTCCGCCATCTCGCCGATGCCGAAGACGCGCTTGTAGCGGGCGACCTCGTCGGCGGGGCCGATGGCCTTGGACGGGTTGTCGGAGATCTTCACGGTCGGCCGGCCGTTGGCGGCGATGACCTTGCAGACGATGGAGATCGGATCGAGCCCGTGATCGGGCACCAGCCCGCGGAAATCGTTGGTGAGCAGGGTGCCCCAGCCGTAGCCGATGCGCATCCGCCCGTGGAAATGCGCGTGGATCGCCTCGATCGTCTCGATATCCAGCCCATCCGAAAAGATCGCGAGCTTGGAGGCCGGATCGCAGCCGCGCGACGCCCACCAGGCGATGGCTTCCTCGCCGCCCTCGATCGGGTCCTTCGAATCGATGCGGATCCCGGTCCAGGCCGTCATCCATTCGGGCGCATGGGCCAGGAAACCGGTGGTGCCGTAGGTGTCCGGCAACATCACCAGAAGGTTGCCGGCGTAATCCTGCTGCCAGTCGCGCAGCACGTCGTAGGGCGCCTGGGCCAGGGCCTCGTCGTCCTCGGCGAGGGCCGAGTAGACCATCGGCAGTTCATGGGCGTTGGTGCCCACCGCCTCGACCTCGCGGCGCATGGCGATGAGACAGTTCGACGTGCCGAGGAAGGCCTCGCCCAGGCCCTCGCGCATCGCCTCGACGCACCAATCCTGCCACAGGAATCCGTGGCGGCGTCGGGTGCCGAAATCGGCGATGGAGAGGCCCGGCAGGCGCTTCAGCCGCTCGATCTTCTCCCAGACCCTCGTCATCGCCCGCGCGTAGAGGATCTGCAGCTCGAACTTGCCGAGCCCGCGCAGAACCCCGCGCGAGCGTAGCTCGTTGAGGATGGCGAGCGCCGGCACCTCCCACATCGTGGTCTCGATCCAGGGACCGTGGAAGGTGAGAACGTATTGTCCGTCGCGCGCCTCGAGTTCGTATTCCGGCAGGCGGAAGCCTTCGAGCCAATCCATGTAATCGGCCGAGAACATCTGGCGGTTGCCGTAGAAGGTGTTGCCGCGCAGCCAAGTGGATTCCCCCCGGCTCAGGCGAACGGTGCGGGCGTGATCGAGCTGCTCGCGCAATTCCCCCACATCGACGAAATCGGCGATGCGGACCGAGCGGCTGCGGTTCTGGATGCCGAAGGTCACGTCGGCGTCGCGATGGCGGCGAAAGATCGTCTGCGCCATCAGGAGCTTGTAGAAATCGGTATCGAGCAGCGACCGGATGATCGGGTCGATCTTGAAATTGTGGTTGTAAACCCGCGTCGCGAGATCGAGCATGGTCGGGAGGGATCCAGCGCGGGACCCGGGCGCCCGCTCGCCGGCGAAGAGCGCACGGGCCTCGGGCGCGAGTCAATCGTACAGGCCGTGAATGGCGGGGGCTGACGTCGACTGAACGGTTCGGCCTCTCGCGTTTATTCGTAGACGGGTGAGGTGAATCGCGGGTCTCTCTCCCCCTTGTGGGAAGGGTCAGGAGTGGGGGTGGCTCCGCCAGCCTCCGTAAGCTGAGGGTCGCCCAACCACCCCCACCTCCAACTCCTCCCTACAAGCTCGACGGATCTCGGGCAGGCCCGAGATCCGCTGGGGAGGAGGGTCCCGCGTGCGGTCTCGCGGCAGAGGGAGGCGTACGGTGGAAAACGCAGAAGGGCGGCCACCCGTTTCGGATGACCGCCCCACTGTCCGTCCCATCAAAAAATCAGGCGAGATCGACCTTCTTGGTCTCGGTCTTGGGCGATTCGCCGGTGAGGGCGGCCTTTACGTAGCCATAGATGTGCAGGGCCGTGGCGTTGGGGCTGTCCCAATACTCGCCCTTCTCCGGGTGAATGCGGATGAGCGCGACTTCCGGGTCGTCCTTGCCGTTGGGGAACCAGGTCTTCATGCTCTCGCTCCACTTCTCGTCGACGAGGGCCTGATCGGTGACGATCTCGGCCTTGCCGGCGATGGAGACGTAGGTCTGGCTCGACGGGTCGGAATAGGCGAGGTTGACCTGGTTGTCCTTGCTGATCTCAGCGGTCTTCGGCGAGTGCAGCTTGGTGAAGAACCAGATGTCGCCGTTCTCGTCGGTATCCTGGCTCCACATCGGGCGGCTGTAGAGCTTCCCGTCCTGATCCGCCGTGGTCATCATCGCGACCTTGATGTCCTTGACGAGTTCGAACAGCTTCTTCGCGCCCTCGTGGTCGCGGTGGTTGCCTTGATGCATGAAACGGGTCTCCTGAAGATCTGTCGTCCGTCTCAGGGCACGGCTGTCCCGGTCGCGGGCCGGCCCTGAAGGCTGCACTCACAACGGGCCAGGGCTCGCTTGGTTCAGCACCGTTCGGAGAAGAGGAAGAATGTCTTTGCCCGTCCCGATCCGGGGAATCCTCAACCTGCTCCTGGGTGCGGCCTGCTCCCTTCCCCTCCTCACCGCGCCCGTCGCGGCGCAAGTCCGCTTCGGTCCCGGCGTGCGGATCGGCGGCCACGATTTCTCGAACCGGCGCTACGGCAGCGTCCATATCCAGCGGGTGAAGCGGCTCCCCGGCCCGGCCGGATGCCGCCATCTCCGCAACGGGATGTATCGGCGCGGCGACGGGTCGGTGGTCAGGGGCCCGATGGAGCGGTGCAACCTCATCGCCATCCCGCCCGAGCGCCGCCGCTGAAGCCGCCCGCTCCGTGCATATCGGCGGGGTGAGACCGCAACGGGTCTGGCGTTCTGATTGCCGTCGGTTACATGCAAGGTAACGTTCGGGCCGCCCGCCCATTAGTCTTGCCTGGAGAAACATCTTGGCCATCACTCGCGACGACGTGCTCAAGGCGCTGTCCGCCGTCACCGTCGATGCCGGCGGGACCACGCTGCCCGCATCGGGCCGCCTGTCCCAGGTCGTGGTCGACCCCACCAACCGGGTCATGTTCTCGATCCTGATCGACCCGAGCGAGGCGGAGCGTTTCGAGCCGGTGCGGCGCAAGGCCGAGGGCACCGTCCTGGCCATGGCGGGCGTCTCCGGCGTCTTCGCGAGCCTGACCTCGGAGCGCGGCCCGAACCAGCCCGCACCGCCGACCCAGGCCGCGGCACCGCAACCGCCTCAGCCGGGACGACCCGCCCCTCCCCGCACCGGCCCTGCGCTGCCGGGCGTGCGCCACATCGTGGCGGTCGCCTCCGGCAAGGGCGGCGTCGGTAAGTCCACCACCGCCTGCAACCTCGCCCTCGCTCTTTCAGCGCAGGGGCTGAAGGTCGGGCTGCTCGATGCCGATATCTACGGCCCCTCGGTGCCCAAGCTGTTCGGCCTGTCCGGCAAGCCGAAAGTGATCGAGGAGCGTCTGCTCGCGCCGATGGACGGCTACGGCATCAAGGTGATGTCCATCGGCTTCCTGATCGAGCCCGAGACGGCGATGATCTGGCGCGGCCCGATGGTGCAGTCGGCCATCACCCAGATGCTGCGCGAGGTCGCCTGGGGCGAGCTCGACATCCTCGTGGTCGACATGCCGCCCGGTACCGGCGACGCCCAGCTCACCATGGCCCAGGCGACGCCGCTCTCCGGGGCCGTCATCGTCTCGACGCCGCAGGATCTCGCGCTGATCGACGCGCGGCGCGGGGTGACGATGTTCCGCAAGGTCTCGGTGCCGATCCTCGGCGTCATCGAGAACATGGCGACCTTCATCTGCCCGAATTGCGGCCATGCCTCGCACATCTTCGGCCATGGCGGCGCCCGCGACGAGGCCGCGCGGCTCGACGTGCCGTTCCTCGGCGAGGTCCCCCTCGACATGACCATCCGTGAGACCTCCGATTCCGGCCGTCCCGTGGTGGCGGTGGACCCGGACGGGCCGCATGCGAAGGTCTATCGCGGTATCGCCGCGCAGCTCTGGGCCAACCTCACCGGCGGGCCCGCCCCTCGCGCCGCGCCGCGCATCGTCATCGAGTAGCCCGGCGTGGAGCCCGTGCTCGGCGTGATCCTGGCCGGCGGCCTGTCCCGCCGGATGGGCGGCGGCGACAAGCCGCTGAGACTCCTGGCGGGCCGCACCCTCGTCGACCGGGTGGTGGAGCGGTTCGCGCCGCAATGCGGTCTCGGCATCGTCCTCAACGCCAATGGCGACCCGGCCCGGTTCGCGGAATTCCCCGGCCCGGTCGTGCCGGACGGGGTGCCAGGCCATCCGGGGCCGCTCGCGGGAATCCTCGCCGCCCTCGACCACGCCGCTTCGCATCACCCGTCCGCGACGCATGTGGCCAGCGTCACGGGCGACGCGCCGTTCCTGCCCCTCGATTTGGTGGAGCGGCTCCATACCGGCCTGTCCGGCTCCCCCATCGCCATGGCCTCCTCGGCCGAGCGGGAGCATTTCACCGTGGCCCTCTGGGCCGTGTCCCTGCGTGAGGATCTGCGTGCTTCCCTCGTGGAGCGCGGCGAGCGGCGCGTCGGCGCGTTCCTCCGCCACCACGGGGCCGTGGCGGTGGACTGGCCGGCGGAACCGCTCGACCCATTCCTGAACATCAACACGCCGGAGGATCTGGCGCTGGCGGAAACGCTGCTTCGTCAGGCCGATCGGTGATCGCTACGCAGGAGATGCGGGAAACCCGACCTGCGTCGGCTCGTAGCCCAGCATTCCGCCATGCGCGCAGACGGCTTGCGTGATGGCGATGCGCCCGGTCTCGTCGAGGCGTGCGACGCCTGTTTCTAGGTGACGGCGCCAGGAGGGACCTCGGCTCCACGCCTCGACCCAGGAGGCTGCCAGAGCAACGGGCTGGTTCCTGGCCAGGGCCGCGATCAGGAAGCCTGCCTGAGTTAGGTCCTTCGCCTGTTTCTCACGCTCGGTCCGCTCGTTCGCCACGATGAGTTTGTGAACGGCGTAGCGCTCTGGAGCAGGCACCGTGACGGAGATCCCGCCGGCATGGAGCAGCGTCGAGCGAACAGGGTCTCTGATGAGGAAATCGAGACAGCGAAGCGGCTGGGCGCTGACACCGTCGAGGGCCGGCATCGGGACGAGCGCGCCGGTCAGATCGTCCGAGCCACGGTTCGACACGAGAAACTCCACCCGAAACCCATTGGCGTTCGCGAAAGCGCTCGTGCGGTCCGGCCGCGACAGGTTCGGCACCGGACGGAAGCTCGCATCTACGGCCTGAAGTTCCTCGTGAACGGGAGGCATGCTCTCTCCGATCGCGACCGAGATGCCGTAATCCTGTGCGAGATCGATGTCGCCGGTCCTGAGCGCTCTCATCGGGCGCTCCCCGACGAGGCCCGGATAGGTCTGGAACGCCACCGTGCCGACCAGGACCCCACGCAGGCGAAAGAAGCCTGCCTGCGCCAGACGTTCGACGACCCGGCCCGTCAGGGCGTCCGCTGTCGGAAACCCGGCGCTTCGCAACATCCGAACCGCGTCGATACGGGTGCGGTAATCGACCCGCTGGCGGTCATGGGCCTCGACCCGGCGCGTGGTCTCGGAATCCGCCACCGTGCCGACATAGCGGTTGGACTTCGTGCCGGTGGCGGCATCGTAGCCCTGATAGTACCAGTATTCGCGCGCCTTGATGGTGCGCCTGATGAACTTGCCGTTCTCGGGAAAGTCGCGGTCGAACTCCGCATCGGCGCAGCGCTGATTGAGATCGGCGAAGACCGTCTGCGCGGCGGCATCGATGGACGGCATGGCTCGTACCCGCGTTACAGGAAAATCGCCGTTTTCATGTAACGCGCGGAGCTGAGCCCCACAAACGAGAAAGGGCGTCCGCGCGGGTCACGCGCGGACGCCCTTTTCATCGACAGGCCGGTCAGTTCAGGCGGTGCCGACCGTGGCCTTGACGATCTTGTCCGGCGAGCGGGGCGGCTCGCCCTTGTTGAGGCTGTCCACCACGTCCATGCCTTCGGTCACCTTGCCCCAGACGGTGTATTGCTTGTCGAGGAAGCGGGCATCGCCGAAGCAGAGGAAGAACTGCGAATTGGCCGAATGCGGGAAGTTGGTGCGGGCCATGGAGCAGGTGCCGCGCACATGCGGCTCGTCGTTGAACTCGGCCTTGAGGTCCGGCAGGTCGGAACCGCCCGAGCCGGTGCCCGTCGGGTCGCCGGTCTGGGCCATGAACCCGTCGATGACGCGGTGGAACGGCACGCCGTCGTAGAATCCCTGTCCCGCCAGCGTCTTGAGACGCTCGACATGGTTGGGGGCGAGATCCGGGCGCAGCCCGATGACGACGCGGCCCTTGGTGGTTTCGAGGATGAGGGTTTCGGTATCGGCCATGGGGTCAGACTCCTTGTCCCTGGGGACCTTGGTAGATGAACCGCAGGGCGATCGGGCGCCCCGCGATGGCGGCGCCGAGCGCCGGCGTGATCGCGACCGGCGTGCAGCGCCGGATCGCGTCGAGGGTCGAGCGGGTCAGGATGTCCCTGCCGCGCTGATCGGCATTCTGCATCGAGAAGGTGATGCGAGGCTCGCCGATGACGGACCCGTCGCGGCGGAGCGCGAAACGGGCGGTGATCTCGGTACGCGGGAAGCCGGCGAGGCCCTGCGGTATCTCCCAGCAGGCCGCGAGCCTCGGATACAGATCCTTCAGCGTGTCGGCCGGATTCGCGGCGATGCCACCCTCCGGCACCTGCACGGTGGACCGCAATGTCTCGGGCAGCGCCAGGGGCAGGCCGGACGCTGCCAGGGCGGCTCCTGCAATAGCCGCCGCGAACGGGATGGCGACCGCCGACGCGACGACGGCGAGGCGCGTCGGGCGCCTCACTGTCGCGCCTCCGGTCATTTCGCGCCTTGGGCCATCTGCATCTTCACGATCTTGTCGGGGTTCTGGACCGCGCCGCCCGGAGCGCCCGCGGCGGCCTTCTTGATCTTGTCGACGACCTCCATGCCCGAGGAGACCAGCCCGATCACGGTGTACTGGCCGTTCAGGAACGGCGCATCGCCGAGGCAGATGAAGAACTGCGAGTTCGCCGAGTTCGGATCCGACGAGCGGGCCATGCCGAGCGTGCCGCGCCGGAACGGCGATTGCGAGAATTCGGCCGGGATGTTCGGCAGGGACGAACCGCCCGTGCCATTGCCCTTCGGGTCGCCGGTCTGAGCCATGAACCCGTCCATGACGCGATGGAACTTGAGCCCGTCATAGAAGCCCTTCTTGATGAGGGTCTTCAGCTGGGCCACGTGCTGCGGCGCGAGATCGGGGCGCAGCTCGATGGTGACACGGCCGTCCTTGGTGTCGAGATAGACCGTGTTGTCGTCGGCGGCCCGTGCCACGGGCGCGAACCCGATCATGGCGGCGAGGGCCAGGGACAGGAAGGCGGTCCGCCGATGGAGGGTCCGATGAGTCATGAGGGGGCGGTCTCCGGTCCGTTGAAAGAGGTGGATGGAAGGGATCAGGCTTGCGTGAAGCGCGCGGCGAGCCGTTCCGCCACGAGGGGAGGAACGAAGGGCGAGACATCGCCGCCCATGGCCGCGATCTGGCGCACCAGGGTGGCGGTGATCGGCCGGACGCCGGTGGAGGCGGGCAGGAACACGGTCTGCACCTCCGGCGCCATGGCGCCGTTCATGCCGGCGAGCTGCATCTCGTAGTCGAGATCCGTGCCGTCGCGCAGGCCGCGGATGAAGATGCTGGCGCCCGAGCGCCGTGCGGCCGACACCGCCAGATCGTCGAAAGTCACGATGTCGAGGCTGGCGCCTTCGGCCTCCGCCAGGGGGGCGCAGGTCGCTCGCAGCAGATCCGCCCGTTCCTCGGGCGAGAACATGGGGGCCTTGCCCGGATGCACGCCGATGGCGATCACCAGGTGCTGCACGAGCCGGCATGCCTGACGGATGACGTCGAGGTGTCCGTTCGTGACCGGATCGAAAGAGCCAGCGTAGAGCGCGGTGCGGATCATCACCGGTGGGCGTAGAGCATTTCGCCTCGAAACGGAACCGCCCGCGACCATCCCGGCCCGATAGCGAATCCTCCCCGTAATGGACCGGCGCACGAAAAAGGGCGGATGCCCCGATGGAGCGCCCGCCCGAAGTTTCGGTCTTCGAAGTCTGGTCGACGACGTCCGGCTTATGGATTCGCCAAGCGAAGTGCCGGAACGTCAGAGCCTTTTCGCAACTCCACGCTGCGCCGAACGTCTCGTTCGGTCCGGCGCGGATCGTGGAGCGATATCTCTCTGAGGCCGAACTTATCGGTGCATCGCGGCGCCGGATATGACTTGGCTGCAACACCGAAGATCAGTGACCGAAACGAGAATGCCGGCCAAGTCTTGCGACTCGACCGGCATTCCCCGCGACAATGTTCAGACTGGTCTCGAACGATTCCAGACCGGCCTGAACAGGGCCGTCTTCAGGTGGCGTCGCCTGCGGGATCGATTGCCGTCACCTCTCCGGCATCGTCCTCACCTTCGCCTTCACCTTCGATATGCTCGACGGAGACCACGCGCTCGGTCTTCTCGGTGTTGAACACCGTGACACCCTGCGAGGCGCGGCCGACGATGCGGATATCGTCCACCGGCACACGGATGAGTTGTCCGGCATTGGTCACCAGCATGATCTGGTCCGAGGGCTGGACCGGGAAGGAGGCGACGAGGTTGCCGTTGCGCGGGTTGACCCGCATGGCGGTGATGCCTTTGCCGCCGCGACCCGAGATTCGATACTCGAAGGACGAGCTGCGCTTGCCGAAGCCGCGCTCGGAGAGGGTGAGCACGAATTGCTGGGCCGCGCCCATTTCGGCGTAGCGCTCCTGGGAGAGAAGCGGCGCATCGGTGGCGATGTCCTCGGAATCGGCATCGCCGCCCTCGGTGTCGCCGATCACGGCCCGCTGCATCTTCAGGAAGGCGCCCCGCTCCTCGGGCGTCGCATCGAAGCTGTTGAGGATCGTCATCGAGATGACGCGGTCGTCCTGCGCCAGGCTGATGCCGCGCACACCGGTGGAATCGCGGCCCTTGAACACGCGGACATCCTCCACGGGGAAGCGGATGCATTGGCCGGCCTGCGTGGTGAGCAGGACGTTCTGGTCGGCGCGGCAGATCTCCACGTGGACGATGTGGTCGCCCTCGTCGAGCTTCATGGCGATCTTGCCGGCGCGGTTCACCTGCACGAAGTCCGAGAGCTTGTTGCGCCTCACGCCGCCGCTGGCGGTGGCGAACATGACGTCGAGCGTCTCCCAGGAGGCCTCGTCCTCGGGCAGCGGCATGATCGTGGTGATGCGCTCCGTGCCCGCATCCATGGCGAGGATGTTGACCAGCGCCTTGCCGCGCGCGTTGGGGGCGGCCATCGGCAGGCGCCAGACCTTCTCCTTGTAGACCTGCCCCTGGTTCGAGAAGAACAGGACCGGCGTATGGGTGCTGGCCACGAACAGGCGGGTGACGAAATCCTCGTCGCGGGTGGACATGCCGGAGCGGCCCTTGCCGCCCCTGCGCTGGGCCCGGTAGGTCGAGAGCGGCACGCGCTTGACGTAGCCGGCATGGGACACGGTGACGACCATGTCCTCGCGCTGGATCAGGTCCTCGTCCTCGACGTTCGAATCCCAGTCGAGGATCATGGTCTTGCGCGGTGTCGCGTAGGCTTCGCGGACTTCGCGCAGCTCGTCCTTGACGATGGTCATGATGCGCAGGCGCGAGCGCAGGATGTCGAGGTAGTCGGCGATCTCGTCGGCGAGCTTCTGGAGCTCGTCGCCGATCTCGTCGCGGCCGAGGGCCGTGAGGCGCTGCAGGCGCAGGTCGAGGATGGCGCGGGCCTGGATCTCCGAGAGACGGTAATTGCCGTTCTCGTCCACGCGGTGGCGCGGGTCGTCCACCAGGGCGATGAGCGGCGCGATGTCGAGGGCCGGCCAATGGCGGCCCATCAGCGCCTCGCGGGCGGTGTTCGGATCGGGCGAGGTGCGGATGAGGCGGATGACCTCGTCGATATTGGCCACCGCGATGGCGAGGCCGCACAACACGTGGGCGCGCTCGCGGGCTTTGCCGAGCAGGAACTTGGTCCTACGGGAGACGACCTCCTCGCGGAAGTCGACGAAGGCCGTGAGCAGGTCCTTCAGGTTCATCAGTTCGGGGCGGCCGCCATTCAGCGCCACCATGTTGCAGCCGAACGAGGATTGCAGCGGCGTGAAGCGGTAGAGCTGGTTCAGCACCACGTCGGCCATCGAATCGCGCTTGATCTCGATGACGATGCGCATGCCGTCGCGGTCGGATTCGTCGCGCAGGTCGGAGATGCCCTCGACGCGCTTCTCCTTCACCAGCTCGGCGATCTTCTCCATGAGAGTCGCCTTGTTCACCTGATACGGGATCTCGGTGAAGATCAGCGCCTCGCGCTCCTTGCGAAGCTCTTCCACATGGGACTTCGCCCGCATGATGACCGAGCCGCGGCCCGTGGCGTAGGCCTGCCGCACGCCGGCGCGGCCGAGGATCGAGCCGCCGGTGGGGAAGTCGGGGCCGGGGACGTATTCGGTCAGCTGCTCGATCGTCAGGCCCGGCTCGTCGATGAGGGCGATACAGGCGTCGATGAGCTCGCCGAGATTATGCGGCGGGATGTTGGTGGCCATGCCCACCGCGATGCCGCCCGCTCCGTTGACGAGGAGGTTGGGGAAGCGCGCCGGCAGAACCTTCGGCTCCTCGCGCGACTCGTCGTAGTTCGGCTGGAAGTCGACGGTGTTCTTGTCGATATCGGCGAGAAGCGCGTTGGCGGGCTTGGCCAGACGCGACTCGGTGTAGCGCATGGCCGCCGGCGGATCGCCGTCCACGGAGCCGAAATTGCCCTGCCCGTCGATGAGCATGAGCCGCATCGAGAAGTCCTGGGCCATGCGGACCAAGGCGTCGTAGATCGATTGGTCGCCATGCGGATGGTAGAGACCGATCACGTCGCCGACGATGCGGGCCGACTTGACGTATTTCCGCTCGGGCAGGTGCCCGCTCTCATAGGCCGAGTAGAGGATGCGCCGGTGCACCGGCTTCAGGCCGTCCCGCGCATCGGGCAGCGCCCGGCTCACGATCACGCTCATCGCGTAATCGAGATAGGAGCGGCGCATCTCGTCGGTGATGGAAACGGGCTTGATGTCCGAGGCGGGCGGCGTCGCGCCGGCGCCGGTATCGTCTTTCTCTGCCAAGGTCTTCGATCTCTGCCTGTGACGGTCCCGGCGGGCCGGATCCGCGTGGAGCGACGGGCGCTACGGAAAGTGGGGGCGGGGCGTTCCGCGTGGCCTCGAAAAGGCCGGCCGCGTCACGTCCTGGCTCGGACGTCCTTCATACGCCATCCGGTGCCGCTGCGCCACCGCCGGACATGTCGCGACGACATCGACAAACCCCATGCGTCGCAAGCGCTTGCGACGCCGATTTCAGCGCATGAGCACCGGTTGTTTCCCGGCCTCTTCCCCGAATGGGTGGAGGCGCGGTGGAACCCGATCCGGGGCCCATGTGGGAGTATCGCGAGGCGGCCTGCAATGGTGGGGTCGGAGCCTCGTGCCCCTCACCCCGCCGCAGCGCCGGTGAAATCGGACATCTCGTAGAGCGGCCGGATCTCGATCTCGCTCGGGCCGGGCATCGGGTTGGGACAGCGCTTCACCCAGTCCAGCGCTTCCTCCATGTCCTTCACCTGCCAGAGCCAGAAGCCGGCGACCAGTTCCCCGGTCGCGGCGAAGGGGCCGTCGCTGACGGTGCGGGAGGCACCGTCGAAGGCGACACGCTTGCCCTTGGCGGAGGGGTGCAGGCCCTCGCCGGCGAGGAGGATGCCCGCCTTGGCGAGTTCCATGTTGAACTCGCCCATGGCGGTGAGCAGGTCGAGGGACGGCATGATCCCCGCCTCGCTGTCTGTGGTCGCCTTGACCAGAACCATGACGCGCATCGATTCGCCTCCCCTGCTCGATCGAGCCCATGGAAGCACGAAGGCACGGTTCGTGTGAACTCACAGACCGCTGGGCCGGTTACCCGACGCCATCGATCCCGCCGCATCCATCGACAGGGGCAAAGTCATGCTCGTTCGCCCGAAAGCCGTCGCTTTCGACATCATCGGCACCGTGTTCAGCATGGAGCCGATGCGGCCTGCCCTGGTGGCGATGGGCTTGCCGCCCCTCGCCCTGGACTTCCTCTACACCGCCGGCCTGCGGGACATGTTCGCCCTGGCGGCGACAGGCACCTTTGCGCCGTTCCAGTCCGTGCTGTCGGGGTGCCTCGACGAGGTGCTCGCCATGCATGGCCTCTCCGCCTCGCCGGAGGACAAGACGGCTTTGCTCGGCATGATGAAGGCCCTTCCGCCGCACGAGGACGCCAAGGCGGCATTCGCGGTTCTGGCCGATGCCGGCGTCCGGGTCTTCGCACTGAGCAACGGCGCAGCCGCGACCACGAGGGGATTGCTCGCCGCGGCAGGTATGGAGGGGCTCGTCGAGCGGGTTTTCTCCATCGAAGAGGTGAAGCTGTCGAAGCCGCGCGCCGAGGTCTACCGCCACGCCGCGCGGGCCGCCGCCCTCGCCCCGGGCGAGATGGCAATGATCGCGACCCACCCCTGGGACCTCCACGGCGCCAGGATCGCCGGCCTCATGACAGGCTATGTCGCTCGTGGCGTGCCGTACTCACCGGCCCTCGAGGCACCGGATCTGACCGGGGAAACCCTGCTGGAGGTCGCATCGGCGATGGCGCGGCTGGGGCCGTCGCAACCCGACGCCTGATGCCTGTTCGCTATCGGGGCGCCCGTCCGTCCGCTCCAGTGAGCGTCTTTTGAATTTATCGAGCTGCTCGACGTCTGTTCCCCGGTTCATGACCGGTCGATATGAGGCGCGACAGCACTCCCTCTCCTGGAAGGAGAGGGCTGGGGTGAGGTGTGGTCCATCTCCGGAAAGATCACACACCTCACCCTGTCGCTCTCCTTCCAAGAGCGGGGACCCGCTCTGCCCGCGAGATATGTGACTATCGTCGCCGTGAGCGGGCCGGGTGGAGGCCGATACGCCTAGCTTCCCGTCCGTCGGATGCCGATGACGGGAACGGCAGATCCCTAGAACGGGATATCGTCGTCGAGGTCGTAATTGGGCTTCGACGAAGCCGCCGCCGGCCGACGCTCGCCGCCCGAGGAACGGCCGCCGCCGTATTCCCCGCCGCGATCGCCACCCCGGTCTCCCCCGCGATCCCCGCCACGGCCGCCGCCGTAATCGCCGCCGCGGCTGATCTGGCCGCCGCCCTCGTCGTCGGCGCCCATCTCTCCACCGCCGCTGCGACCGTCGAGGAGCGTGAGTTCACCGCGGAAGCGCTGGAGCACCACCTCGGTGGTGTATTTCTCGACGCCGGACTGGTCCGCCCATTTCCGGGTCTGGAGTTGGCCCTCGATATAGACCTTCGAGCCCTTGCGCAGGTACTGCTCGGCCACGCGGGCGAGGTTCTCGTTGTAGATCACCACCGAGTGCCACTCGGTCTTCTCCTTGCGCTCGCCCGAGGCCTTGTCCTTCCAGGATTCGGACGTGGCGATGCGCAGGTTGACCACGGGATCGCCGGAGGCGAGGCGCCGGGTCTCGGGGTCGCGCCCGAGATTGCCCACCAAAATCACCTTGTTGACGCTGCCGGCCATGCCGCTCTCCTCTCGATCGATCTCACTGACGGAAGGGCCTCACACGCCGTCCGTCCCGTTCGCCCTTCATGAACTTCGGACAGGCGGCCCGCAATCGGGAGGGCGAATTTGTCCCCACCGATCACAGGTCGATGTTCTATCTTTGTTCGTTTTGGCGCGCAAGGATCGCTCACCTGCTAGTCACGCGATCCGCACCAGCATCTTGCCGAAATTCCGGCCCTTCAGCAGCCCGATGAAGGCCTCCGGCGCCGCCTCCAGTCCGTCGACGATGTCTTCCCGATGCTGGATGCGCCCTTCTCTCAGCCAAGTTCCGACCTCACTCAGGAACTCCTCCTCCTGGTCGGCGAAATCCCACACGATGAAGCCGCGCAGGGTCAGGCGCTTGGTCAGGATGGCGCGCATGATGACGGGGCTGCGGTCCGGCCCCGAAGGCAATTCGGTGAGGTTGTAGCCCGAGACGAGGCCGCAGACCGGGATGCGGGCGAAGTCGTTGAGCAGCGGCAGTACGGCGTCGAACACCGCGCCGCCGACATTCTCGAAATACACGTCGATCCCGTCGGGACAAGCGGCGGCAAGCGCGCCGGGCAGGTCGTCGGTGCGGTGGTCGACCGCCGCGTCGAAGCCGAGCACGTCGGTGAGGTAGGCGCATTTCTCAGGACCGCCCGCGATGCCGACGGCGCGCGCGCCCTTCAGCTTGGCGATCTGGCCGACGAGGGAGCCTACCGGCCCGGCAGCGGCGGCGACCACGACGGTCTCGCCCGCCTTCGGCTGCCCGATGGTGAGGAGGCCGGTATAGGCGGTCATGCCCGGCATCCCGAGGACGCCGAGCGCCGTGCTGACCGGCGCCGCCTCGGGATCGAGCTTGCGCAGCCCCTGTCCCTTGGTGACCGCGAAATCCTGCCAGCCCCCGAAGGCGGTCACTACGTCGCCCTCGTGGAAATCCGGATGCCGCGAGGCCACCACCTCCGACACGGTGGCCCCGACCATGGGCGCGCCGATGGCGACAGGCTCGGCATAAGATTTCGCCGCGCTCATCCGTCCGCGCATGTAGGGATCGAGGGAAAGGAGGCGGTTGCACAGCAGCACCTCGCCCTCCCCCGGCGTCGGTGTGCGGCTCTCTTCGAGCCGGAAATGCGCGGCGGTCGGCTCTCCGTGCGGACGGGAGGCGAGGACGATGCTGCGGTTCACGGCGACCATGATCTGACGCTCCGGTTGTGATGACGAATCCGCTGAACGGGCGTGCGGGAATCGAGGGACATTTCGACAAGGCCGATCTGGCTCGGGGTGTTCCCGTCGCAGGGCCGGGGCACCGCCCGCGCCGAGCGGCGTTGACGCCCATGGGCACATGCCCGTCACCCCGATCGGTATACCCGGATGGCCCGCCCGCTTCTCCTCGCCAGTATCGCTGCCATGTCCGGCCTTGCGTCGCAGGCACTCGCCGAAGATCCCCTCGCCGCCCATCGCTGGACATCACGCGTTCTGGTCATCGTCGCTCCGGACGGTGAAGATCCGCGAATCGAGGCGCAGAGACGCGAGGCGCGGGCGCGACGGGCGGATTACGCGGAGCGCGACCTCGTCGTAGTGGAGGCGATCGGGACAGGCGCCGAGGCCAAAAGCATCCGCAACCGCTTCGGGATCGGGGAGCGGGACTTCCGTGTCGTGCTGGTGGGCAAGGACGGCGATGCGAAGCTCGTCGAAGCCGCCCCGATCCCGGCTCCCCGCCTGTTTTCCACTATCGATGCCATGCCGATGCGCAAGGACGAGCGAGGCCGGCGATAGCGTATGGGTTGGCCGAGGGGGCAACGAAAAAGGGACCGCCAAGGCGGTCCCTTTCCCATTGAAGTCTTCTCGAACGAGACCGGCTCAGTAGCAGCGCTCGACCAGGACCCGGCGAGGTCCGTAGGGAGTCCAGCGGGTGCGCGGGACGGTGTAGCATTCGCCACCGTAACCGCCGTATCCGCCATAAGCGGCTGGGGCGTAACCATACCCGTAGGCCGGGTATCCGCCATAGCCACCGTAGCCGCCATAGAGTCCGCCAGCGGCGAGGCCGAGGCCCACACCGAGGCCGAGACCGCCGAGGCCGTAGCCGTAGCCACGGCCGTAACCGCCGCGCCAGCCGTAGCCGCGATGCCCACCCCAGCCGCCGCGATAGCCGAAGCCCGCGCTCCGGAAGCCGCCGCGATAGCCGCCGAAGCCGCCGTGACCGAAGCCCCCGCGGCCAAAGCCGCCATGGGCGAACCCACCGCGGCCGAAGCCGCCATGGCCAAACCCGCCACCATGGCCGAATCCGCCGCCATGGCCGCCCCAACCGCGGGCTTCCGCCGTCGCCGGGATCATCGCCAGAGCGCCGACCATCGCGGTCGCTGCCAGAACAATGCGTTTCATCGTCTTGTCTCCAAAGACAGGTTCTTGTCCCCAGTGGTTGCAGAACGCCCCGGCTCCGCAAAGGGTTCATGGCGCATTTTGTCCCGCACCGGCCGCGCCGATCACAGCTCGGTGAGACGGGCGAGCGTCACGCCTTGAAAACGCCTCCGGTTTCGGGCGAGGACACCCCGCGCCACGCCGTCCGCATGGGACGGCGGACGGTTCGTTCGCCCCGGGATTCACCGATGACGTCAACGCGACCCAATCTTGCCCGTGCTGTTGCCCGAGCCTTTGCCGGGGCCATGCTTCTTGGGGACGTGGCCGGACTCGCTCCCCTACCTGCGCGGGCCGCGCCCGCCACAGCCTCTCCGTGCAAGGCGGTGCAGTCCGAGGGCGAGACCTTCACGATCTGTACGGTGGATCTGCGCCGCGAGCGGGTCCGGGTGTTCTGGCTCGGCACCGACGGCCTGCCCTATTCGTCGCTGTCGACCCTGGGCGAGAAGATCGGGCCGAAGCTCAGCTTCGCCATGAATGGCGGCATGTACGACAAGGGTCAGGCGCCGGTCGGCCTCTATGTGGAGGAGGGCCGCGAGATGAAGGGCGTCTCCACCGCCAACGGGCCGGGCAACTTTCACCTCAAGCCCAATGGCATCTTCTACGTGAAGGGCGAGCGCGCCGGCGTCGCCGACACGGCCCGCTACCTGCGCCAGAAGATCAAGCCGGATTTCGCCACCCAATCGGGGCCGATGCTGGTGATCGACGGCAAGATCCACCCGAAGATCTCCACCGACGGGCCGAGCCAGAAGATCCGCAACGGCGTCGGCGTCCGCGACGACGGCCGCACGGCGATCTTCGCCATTTCCGAGCGCCCCGTGACCTTCGGTTCCTTCGCCCGGCTGTTCAAGGACACGCTCGGCTGCGCCAACGCCCTCTTCCTCGACGGCAGCGTGTCCAGCCTCTACGCGCCGGGCATCAACCGCTCCGACATCAGCCCGCCGCTGGGGCCGCTGGTGGGGGCGGTGGCGAAATAGGGCGGCCGGATCAGGCCAGCCGAGCCCGCTTGCCGAAGGCGACCCTGAGCCGCGCCTTGGCGAGTTCGGCGATCTCCGTCATCGATTCGATCCGCACCATCGGCATCTCCGCCCCGATGAGGCTCGTCGGCTCGAAGCTGAAGAGCAGGTGGCGTACGCCGATCTCCAAGGCCGTCACCCCGTCGGACTGGGTGAGGTCTTCGCCGAAAATTTCGATGAGCGGCCCGTCCGGGTCGCCCTTCTCGATCTGGATGATGAAGTAGCCGGCCGGCTCCTCCTCGTCATCCGCGCCGGAGATCAGGCTGATGCCGTTCTCCTCGTCGTAGCGGACGCGCTGCACCGTGATCGTCGTGATGTCGTCGTCCATGGTCTTTGCCTGAAATCGGGTCAGCGTTGCCCGAACTGGGTATCGCGGAACAGGGTCTTGAACTGGCGCGGCTGGCAGCGCCAGTACTGCTTGGGCGCACTCACCTGGGCGCCGAGCTCGGCCGCCGCATGCCACGGCCAGCGCGGATCGTACAGCATGGCGCGGGCGAGCGAGACCGCATCGGCCTTGCCCTCGGCCAGGATCGATTCCGCATGGGCCGCCTCGGTGATGAGGCCGACCGCGATCGTGGTGAGCCCGGTCTCGGCCTTCACCCGCTCGGCGAAGGGAACCTGATAGCCGGGCGAGAGCGGGATCTCCTGGCGCGTGGAGAGGCCGCCGGTGGAGACGTGGATCGCCGCCGAACCGCGCCGCTTCAGCGCATGGGCCAGTTCCACGGTCTCGTCGAGCGTCCAGCCGCCCTCGACCCAATCAGTGGCCGAGACCCGCATCCAGACCGGCTTGCCCGCCGGCACGACCTCACGCACCGCCTCGAAACATTCCAGCGGAAAGCGCATCCGGTTCGCGAGGCTGCCGCCATAGGCATCCGTACGGCTGTTGGAGAGCGGCGAGAGGAACTGGTGCAGCAGGTAGCCATGGGCGCCGTGGAGTTCGAACCCGTCGATCCCGATGCGTAACGCGCGCTTGGCCGTCTCCACGAACCCGTCGCGGATGCGCTTCAGCCCCTCCGCGTCGAGGGCATGGGGCGGCACCTCGCCCTCACCATGGGGAACAGCCGAGGGCGCCTCGGTGCGCCAGCCGTCCGGCATCTCCGGCTCGATCTGCGAGCCGCCGTCCCAGGGGGCGCGGCTCGATGCCTTGCGTCCGGCATGGTTGATCTGGATCGCGATGGGGATCGGCGCACGGAGCCGCACCGCATCGAGCACCCGGCCCAGCGCCAGTTCGGTCTCGTCCGAGTAGAGGCCGAGATCGGTGGGCGAGATGCGCGCCTCCGGTGAGACCGCGGTGGCCTCTAGGGTCAGCAGGCCCGCGCCCGACATGGCGAGCTGCCCCAGATGCATCAGGTGCCAGTCGCCCGCTTGGCCCGCATGGGCCGAATACTGGCACATGGGGGCGACGATGATGCGGTTGGGCAGCGTCAGGCCATCGAGGGACAGAGGCTCGAACAGGCGTGCGGTCATGTGCGGGATCCGGTTTTGGCTGACAGCCTAGATGGAGCACCTGTCTCCCCCGCGCCAGAGATGGACGGGCCACATCTGCGTTTCCCGAACGCCCAAAGCGTCTCCGTCTGCGATACTCCCACATCTCGCGGGCCGCTCGGGTCCCCTCTCCTTCCAGGCAGGGCGATCGCATATGACACCACACCGTCATTCCGCGTCGCCACAGGCGAGCCCGGACCCGGAGGGCCGCGCCAGAGGCGTGCAATCTAGAGCCGCTGACAGTGTAAAGTCCTGCACCACTCGTGTTTCTGGATCCCGGGCTCCGCTACGCGGACCCGGGATGACGGGGTGGTGCCAGCGGGTTTCTGACAAGCAAATTGGCATATGCGATCGCCCTGCCTTCTAGGAGAGTGAGCCCGTCGCGCCTCACGTCGCCATCTCTTGGAGAGAGGAACAGCCATCGAGCAGATGGGTGAATCCAACAGCTGTCAGCGCAGGGCGTGCAGCGTCAGCGGCTCCCCTCGTCGCCGGGAGCCTGACGCTGCGCTCCTTCTTCGACTGGCCCCGCATCGGGTTCCGCTGGAGCTCCACCAGTCCAGGGAAGGGAGCGCTCACCCCCCGATCCCCCTCCCCTTCAAACTCTCGCCAATCTCGTCCAGCACGGCGGCGTCGTCGATGGTGGGCGGGGTGGTCCAGGCTTCGCCGTCGGCGATCTTCTTCATGGTGCCGCGCAGGATCTTGCCCGAGCGGGTCTTGGGTAGCCGGGCCACGGTAAGGGCCAGCTTGAACGCCGCCACGGGGCCAATGCGCTCGCGGATGGAGGCGACGAGTTCGCGCTCGATCTCGGCGGTGTCGCGGGAGACGCCGGATTTCAGCACCACGAAGCCGCAGGGCTGTTCACCCTTCAGCGCGTCGCGGATGCCGATGACGGCACATTCGGCGACATCGGGATGGGCGGCCAGAACCGCCTCCATCCCGCCGGTGGAGAGCCGGTGCCCGGCGACGTTGATGATGTCGTCGGTGCGCCCGAGCACGGTGACGTAACCGTCCCCGTCGACGATCCCGGCATCCGACGTGTCGTACCAGCCGGGATAGGTGGTGAGGTAGCTCTGGCGGAAGCGCTCGTCCGAGCCCCACAGGGTCGGCAGGCAGCCGGGCGGCAGGGGAAGCCGCAGGGCGATCGTGCCCATCGTGTCGGGCGGCAGCGGCTTGCCGGCTTCGTCGAGGACGGCGAGATCGTAGCCCGGCATCGGCACGCAGGCACTGCCATGCTTCACCGGCAGCATGCCGATCCCCACCGGATTGCCGGCGATGGCCCAGCCGGTCTCGGTCTGCCACCAATGGTCGATCACCGGCCGGTCGAGGGCCCGCTCGGCCCAGGCGACCGAATCCGGGTCGGCCCGCTCGCCGGCGAGGAACAGGGAGCGGAAGCCGGACAGGTCGTAGGAGGCGACGAGTTCGGCGCGCGGGTCGTCCTTCTTGATCGCTCGTAGGGCCGTCGGTGCCGTGAACAGGCAGGCGACGCCGTATTCCGCAGCCACCCGCCAAAGCGCCCCGGCATCGGGTGTCCCCACCGGCTTGCCTTCGTAGAGGACGGTGGTGCAGCCATGCAGCAGCGGGGCGTAGACGATGTAGGAATGGCCCACCACCCAGCCGATATCGGAGGCGCAGAAATACACCTCGCCGGGCTTCACGTCGTAGAGGTTGGGCATCGACCAGGAGAGTGCCACGCAATACCCGCCGGTATCCCGCACCACGCCCTTGGGTTTGCCCGTCGTGCCCGAGGTATAGAGGATGTAGAGCGGGTCGGTCGCCGCGACGGGGACGCAATCGGCGTTGATCCCGGCGGCCTTCGCGCGGGAGACCGTCTCGGCCCAGTCGCGGTCGCGTCCCTCCACCAATCCCGCTTCGGCTTGGGGGCGCTGCAGGATGAGGCAGGCCGCGGGCTTGTGCGGCGAGGCCGCGATGGCCGCGTCCAGAAGCGGCTTGTAGGGCACGACCCGGCTCGGCTCGATGCCGCAGGAGGCGGCCAGCACCACCTTCGGGGCGGCGTCGGCGATGCGGATCGCGAGTTCGTTGGCGGCGAAACCGCCGAACACCACGGAATGGACCGCGCCGAGACGTGCGCAGGCCAGCATCCCGAACAGGGCTTCGGGAATCATCGGCATGTAGATGACGACCCGGTCGCCCTTCTCCACGCCGAGCAGCGAGAGGATGCCGGCGAGCGTCGCCACTTCGTCGCGCAGGGCCGCGTAGCTGATCGTCCGCTTCGTTCCGGTGACGGGGGAATCGTACAGGATCGCCGCCTGCTCGCCCCGTCCCTTAGCCACATGGCGGTCGACGGCGTTGTGGCAGGCGTTCAGCGTCGCGTCGGGAAACCAGCGTCCATAGGCACCGGCCTCCGGGTCGAAGGCGCGGGAGGGGGCGGTCTCCCAGTCGAGCGCATCGGCGGCCTTGAGCCAGAAACCTTCGGGGTCGGCGAGGGAGGCGGCATGGACCGGGCCGTATGCGTCCGGTGCGTCGCCTGATTCGGGAGGTGTCGCGGCAGCGTCCATGGCGGTTCGTCCCCGGATGGCCGGTCGAAGGATGCCGGCTTGATCGGAGATTGTAGCTCAAGCCGCGCCCAAGGCGACACGGCCGACACCACCACAAACGAAAGCCGCCGCGCTGTGGAGCGCGGCGGCGTCGTTCTGGAAATTACGAAACGGCTTGGAACGGGCTCTAATGCACCGAGTCGGTCGCGGCACGAAGCCGATTGATCTCGTCCTTGAGGTGAAGTTTGCGTCGCTTCAATTCTGCGATCCGTAGATCGTTCTCAGACGGGCTTTGAATCGCGGAATGAAGTTCCCGCTCGAGGGCTTCGTGCTTGAGGGCGAGTTGGCTCAAATGCGTCTGCAGCGACATGAGTCGTTTCTCCTGTCTCGTTCCGACTCAGGTAGATTGGCATAGTATGAGCCGGCTGTCGAAACCGGATTCGGGTGTTGGGCAACATTAGTTAATCGTGCCCGGCGAAGCCCGCTGCGATGGAAGAAGCATCTTCCAGAGCGAATTGCGGCCACCGCCTTGCCGCAGGGGCGTGTGTGCCGCATGGTTTCAACGAGGGGCGTGTCGGGGCTGCAGGTGCGATGGCGGGTGAGTTCGAGGATGACGGGACGGCTGAGTTCGTCGAAGAGCTGGCGCGGCTCCGCCAGGAGCACCGCGACCTCGACGGGGCCATCGACGCCTTGGAACTGAGCGTCGCCGGCGACCAGTTGCAGATCCAGCGCCTGAAGCGCCGCAAACTCGGCCTGCGCGACCGGATCTCCTATCTGGAAGACCAGATCACGCCCGACATCATCGCCTAGAGCTGCGCCCGACCACGTCGGGTCGGGGCACATCTTCAGGCCTTCGTTCTGCCGCGCTCTTTTTCGCCGAGCCTGCATCCACGTCGGCGGAGAGCGCTGTGGAACCGGTTTGCCTTGAGCACAGGATTGGCTCGGGCACCGTCTTGCGGGCGGTCGCCCGCCCGCGTATGCGGCACGGTCCGGGTGCAGGATCGCTTCCCGGGATCGCGCCGCCACGAAGACATGGCCTGAACCAGGCCAAGCACGACCAGGCGGCCGCGATCGTCTCGGGAAGGAAGTGACGACGATGGCGGGAGCGCCCCCGGTCGCGATCATCATGGGAAGCCAGTCCGACTGGGCGACCATGCAGCACGCCGCCGATACCCTCGATGCCCTTCGCGTGCCGCACGAGGCGTTCATCGTCTCCGCCCATCGCACGCCGGACCGGCTCGTCGCCTTCGCCAAGGGTGCGAAGCAGGCGGGCTACAAGGTCGTGATCGCCGGCGCCGGCGGGGCCGCGCATCTCCCCGGCATGACCGCCGCCATGACCTCGCTGCCGGTCTTCGGCGTGCCGGTGGAATCGAAGGCCCTGTCCGGCCAGGACAGCCTGCTCTCGATCGTGCAGATGCCGGCCGGCATTCCCGTGGGCACCCTCGCCATCGGCCGGGCCGGTGCCGTCAACGCGGCCCTCCTCGCCGCCGCCGTCCTGGCCCTGACCGATACCGCCCTCGCCGAGCGCCTCGATGCGTGGCGAGCCGCGCAGACCGCATCCGTGGCCGAGAGGCCGGAGACACAGATTCCGTGACCGACATGTCCCTCACGCCCGGTTCCACCCTCGGCATCATCGGCGGCGGCCAGCTCGGCCGCATGATCGCGCTGGCCGCGGCCAATTACGGCCTGAAGGTCCATGTCTACGCCCCCGATGCGACGAGCCCGGCCTTCGATGTCGCGGCCGAGACGACCTGCGCGGCCTATGACGATTCCGACGCCCTCGCCCGCTTCGCGGCGAGCGTCGACGTCGTGACCTACGAGTTCGAGAACATCCCGCGGGAGACCGCCGACCTGCTGGCGCGCCACGCGCCCCTCCGCCCCAGCGCCGACGCCCTCTCCACGACTCAGGACAGGTTGTCCGAGAAGAGCTTCATCAACGGCCTCGGCATCGCCACCGCGCCGTTCCGGCAGATCGACGCGCCGGACGACCTCGCCCGCGCCTTGGAGGCGATCGGCTTGCCGGCGGTGCTGAAGACCCGCCGCTTCGGCTATGACGGCAAAGGCCAGCGCATCATCCGCACCGCCGAAGAGGGCGACCGGAACGCGATTTTCGCCGAGTTCGGCGGCGCGCCGCTCATCCTCGAAGGGTTCGTGCCGTTCGAGCGCGAGGTCTCGGTGGTGGCGGCCCGTTCCCCCGATGGAAGCTTCGCCGCCTTCGACCTGTGCGAGAACGAGCACCGCGACCACATCCTGGCGCTCACACGCGTGCCCGCACCGAACCTGTCGGAGGAGACCGCCCGGAAAGCGGTGGAGATCGCCCGTAGGATCGCCGAGGCTTTGGACTATGTCGGGATCCTCGCCGTCGAGATGTTCCTGGTGCGAGACGAGGCGGGCGAGCACCTGATCGTCAACGAGATCGCGCCGCGGGTGCACAATTCCGGACATTGGACCATCGAGGGCGCGGTGACATCGCAATTCGCCCAGCATGTGCGCGCCGTCTGCGGCTGGCCCCTGGGCGATGCCTCGCGCGTAGCCGGGGCCTCCGTCGAGATGCAGAACCTGATCGGCGACGATATCGACGCCTGGCACTCTCTCCTCGCCGAACCCGGCGCGCATCTGCACCTCTACGGCAAGGGTGACGCCCGGCCGGGCCGCAAGATGGGCCATGTCACGCGGGTGATCCCGGTTGTGTAGGAGCGGCGATCATACCCGGTCGTCCGCCCTCTTGAAGCCGGTCCCGATTTTGCGACCGTGATGCAAGGCCGCCGAGCGGCCGCATCCGGTCATGGCAGACGTCCTTACGGCAATCGCGCCGATGCGGAACATCGATCGCTTCGAAGGGCACGCACATCCTTCGCCGACATGTCGAACCGCCGCCTGAACGCCTTGCTGAAAGTGGGCGCATCGGTGAAGCCACAGGCATGCATGAGGGTTTTTATGGATGAGCAATCGTTGGCCGGTGATTCGAGCCAGCGACGGACGCGATCCAGGCGGGCATCGCGGATCTCGGCGGCGATACCCTCGACCTCCGCAAACGCGCGGTAGAGTTTGGACCGGGAGACGTTGAGCGCCGCGGCCATGGCCTCGGGCCCATACGATGGGTCATGCGAATAACGTTCGATATGCACGCGCGCGAGCGATCTCAGCACGTCGGAAGACGCTTGTCCCTCACTGTCCTCGTCGCGATCTCTCACGAGCGCACGGACGATGTGGAGAGCACCCTTGACCGCAAGTCCCGCCTCGGCGTCCGACATGCCCGTCGCGGATTGCGCGACACTGTGCATGTACGTCATCAGTAATTCCGTCGACGGGCTCGCCCGGATACGGCGGCCGACCAAGCCATCGGCGCTTCCGACCTGTGCTTCGAACTCCAACCGGGGGACGCTGAAGCGTAACTCCCGATACGGCGTCAGAGCGCCAACGGCGAAAGGGCGGTCGAGCCTGATGAAACCGATATCACCGACACCCACGATGTGACCGCAGCTTCCCTGTTCGAGATAACCGTGTCCCGAGAGGAAGAAGCTGACGACGATGTCGTCACGGCCGGCTTGCCGAATATGGCGAAGATCGCCCTCGACGCTCACTGGACTGCTTTCCGTCAGAAGCAAGGTCGTGTGCGAGGACACAACGGCCAGACGGCTCGCCGAGAACGTTCCGTGGGGATCTAACCGGCCGACTCTGCCGAGATTTTTCAGCGCGGTATTCCGCCAGAAATCGAAAGTGCGCGAAGGCTCGATGTTTTCGGTCGTTTCAACCAGCGTCAGTACTTTCGAGGGGGTAGGCACCGGGGAACTCCTGGGAACGTCCGATTCGATCCGCGACCTACGACACACGTAGAATCGGTCGGGCGGATGCCGGTTCTCGAATGCTGCGCGCGCAGTCGATTGCGTGACAACGATGCGGTCGCACAACCCTTGATGGCGCAATTGGTTTCCGTCTGGCGCATCGGCATATGACGACGCAAGCAGTAATTCGCAGGCCGTTCGAACCATGCTGGCAGGAATCGTGAGCGATACGCCAGGGGTATTCTGAATTACCGTATTTTGGGACGGAGAGACAATTTCCGTGGATTGACCCGTGGCGTTGGAGGCTTGTATTGCGGAGGAAGCGATTTGCTAACTTGTCTGAAAAGACGAGGCTATAGCACGTGTTGATTTATATAATTTAGTATTCATGCTCTCAATTGAGAATTTATATGATACAAAATATGATGTGAAATATCATATTTATGTATTCAAGTGGCGTTTTTATGTGCGGGTATCTTTCTGTTGCCTTCTATCAATTGAGAATTTGGAGGCTAATATGTGAAGATTGATATAATATATGATAAATGCGAACAAATTTATTGTGATGAGCATATAATAGCTGACATGCGGTGGGTGGTATATTGTAATCTCACCGCCTGTTGTGTCAAATCGCATTTCATTGCTAATTTATTCGTTGGTGCGGCTTGGGCTGGAAAGTCTATTCGTTCGCCAATCTGAATTGCGGTCAAGCGAACTGGTGCGATAGCAATCGCGTTTTCGCTATAGTCGAAGGTGAATTCATGCCTAGTTTTAGGTAAATTAGTAAAAAGCTGAAGCAAATAAGGCCGCTGAATGGTTCCGTTAAAGAACCTGCGCGCGTGCAATTTTATTACTTTCAATCTTTTGGTGCAACAATAACGTAGAATCCACGTAGTTATATCCTAACTAAAGTAAAATATGGAATCTCTTGGTTATTCGGAATGGTTTTACATCACAACTAAGTCTTGAAGAATATTTACTCGCATTATTGCTATTCGAAATCGTGACACTAGCGACCGCGCATGGTTGACTCGCACATGATGTCGTGAATCTATTTATATTTATTCTTTGCGTTCAGTTCGAGGCAGGCGGATTGGTATGTTTGCACCGGTATGCCGGGGCAATGTTCCGGGAACTTGCTTTTGTTAATCCGGTTGTTCGCATGGGAATACATTGAATTTTACAGACATTTAACAAAAAATGTCGTAACGGCTTGGTGTGGCCGCTGAAAGCTGAGTTTCAGGGCTCATTCCGATGAGCGCGCCAACCAGTACCAGTTGTTCAAGGGGCTGAATCGTGGAACGGACAATCGTCGCATTCGTCAAACCGCTTGCTTTAGCGTTAATTTGTTTCGTATCGATATTATATATATATCGAAGAATGTTGGGGCTGCATTGGTCATCAGCCTCGTGCCATTGCTATTGGGCTGGCTCGGTATCATGGAGACTTTTGCCTACGCGATTGCGGCGGTTGTATTCCTGGCCGCGGTCACGTGGGCGGCAACACCGGTATCGGTCAAAGGTATCCTGGCCGAGCATTCGGAGCGGGCGATCACGGATATCCAGCAGGAAATAAAGGTGCGCTAGGGCCTAAAGGCTTTAACGGGCGATCAGGCACAAACTGATCCAGGTCGAGCAGAGCAAGGGCCGTCAGTGCCACTTCACCCCGCTCGACCTTTGTCCGTCCATGCTTCGTTTGTCGTTGTTCTGTATAACCAACTGTAATGCTGAAAAATGCCGGTCGGTGCAGCGCCGTCTCGCTTCGAGGGCGGCCCGCGCGATCTCGTCCGCTATGACGTCCCGAGCGCGGCATCCAGCCGGAGCCCGAGGGGCGCAAGGGGGCAATGTTCATTCGTCCTTGCCTGGCCACCCAATCGAGGCCTGGCGGACGATACGGTAACCCGTCGCGAATCCTCGTTCTCCGGCATCGGGTGCCTGTCTCAGGTCTACCGCTCGATTGCTCCCCTACGACGCTGGAGACCACCTGTCAGAGCATCGAAACTGCGTCTTACCGGACACACTCTCAGCCTGCCGCGACACGCCGGACCGCCTTCACCGCGCCGTAGGGAAACGGGCCATACCTTCGCCACATCGCGCGGCTTCAGCGGGTGAGCCGGCAGAATTTAAGCGCGTGTTCACCGCGACGCGGGATTGTGCAGGCACGCGTCGTCTTTCCCGCATCCGAAGCGCTTCGAGGCGCGACGGCGGGTGGGACGATCAATAGCAGCGGACGGGAGCGTGCCTTGGGGGCATGGCGATCCCGAGGGGAGAGGGGCAATGACGTTTGTAGTGCCGCGCGCGAAGGCGGGTCTGATCGGGGCCGTGGCGATGGCGGCGGCTTTGGCCGGGTGCGAGACCTATGGCGGTGGCGGGGCAGCGGCGACGCGCCAGTTCGCCGTGGTCGAAACCGATTCCACCGGTGCCACCAACGTCAATATCGCCTCCCTCACCGAGGTGATCCAGCGCAATCCCAACGATGCCGGTGCCTATGTCACCCGCGGCGCGGCCTATGCCCGTTCGGGCCAGTTCAACGACGCCATCGGTGACTTCTCGAAAGCCGTCCAGATCGATCCGAATTCGGCCTCGGCCTATAACAACCGTGCCCTCGCCTACCGCCAGACCGGACGCAACGACGCGGCATTGGCCGATTTCTCGAAGGCGATTTCCGCCGATCCGAGCTACGGCCCGGCCTATATCGGCCGCGCCAACGTTCTGCGCGCCCAGGGCGATCTCGACGGCGCCACCTCCGACCTCAACCAGGCGATCCGCCTGACGCCGGAATCGGCCGAGGCCTACCATGCGCGCGGCCTCGTCCGTCAGCGCCAGGGCCAGAACACCCAGGCCATCGGCGATTTCGACGCCGCCATCGACCGCAATCCCTTCGTCGCCGCGCCCTACGCCGCGCGCGGCCAGAGCCTCATCGCCACGAACCAGTTCGACAAGGCGATCGAGGATTACAACGCGGCCCTCAACGTCAACAACAAGGACGCCACCTCCTGGGCCTATCGTGGTCTCGCTTACGAGAAGTCGAACCGCAAGAAGGAGGCGATGGAGAGCTACCAGCGGGCCGCTCAGCTCGAGCCCGGCAATCCCGTGGCCAAGCAGGGTCTCGGACGTGTGCAGGGCGGCGTAGGCACCCTCTTCAACTGAAGCCCGCACGATGCGCGGAGGATTCTCGAACGGCATCGCCGCCTTGGCGATGCTCACCCTGTCGTCGGGCGGAGTCGCCCTCGCCCAGACGGATACGGGCCGTCAGGCCTCGTCCGACCTGGCGACGATCGAGCGTTGCGTCGGGTCCGCCAAGGACGACGGCGCGCGCCTGTCCTGTATCGGGCGTGTCTCCCAACCCTGCATCGATGCGCCGGACGGTTCGGGCTCGTCCACCATGGGCATGAACGGGTGCTACGCCCGCGAGATCGCGGCCTGGGATACGCTCCTCAACCGCACCTACAAGGATTTGGGCGCGGCGATGAGCGAGAGCGCCAACCTCTCCCTGCGCGACGCTCAGCGGGCCTGGATCGCGTTCCGCGACAAGGCCTGCGAATGGCCGTCCCTCGTCTATCCGGGCGGCTCCATCATCGGCCCTCTCAGCGGCGAATGCCTGCAGATCCAGACCGGTCGGCGCGCCCTCGACCTCGACCGCATCAAGGCAGCGCTCACCGAGCGATAGGCGTCGGGTGGGGGCCTGAGGGGATGGATGGGGCCAGCGTGTCGAGGCCGCATCCGGCCCTTCATCGACCACGAGGAAGCTTGACGACTCGACGGTCAGGGTGTTTTCCTCGGAGCGGCTGATGCAGCCGGCCGCTCGCGCCCTCTTGGGTTTGGTGAATGCATCCTCCAAGAGGTCTGCCATCCCTTTTGCAGGGTCGGCCAGTCGGCAATGCGAGCACTGACGTTGCGGCCGATCCGGTAGGGATCAGCAAGATGACTTCCGTTGGCAGTGCAAAATCCATGGCAAAAGCCCTGGAAACGGCTATGCGAGCCAAGAACGTCGATATCTCACATGGCGAGTGTCTCGACATCGTCGCCCGTCAGCTCGGATGCAAGGACTGGAACGTTCTCACAGCCCGAGCCAAAAGCATGACTGCATCGGCGACACGTAAGGTGAAGGATCTCAAGGTCTGGGAGTTCAGGGCAGCGTACCCTGATGCTTACGACCATGGTGCGGATGCGGAAGCCGGAGCGCCGGGTGGATCGGCTGCTCTGATTCGGCTGATCCCAGAGATTTCCGCGGATCGCTACATAGATCTCACGAAGGCTATGGGCGGATACATGCAGACTGCTTCCGCACGGCCGTATCGTGGAAAGAGGGTCGCTGTCAGCGCTCAGCTTCGCAGCGAAGGTGTGAGCCATGGGGCAACGATTTTGGCGAGTGTTGGCGGCGCACCCGGTGAGACGTTCGCCTATGACAACCTGAAGAACCACCGTGACGGCTGGTTGTTCGGCGATAACCCTTGGACGTCCCGAAAGGTTGTGCTTGACGTCGATGATGATGCGGAGAGCCTATTCTTCGGCTTCTTCCTCAAGGGGGCGGGCGCAGTCTGGGCTGCCGATTTCTCCGTCGACATGGTCGATACGTCGATCCCGTTGACCGGTGAACGCATTGAGCGACGCGCTGTCGAGGCTGCCTGGCGGACGCCGACAAACCTCCGGTTTGCCGAGGCAACGGAACCCCTGGGAAGCACTGCATAGACGAACGAGACGGAGCCGGATCGAGGGCTGGCCCCCACAGGGCGCCCGCTTTCTCGAAGCGGACTTCCGCTCTCCTTCCGCTTCGGGTGGTCGTGGCGCAAACCCGATGCCGACTTTCGACCATCACGTCGTCCGTTCAGCCCGGCGGCAAGATCCGCCGGTACTGGATGAAGCCCGACCGGTCGGCGAGCGTCTCGTAGAGGGCGCGGGCCGGTGCGTTGTCTTCCATCGTCAGCCAGTGGACGCGGTCGGCCCTGGCGTGACGGGCCTCGACCATCACCGCCTCGATCAGGGCGCGGGCGATCCCCCTGCCCCGGGAGGACGGCGCCGTGAACAGGTCCTGCAGGTAGCAGTACGGTCCACGGGTCCAGGCCGAGGCGTGGAAGATGTAATGGACGAGCCCCACCAGGACGCCCTCATCCTCGGCCACGAGGGCATGGATGGGCACGAGGGGATCGTGGATCCGCGACCAGGTCAGGTCGCGGGTCTCCGGCGGGATCGAGGCGCGGTAGAAGTCGAGATAGCCCGACCACAACCCCTCCCAGGCCTCGCGCTCGTCGGGCCGGACGGCGCGGATCGCGAGGTCCGGCACGGCGGTCACGCTTCGAACCGCTCGGGGCGGCGATGCTCGCCGACGATGCGGCGGACGGTGCCGGTGGACGAACGGTAGACCACCGTCTCCGTCACGATCATGCCGGTCTTGAACCGCACGCCCTGCAGGAGCGCCCCGTCGGTGACGCCGGTCGCGGCCACGATCACGTCGCCGCGCGCCATGTCGGCGAGCTCGTATTTGCGGTTCGGATCGCTGATGCCCATCCGGGCCGCGCGCTCGCGCTTGTCGTGGCTGTCGAGGATCAGACGGCCCTGCATATGCCCGCCGATGCAGCGCAGGACACCGGCGGCGATGACGCCCTCGGGTGCCGCGCCGATGCCGAGATAGATGTCGGCGCCGGTCTCGTCCGGGCTCGTCGTGTGGATGATGCCCGCGATGTCGCCGTCCGAGATCAGGCGGATGCCGGCACCGGTCTCGCGCACGGCGGCGACCAGGCCCATATGGCGCGGCCTGTCGAGGATGATGGCGGTGATTTCGGAGGGGGCGCAGCCCTTGTGGCGGGCGAGCGCCGCGATGTTGTCGGCCGGGCTGGCATCGAGATCGACGAGGCCCTGGGGATAGCCGGGGCCGATGGCGATCTTCTGCATGTAAACGTCGGGCGCGGCGAGCAACGACCCGTGTTCTGCCAGGGCCATCACCGCGATGGCGCCGGGCATGTCCTTGGCGCAGAGGGTCGTCCCCTCCAGCGGATCGACGGCGATGTCGACCTTCGGCCCGGCCCCGGTGCCGAGTTGCTCTCCGATGTAGAGCATCGGCGCTTCGTCGCGCTCACCTTCGCCGATGACCACCGTGCCGTTGATCGGCAGGAGGTTGAGCTCGCGCCGCATGGCGTCGACGGCGGCCTGGTCGGCCTCCTTCTCGCGTCCCTGGCCGCGAAGCCGGGCGGCGGCGATGGCGGCGCGCTCGGTCACGCGCGCCAGTTCGAGGCTCAGGGTGCGGGTGACCGGATGTCCCGTCTGCCCAATCGTTTCGTCCGCCATCCTGGTCCCGTCCCTTGTCGTGTCTGGGCCGCGATGGGCGGCCTTCTTATTCGCGTTCGATCCTGATCAATTGCGGCGCTTCGGCAAGGAGTCCATCCGCCGCGATGGCGTCGAGCGCCGCGCGGATGGTGCCTTCCGTGGCCGCGTAGGTGATCAACACCAGGGGCACCGGCTGGCCGGAGCGGCCATGCGGGTCCTTGGTGGCGGCGCTCTCCGAGCGTCGCTGCAGGATGCTTTCGATGGAGATGTCGCGCTCGGCCATCCGCGTGGCGACACCCGCCGCGACGCCGGGCCGGTCATGCACGGTGAGACGGATGTAATAGCCGCCCTCGTGCCGCTGCATCGCTACCCGCTCGGACGGCGCGAGGCTCATGGCGGGGCGTCCGAAGGTCGGCCGCGCGACGCCGGCCGCGATGTCGGCGATGTCCGCCACCACCGCGGAAGCGGTCGCCTCGCCGCCCGCTCCGGGGCCGATCAGCGTCAGCTCGCCCACCGCATCCGCATCGATAGTCACGGCGTTGGTGACACCCATCACCTGGGCGATGGCGGAGGATTTCGGCACCATGGTCGGGTGGACGCGCTGCTCGATGCCGCCCTCGGCCACCTGCGCGACGCCGAGCAGCTTGATCCGGTAGCCGAGCTCCTCGGCCATGGTGAGATCGAGGGGCTGGATCGCCGAGATGCCCTCCACCGAGACGCCCTCGGCGTCGATCTCCACGCCGAAGGCGAGGCTGACGAGAATGGCGAGCTTATGGGCGGTGTCGAACCCCTCGACGTCGAAGGTCGGATCGGCCTCGGCATAGCCGAGAGCCTGCGCATCCTTGAGGCAGGCCTCGAAGGTCAGGCCCTCCCGCTCCATCCGGGTGAGGATGTAGTTGCAGGTGCCGTTCATGATTCCGTAGACACGCGACACGGCATTGCCGGTGAGCCCCTCGCGCAGGGCCTTGATGACGGGGATGCCGCCGGCGACGGAAGCCTCGTAGGCGAGGGTCACGCCCTTCGCCTCGGCGGCTTTCGACAGGGCCGCGCCGTGATGGGCCAGCAGCGCTTTGTTGGCCGTGACCACGTGCTTGCCGGCCGCGATGGCGGCCTCCACCGTCGCCTTGGCCGGGCCTTCCGAGCCGCCGATGAGCTCCACCACGCAATCGACCTCGCCCGAGGAGGCCAAGGCGACGGGATCGTCGAACCAGGTCACGCCGGAGAGATCGAGGCCGCGGTCGCGGGTCTTGTCGCGCGAGGAGACGGCGGTGACGCGCACCTCGCGCCCCGTGGCTGCAGCGATGGCTTCGGCACGGCGAGCCACCATCCGGACGACGGAAGCGCCGACGGTGCCGAGACCGGCGACGCCGAGGCGGAGGCTCTGTGACATGGACGCGATCCGTATTTGACTTCGCTCGGCCGAGCGCGGGCAACCCGTCGTTCGAGCCTGTGCGTGACACCGCTCCTTCGAACGGCCGGCTCTTCTGCAACGAATCCCTGTGGGGTGCAAGAAAACCTGTGGCTCCTCGCGACGCGGCGTCGAGCGGGCCGATCGGAGAACGACGGAGCCCTCCTCCTCAGGGCGTGGAACGCCGATCGTTCACCTTCGCCTCGAAGCGCCACGCCGTGGCGACGAGGCCGTACAGGACGGCGGCGTTGAGGCAATGCCAGAGGAAATGGGTGCCGATCGGCAGGCTCGGGCAGAGGGCGGCGTCCAGGGTGCGGAAGGTCAGGGAGAGGGCGAACAGCGCGGCGATGGCGAGGAGCGAGAGGCCGGCGCGGCTCCGTGCCGGGCCGAGGGAGCATGTCTGGGGCATCAGCAAGCCGACGGCGACGCCGACGAGGGTCAGGATGGCGGGGGCGTAGGCGATGGAGCCGTTGCTCAAGCGGTCGACGGATTGGCCCGTGAGCGCGTCGAGGGCCGGTTCCAGCCCGGCAGCCAAGCCGGCAAAGCCGAGGGTCGCCAGGATCGCCGGAACGAGGGTGAGCCCGAGGAGCCGTCGAACGGCGAGAAAGAAATAGGCGTAGATGAAGAGGGCAATGGGGATGACGTCGGCGAGCATCGCCCAGCGGACGGCGACGGTGTGGAACAGGAACGACCCGATGCCGACGAGGGCGACGAGCCCGGCCAGCGCCGTCGCCGCCCGGTCTCGTCTCGGGCCGGAGCCGGCGAGGCGAAAAGCCAGGAACGCTGCAACGAGGAAGGCGGCGTTGGAGGCGGCGTTCAGCGGCTCGGCCCAGAAGCCCGCATCCCCGCGCTCGCAATAGGCCCGGATCGGTGCGAACCAGCCGTCGGACATCCTATCTTCCTCGTGTGCGCATACCTTGCCAGCCCGACGCGAAGGCCCGATGACGGGCGGCCCTCTCCGACCGGATCTCAGAGCCCATGCGGATCGCCACCTGGAACGTCAATTCGATCAAGCAGCGGGTCGGCCATCTCGTCGGCTTCCTCGACGAGGCCAAGCCCGACGTGGTCTGCCTGCAGGAGCTGAAATGCCAGGACGAGGGCTTTCCCCGCGCCGAGATCGAGGCGGCGGGCTACGCCGTCGAGACGCTGGGGCAGAAGGCGTATAACGGCGTGGCGCTGCTGGTGCGGGCGCCGCACACCATGAGCGAGATCCGCCGTGGCCTGCCCGGCGACGAGACCGACGAACAATCCCGCTACATCGAGGCGCTGATCTCGGGGGAGGATGTGGCCCCCGTCCGGGTGGCCTCGATCTATCTGCCCAACGGCAATCCGACGCCGGGACCGAAATACACCTACAAGCTCGGCTTCATGGAGCGGCTGCGGCTGCATGCGCGCGCGCTCCTGGCCGACGAGCAGGCCCTGGTGCTGGCGGGCGATTACAACGTGATCCCCGAGCCCGAGGATGCGGCGGACGCGAGCGCCTGGGTGAACGACGCGCTGTTCCTGCCCGAGACCCGTTCCGCCTTCCGCGCCCTCCTCGCCGAGGGATTCACCGAGGCCCTGCGCGCCTGCGACCCTCGGCCGGTCCTCTACACGTTCTGGGATTACCAGGCCGGCTGCTGGCAGCGGAACCAGGGTATCCGCATCGACCACCTTCTCCTCTCGCCCCAGGCCGCCGACCGTCTGGTCTCGGCTTCCGTGCAGAAGCATCTGCGCGGCCTGGAAAAGCCCTCCGACCACGTGCCGGTGACGATCGAGCTGCGACCGCGCTGATCCGAGGCCCGAGTTCGAGGGCTGAGCTAGCGACGTTCCGGGCGCGACTGCCCCGGGTAAAGGAATGTTCTCTCATCGGACCCGTTCGGAGACGATCCTCCGTCACCGGGCGGTCATGCACATGCCGTAACGGCCCTGGAATCGATCACGCCAACCAGCGACGTGAGACCGTTCATGACGCGCGCAGCACGGGCCATCCGCCGCGAGACGAATCTGGGTCTCACTCAGGCCGTCCATCGCAACAGGGCCTTCTCGAAGGCGGGAGTGTCGGAACGCCTGTTCACGGCGGCCTTCAGCGGGCTGGTCTATCCGCAGATCTGGGAAGACCCGGTGGTGGACATGGCGGCGCTCCGGCTGCGGCCGGAGGACCACGTCGTCACCATCGCCTCGGGGGGCTGCAACGCGCTCTCCTACCTCACGGCCAACCCGGCACGGATCAGCGCCGTCGACCTCAACGGCGCGCATGTGGCCCTGGGGAGGCTGAAACTCGCCGCCCTCCGGCACCTGCCCGACCATGCCGCGTTCTTCGGCTTCTTCGGCCGCCCCGCCCGGCCCGAGAACGTGGCCGCCTATGACGAGAACATCCGGCCCCATCTCGATGCCACATCCCGGGCCTATTGGGAGACGCGGCGCCTCGATGGCGGGCGTCGCATCTCGGCCTTCGAGCGAGGCTTCTACCGCTACGGCCTGCTCGGGCGTTTCATCGGCGCGGGCCATTGGCTGGCCCGCCGCTACGGCTGCGATCTCGGTGCCGTTCTGAAGGCGCGGGACCTCGCCGAACAGCGGACGATCTTCGAGAAGGAACTGGCCCCGCTCTTCGAGAAGGCCTTCATCCGCTGGCTCATCCGCCAGCCGGCCTCGCTCTACGGCCTCGGCATCCCGCCCGCGCAATACGTGGCTCTGGCGGGCGATGGCCCCGGCGGGATGGCGGCCGTCTTGCGCCATCGCCTGGAGCGGCTCGCCTGCGGCTTCCCGATCCAGTCCAACTACTTCGCCTGGCAAGCCTTCGGCCGCGCCTACGACACCGCGCCCGACGCATCGCTGCCGCCCTATCTCCAGGCCGGGAACCACGCGGCTCTACGCGAGCGCGCCGGCCGCCTCGACTTCCGCCAGCAATCGATGACCGAATTCCTGCGGGAGAGCCCGGCCGCCAGCGTCGATGCCGTCATCCTTCTCGACGCGCAGGATTGGATGACGGATGCCGACCTCACCGACCTGTGGACCCAGATCACCCGCGCGGCTCGGCCTGGCGCCCGCGTGATCTTCCGGACGGCGGCGGACGAGCGACGGCTGCCCGGCCGGGTGCCGGATTCCATCCTCGGCGCCTGGGACTATGCCGAGGAGGAGAGCCGTCGACTCGGCGAGCAGGACCGGTCGTCGATCTATGGGGCGTTCCACCTCTACCGTCTGGCCTCTTCATGAGCGAGGCGGCGCGGCTGATGGACCGGATGTACCGCTACCAGCGGCACATCTACGATGCGAGCCGGAAGTTCTACCTCCTCGGCCGAGACGGCATGGTCGCGGATCTCCGGCTTCCCGCCGGGGGGAGCGTGCTGGAGATCGGGTGCGGCACCGGGCGCAACCTCGTGCGCATCGCGCGAACCTATCCGGACGCCCGATGCTTCGGCCTGGATGTCTCGACCGAGATGCTCGCGACAGCGGGGCGCGCCACCGCCCGCGCGGGCCTCGCCCACCGCATTCGCCTCGCCCGGGGCGATGCCACGGCCTTCGATCCGGCTGCCCTGTTCGGGGAGGCGGTCTTCGACCGGATCGTGATCTCCTACGCCCTGTCGATGATTCCGCCCTGGCGGGCCGTCCTCGCCGAGGCGGCCGGCCACCTCGCTCCGGACGGCTCCTTGCACATCGTCGATTTCGGAGATCAGGTCGGTCTGCCGCGGCCGGCGAGGTGGCTGCTCAACCGATGGCTCGCCGGGTTCCACGTGACCCCGAGACAGGGGCTCGCCGACGCCCTCGCCGATGTGGCGCGCCTTTCCCGGCGGCGGGCACGCGTGGCGCAGCGTTTCGGCGGCTATGCCGTGCATGGGGTGATCGAACGGGATCCGGGCCCTATCTGAGGTCACCCGAGGCACGGGCCATCGCGGCCCGCCTCACCCTCCCCGATCCAACAGGCCTTCCCTTCGCATGATTCTCTACGGCACGAGCTATTCGCCTTTCGTCCGCAAGATTCTCGTCACCCTCGCCGAGAAGAACATCACGCTCGAGCACGTTCCGGTGTTCTTCCACGCGCCGGACGAGGCGTTCCAGGCCTGCAGCCCTGTCGGTAAGATCCCGGCATTCGAGGATGACGGCTTTCGGCTGGCCGATTCTTCGGCGATCTCGGCCTATATCGAGGCCAAGTATCCGAGTCCTGTCCTGTGGCCACAGGCGCCGAAGGACCGCGCGCGCGCCGTCTGGTTCGACAAGTTCGGCGATACAGAGTTGTTCGCGGTGTTGATCAAGCCCTTCGCCGAGCGTGTCGTGAAGCCTGTCCTGATGGGTAAGCCCGGCGACGAGGCCGCGGCGGTGAAGGCGGTAACGGACGAGTTCCCGAAGCTCTACGATTACCTGGAGAGCCAGATCGACGGCCCGTATCTCGTGGGCGACGCGTTCAGCATCGCCGACATCTCGGTGGCGACGACCTTCCACAATCTGCGTCTCGCCAAGGAGCCGGTCGATGCCGGCCGCTGGCCGAAGCTCGCCGCCTATATCGACGCGATGCTGTCGCGTCCGTCCTTCGTCACGGCGATCGCGGCGCGGACGAAATGAGCCTGCCGGGAGCCGGCCATTGCGCCCTTCCCGGATCGCCTAGAGCGCTCTCCGCCGAAGTAGGTGCCGGTTCGGCGAAAAAGAGCGCGGCAAAACAAAGGCCTGGTGATGTGCCCCGACCCAACGTGGTCGGGTGCAGATCTAGCGACGGCGCCGGGACGATCCGGTGACCTGCGACTGAGCCTGGAGGGCCTGGGCCTGAGCCTGGGCCTTCTCTTCTTCCGAGGCGGTGGCCCATGCCTTGTCGGATAGGGTGACGATCCAGTCGTCCTTGCGCCCTTGGGCCGATTCCCGCGCCAGCGACAGCCACATCAAGCCACGGGCCCGCTGTGCCGGAACGCCCTGCCCGTTCATCAGAAGGTTGCCCAGCAGGGCCTGGGCCGGAGCATGGCCCTTCTCGGCCGCGAGATTGAACCAGCGCGCGGCCTGACGCGGGTCGGCATCCACACCGGTCCCCTCGAGGTAGAGGCGCGCGAGATTGTATTGGGCGTTCGGGTCGCCGAAATACGACGCCGCGTAGTTGAACATGTCGTAGGCCCGCTCCGGGTTCGGGCGCACGTAGGTGCCCTTGATCCCGTCGAGGAAATACGTGCCGAGCGCCGTGAAGGCGCTGGCGACGACGCCTGAATTCTGGGTGTCCGGCCCGTCATCGGTGTTGTCGTCGGCGATGCGCGAGAAGAACTCGAAAGCCTTCAGGTCGTCATGGGGCACGCCGTCGCCCTCGGCATACATCCGGCCGAGCTTCCACAAGGCAAGGGCGTGGCCCTGGCCGGCGGCGTATTCGAGGGCGCGGGCGGCCCCTTCCTTGTCGCCTGCATTGTAGTCACGGACGCCCGAGCGCAGGGCTTCGCGCGCCGTGCGGTAACCGCCCGTGGCAGGCACGGGTGTACGCGCGGCGGGATCCAGCGCCAGCGCCGAGGTGGCGCCGGCGAGGAGCAGCGCGAGGGCCGCTCCCATCCGCCTCACCCGACGTGCGGCGCGACCGGGATCGGCCCCTGCCGGCCGCACGGGCCGGCGAAGGTCAGTCCTAGACATCCGCATAGGTTTGAATCTCCTCGGCGCCCCCGGGATGGGTGACGGCGCCGTCCACTGCGGGACCGACGGTCTGCATGTATTTCCAGAGATAGCCGGAGGTCGCGGTGTTGGTCCGCGGCGTCCATTCCGCCCGCCGCGTGGCGAATTCCTCGTCGGTCACGGCCACGTCGAGCGTGCCCTTGATCGCATCGAGGGTGATCATGTCGCCATCGCGGATCAGGCCGATCGGCCCGCCCACGGCGGCTTCCGGGCCGACATGGCCGACGCAGAAACCGCGCGTCGCGCCGGAGAAGCGTCCGTCGGTGATAAGGGCGACCTTGTCGCCCATGCCCTGGCCGTAGAGCGCGGCGGTGGTCGAGAGCATCTCGCGCATGCCGGGGCCGCCCTTCGGGCCTTCGTAGCGGATGACGAGAACCTCGCCCTCCTTGTAGGTGCGCTTCTGGACCGCCTCGAAACAGGCCTCTTCGCCGTCGAACACGCGGGCCGGGCCGGTGAAGACCTGCTTGTCCTCCGACATGCCGGCGACCTTCACGATGGCGCCCTGCGGCGCGAGGTTGCCGCGCAGGCCGACGACGCCGCCGGTGACGGTGATGGGCGCGTTGGCGGGCCGGACGACGTCCTGATCCGGGTTCCAAGCGACCTTCTCCATGTTCTCGGCGATGGTGCGGCCGGTCACGGTCATGCAGTCGCCGTGGATGAAGCCGTGGTCGAGGAGCGTCTTGATCAGCAGCGGGATGCCGCCGACCTCGAACATGTCCTTGGCGACATAGCGCCCGCCCGGCTTCAGGTCGGCGATGTAGGGCGTGCGCTTGAAGATTTCGGCGACGTCGAACAGGTCGAACTTGATGCCGCATTCATGCGCGATCGCCGGCAGGTGCAGGGCCGCGTTGGTGGAGCCGCCGGAAGCCGCGACCGCGGCGGCAGCGTTCTCCAGGCTCTTGCGGGTGACGATGTCGCGCGGGCGGATGTTCTTGGCGATGAGCTCCATCACCTTCTCGCCTGCGGTCATGCAGAATCTGTCGCGGATTTCGTAAGGGGCCGGGGCGCCGGCCGAATACGGCAGCGCGAGGCCGATGGCCTCGGAGACCGTTGCCATGGTGTTGGCGGTGAACTGCGCGCCGCAAGCCCCGGCCGAGGGACAGGCGACCTGCTCCAGCTCGTCGAGATCGTCGAGGCTCATGTCGCCGACGGCGTGCTTGCCCACCGCCTCGAACAGGTCCTGCACCGTCACGGGCTTGCCGCGGAACGAGCCCGGCAGGATCGAGCCGCCATAGATGAAGATCGACGGCACGTTGAGGCGCACCATGGCCATCATCATGCCCGGCAGGGACTTGTCGCAGCCGGCAAGGCCCACGAGGGCGTCATAGGCATGGCCGCGCATGGTCAACTCGACCGAGTCGGCGATGACCTCGCGCGAAGGCAGAGAGGCGCGCATGCCGGCATGGCCCATGGCGATGCCGTCGGTGACCGTGATGGTGCAGAATTCGCGCGGCGTGCCGTTGGCGGCGGAGACGCCCTTCTTCACGGCCTGCGCCTGGCGCATCAGCGAGATGTTGCAAGGCGCCGCTTCGTTCCAGCACGAGGCTACGCCGACCAGCGGCTGGTGAATCTGTTCCTTGGTGAGACCCATCGCGTAGAGATACGACCGGTGCGGAGCCCGCTCGGGACCTTCCGTGACGTGACGGCTCGGAAGCTTCGACTTGTCTGTGGTACGCACGTCCATCGTCTCTCTCGGCCCCGTCTCAGCCGCTACAGGTGAAGCCCGGCTGTCGTTTCTCAACGCGATGACAGGCGACGCCGGCGAAGCGTCGTTCGACACCGTGAAGCGCAGTCTCGGAATTCAGCGGTAAAGCGTTGGGGAAACTGTCGTTTACCGCGGATGTTGAGGTGGTCCCGGTTTATGGCGGGATCGCGGCGAATGAGGGCGTCTCCCAAGGCGAAGTCGGGATGCTTTCGCGGTGTTGCGACCCCGCCACAGCCACGCTTCTTCCCGGGACCGGGTGCAGGCAGCAATGTCCGGTGAGAGCACGCTGATCCGATCGACCCTCGCGAATAGCTATCGCAGCCGGCACAGCGTCGAGGTTCGGCCATGCGCGAAGTAAGAGAGGGAGGACAACTACTCTTTGCCTCACCCCGGCAGGTATAAGCCAATCGCCATCGGCCGCGCCCACGAGATGTGCTCAGAATGGTGCTTTAGCGAAAGGTTTTTCCATTCGGTCGACTGAAAGCGCGTCCGACTGAGGTGTGCCCATTCCAGTCACAGGGCTCCACACTTCTCGGCCCGACTACCGTCGACCTCGAACAATGCTCCGTCAGGCGACGGATGCGGTGTCGCTTCCGTCCCCGATCGCCTGCTGACGCGGCGGCGGCTCCAGGTCCGGCCCGCTGCCATCCTTGAGGTTCACGCCGGTGATTCCGCGCACGAACGCCTCGCGCAGAAGCCAGTCGAGTTTGAACGCCGCGAGCTCATGGGAGAGCCCGGCGGGGCGGACGTTCGAGATGCAGTTGCGCTCGGCATCCGAACGACCGACGCGCGGGTCCAGGGTCAGGTAGATCCCGAGACTGTCGGGCGAGGACAGGCCCGGCCGCTCGCCGATGAGGACGGCGACGGCGCGAGCCTTCAGCGCCACGCCGATCCCGTCGCCGAGGGCGACGCGCCCCTGCGTCGCCACCACGATGGGAGCCAGCGTCCATCCGGCCTTGTCGATATGCGGCTTGAAGGCTGCGAGGAAGCCGGCCGCACCCTCGTGCACTGCCCTGGCTGACAGGCCGTCCGCCACGACGATGGCGAGGTCCGCTGGCTCGGTGGGCCGCTCAGCGAGGGTCTTCGCGCTCTCCTCGCCCAGGGTGCGGCCGAGATCGGGGCGACGCAGATAGGTGGCGCGATCCGGCGCCGCCGAGGCGAGGGTCAGGGTGGGATAGCCGAGTGCCTCGATCCCGGAGGCGACCTCAGCGGCATCCATCGGCGTGTGGACGGCATCCCGCGCCTGTGCATGGGCGAGCCCGAAGCGCAGCACCTCGATAGTGGGCATACCGGTTCCGGCGCGCCCGAGGCCGATCCGCGCCGGCGTCAGGCGGCTCAATCTGGCCCAGGGATCTTCGGAGGTGTCCTCGGCGCTCATGCGGCAATCCCCTTCTGGGCGGACAGGCCGGGAGCCGCCGCGATGAGGCGGGCGCTCGGTCCCTCGGGCAGGAGTGCGCCCTCCGCATCGGTCAGGCCGATCTGTTCGAGCCAAGCCTCGAATTCCGGCGCGCGTTTCAGGCCGAGCACCTCGCGCACGTAGAGTGAATCGTGGAACGAGGTGGATTGGTAGTTGAGCATCACGTCGTCGGCACCGGGAATGCCCATGACGAAGGTGCAGCCGGCCGCTCCCAGCAAGGTCAGGAGCGTGTCCATGTCGTTCTGGTCGGCTTCGGCATGGTTGGTGTAGCAAACGTCGCAGCCGAGCGGCAGGCCCATGAGCTTGCCGCAGAAATGGTCCTCCAGTCCGGCCCGGATGATCTCCCGGCCGTCATAGAGATATTCAGGCCCGATGAAGCCGACCACCGTGTTGACGAGGAGCGGCCGGAACGGACGCGCGACGGCGTAGGCCCGTGCCTCCAGGGTCTGCTGGTCGATGCCGTGATGGGCATTGGCCGAGAGTGCCGAGCCCTGCCCGGTCTCGAAATACATGCAATTGTCGCCCACCGTGCCGCGCTTCAGGGCAAGGGCCGCCTCGTGCGCCTCCTTCAGGATCGGCAGGGTGACGCCGAAACTGGCATTGGCCTTCTGCGTGCCCGCGATCGACTGGAACACGAGATCCACCGGCAGGCCCCGGTTCATCGCCTCCAGCGTGGTGGTGACATGGGTGAGGATGCAGCCCTGCGTGGGGATCGCGAGGCGGTGGATCAGGTCGTCGAAGAGGTGGAGCAAGCCGCTCAGGGTGGAGACGGAATCGGAGGCCGGATTGAGGCCGATCACCGCATCGCCGCAGCCATAGGACAGGCCGTCGACGATGGCGGCGGTGATGCCGGCGGCATCGTCGGTGGGGTGATTGGGCTGGAGACGGACGGAGAGCCGGCCGGGCAATCCGATTGTGTTGCGGAACTTCGTCACCACCCGGCATTTGCGCGCCACCAGGATCAGGTCCTGATGACGCATGATCTTCGAGACGGCGGCGGCGATCTCCGGCGTGATGCCGGGCGAGATCCGGGTCAGGGTCTCGGAGGACGCCTTGATCAGGAACTCGCGGAAATCGCCGACGGTGAGATGGGCGATCTCCCTGAAGGCCACCGCATCGTGCGTATCAAGGATGAGGCGGGTGACGTCGTCCTCCTCGTAGGGAATGAGGGGTTTGGCCAGGATCTCCGACAGCGGCACCTCGGACAGGCACCAGCGGGCGGCCATCCCCTCCTCCGCCGATTCCGCCGCGATGCCGGCGAGCCGGTCGCCCGAGCGCAGCGGCGTCGCCTTGGCCATCAGCGTCGCGAGATCGGCGAAGACATGGGTCTTGGGGCCGACGATGTGGCGATAGGTCATTTTTTAACGCTCCTGCATCGTCGTCGCGAAAATCGAGCCATACGACCGGGCGTTCATTCTACCTCATGTTGGCGGCTGGGAAGTCCGAGCCGTTGGAAAATCTGCACTTCCACGACCGTGCGCAGAACCAAGCCGATGAACCCTATAGGCAAGAAAACAATCTGAAAAAGGACGATCTGTAGAGATCGATTTTCATCCGAGAGCGGGCCGATTGCGATGGAAACCGAAAGGATGACCGCAACCATGATCACGACGAGGGGCAAGCTTGCTCGAAAAGCGATAAAGAAGATGTCCCACGCCCGACCTTCCGTTGCCCGAAATGCGTCTTTGGCGGTGACGTTCAGGTTTGGCACTGCAAGGATCAGTCCCAAGACGACCAAGCGTATCCTAAGCCATAACAAGAGGCCGCCCGCGCCGATAAATATCGATAGCATAAGCAGCAGCGAGTCGGTTTTCTGAGCTTCTCCCCATAGGGATGTGATCAGCTGCCATCCTATCTCATAGACGATAAAATATCTTGCCCGGATCGACTGAGCGAGCAAGTTTCTAATGCTTAAGCGTTCAAGGTCCAAGCAATGGCGATAGATTGCTAATAAATAAGGAATGTATATGATTGAGAAAGCTATGTAAAATAGTCCACCCAGCGATATGAAGGGACTGTCAAATGATCTGCCTGCAAAACTGATCAACACAAATTGCGTGATAGCAATCGCGATCATAGTGCCGGTTTCGCGCCAAAGCGAGCGCATTGCCCGAAAAGACATTCGATATGCATCGAATGTCATTCCCTTTGTCTGGAGGATGGCTGGCATCGTGCCTCATTCGATAGTCTATCTTATCCCGAAAGAGGCATATCATAGATCGTAAAGTCTTGCTTAGACTGAAATCTCATACATCGGCCGTCTGGTAGACGGTCTTATCCAAGACGGAGGTGTGGACGAACCACCCCGACATGAGGTCAGGGCACCGAATCGATCGCCTTTGTCGGCCCGACCCATGTGCCGACGACGCGCGTAGGTGCCGAAATCGGGCGACGGGACACGGCATCCCGTCACCCGGACGTTCAGGCCGCTCCCGCATGCGGCGCGGGCAATTCCGTCGAGATCGCGTCGACCGTGCGCTGGGGCGGGCTGCCGAGGCCGTCGGAGCGCGCGATACGGATCTGCTGGTTGACCGGCTGCATGTTGCCGTAGGGCGTCGAGAAGGCGATCTCGGCCGCATCCCGGCCGACGCCGATGCGGACGAGACCGTCAAGATCGGCTTGGCGCGTGGCGTCGAACAGCCACCAGCGGCCGTCGAGATAGGCCTCGAACACAGCGTGGAAATCGCTCGGCACGAGCCCGTGGGCGTAGCAGCTCACAAAACGGGCGGGGATGCCCAATGCCCGGCAGAAGGCCGTCCCGATATGCGCGAAATCGCGGCACACGCCGGCGCGCTTGAGCAGGCTCTCATCGGCGGTCGTCTCGCCGTCGCTGGTCCCGGGCTGGTAAGTGAGATGATCGTGAATCCAGTTGCAGATCGCATTGACGCGCTGGTGCCCCTTGGGCATCGCCCCGAACTCCGCCTGCGCGAAGGGCGTCAGCCGGTCGGACGAGACGAAGCGGCTGGGCAGCAGGAACGGCAGGATGTCGAGGGGAAGCTGCGAGATCGGCGTTTCGTTGATCGTGGCCGGATCGGCCCGATGGACGGTGAGCTCGACCTCGGCGTTGTATTCCAGCGAGAACTGGCCGGCGGGGACGTTCACCCCGAGATAGCGGTTTTGCAGATCGGGCGAGATGTAGATTTCCCGCTTCAGGTCGGGCTTGAGAATCAGCGTCTCGCTGAGAATCTCAAGGCTCTTCAGTCGAGCGACCTCGATATTGAAGATAAACGTCGTGTCCGACAGTATGTTATAAGACAGACTGCAGCCGAGCATGTAGCGCATGGAAGCTCCTTCCTCCGTTTCGGAAGACCGTGCAAGGATTACGCCCGCCGCAGCTGCAAAGATCCTGTTGCTAAGGCCGGCTTGCGCTTCCCGGCCCGCTGCCAAACCGATCTTTTGTCCGAGGATGCGGCCACCGTTGAGCCTGGAGGCCGCATCACGGCTCGGTCTGGATACCTTCGAAGCAGTGCTTCAGCTACCGGATGATGTTCGTCTTGGCGAGATCGAGAACCGAATCCCCGCGGCCGCTCATCACCGCACGCAGCACGTAAAGGCTGAAGCCCTTCACCTGCTGTCCGTCGATCTTCGGTGGGATCGAGAGTTCCTGACGGTTGACCACCACGTCGAGTACGGCCGGCCCGTCATGGGCGAGCACGTTCCGGATCGCGCCCTCCAGTTCGGCCGGATCTTCTACCCGCACCGCATGGAGACCCACCGCCCGGGCCATCGCGGCGAAATCGGGGTTCTCGAGCGCGACGCCGGTTTCGAGATAGCCTGCGGCCTTCATCTCCATTTCGACGAAGCCGAGGGAGCCGTTGTTGTAGATCACGATCTTCAACGGCAGCTTCTCCTGCCGCAGTGTCAGGAGATCGCCCATCAGCATCGAGAAACCGCCATCGCCCGACAAGGAAACGACCTGCCGGCCGGGAGAGGCCGCCTGTGCGCCGATGCCCTGCGCCATGGCGTTGGCCATGGAGCCATGCACCCACGATCCGAGAAGCCGGCGCTTGCCGTTCATCTTCAGGTAGCGCGCCGCCCAGATCGTCGGCGTACCGACATCGGCCGTGAAGATCGTGTCATCCGCCGCCGCTTCGCTCACGAGCTTGGTCAGATATTGCGGATGGATCGGGGCCTTGGCCGATTTCAGGCCGAACCAGCCCTTGGTCGGCGCGCCGGTGGCGAGATCGTCGAGGTCCTCGCGCGCCTTGGCGTAGTGTTTCAGACTGGCATCGAGCCAGGTGCGGTCGGACTTGACGCCGAGCTTCGGCAGGAGCGCCGTGATCGTATCCCGTACGTCGCCGACGAGACCGAGATCGAGCTTCGTCCGCCGGCCGAGCTGGTTCGACCGTCGATCGACCTGCGCCACCTTGGCATTCGCGGGATAGAATTGCTTGTAGGGAAAGTCGGTGCCCAACATCAGCAGCGTGTCGCAGCCTCGCATCGCCGCATAGCCGGACGAGAACCCGATGAGGCCGGTCATTCCGACATCGTAGGGATTGTCGTATTCCACGAATTCCTTGCCACCGAGGGCATGGACGATGGGGCTCTTGAGAGCTTCGGCGAGCTGCAGCAATTCGGCATGGGCGCCGGCGCATCCCCGGCCGCAGAGCAGTGTGATCTTTGACGAGCCGTCGAGGAGTTCGGCCAGCGCGTTGAGCTCGGCTTCGGCGGGACGGATCGTCGGCTTCGCCGGCAGGAGGCCGGCATTGGGAGCAATGGCGCGGGCCGGCGCATCCTTCAACGCGACGTCGCCGGGAATGATCACCACGGCGACACCGCGCTGTCCCACCGCGGCACGGATGGCATTCTCCAGGACGAACGGGAGCTGGGACGGATCGGAGACGAGCTCGCAATAGTGGCTGCACTGGGCGAACAAGGCCTTCGGGTCTGTCTCCTGGAAGTAGCCGGATCCGATCTCTGCCGAGGGGATATGTGCGGCGATGGCCAGGACGGGAGTCCGGGTTCGATGGCAATCGAACAGGCCGTTGATGAGATGGACATGGCCTGGCCCGCAGGAGCCCGCACAGACCGCCAACTCCCCGGTGATCTGACTTTCCGCGCCGGCCGCGAAGGCGCCGACCTCTTCGTGGCGCATATGCACCCAGTCGATGACGCCCCTCGCCCGGATCGACTCGGTCATGGCGTTGAGGCTGTCGCCGACGACACCGTAGATCCGTCGTACCCCCACCTGCTGGAGGGTTTCGACGACGAGATCCGCGACGGTATCGATTTTCATGGTTCGCGCTCCTGCTTCAGAACCCGAACGATGCTGCGCCGCACACGTTCCCGAGGTCCATTGAGTGTCACTCACCCGTGTCATTCCGCGATATCGCTGACCCGAGGCGCGATCACGGCGAAGAGATCCCCGAGCGTCGCGAGGCTCGCGGCCTGAAGCGAATTCGCGGGCACCACCTGACCGTCGGGACCGGGCAAGGCGCGGGTCGCGGTGGTGGAGGCCACGACCGTCGGGCTGAATCCCAGGTTGAAAGCGCCGCGCGCCGTGGAGTTGATGCACATATGCGTCATGAAACCGGCGAGCAGAACCGATTTCTTACCCGTCGCTTCGAGGTGCTTCTGCAGATCCGTACCGACGAAGGAATTAGGATAGTTCTTGACGATGACCCTCTCGCCGTCTCGTGGCGCGACCTCGTCACTGATCCTGCCGATCGGGGCGGCGATATCGTAGGGCGAGCCGGGTCCGGCATCGTGCTGGATGTGAAAGATCGGGATGCCGGCCTCCCGTGCGCGGTCGAGGAGTTCGCGTGCCGCGCGGATGGCGGGCTCCACCTCTTCCAGGCGCATGATGCCTTCGCGATAGGTGTTCTGCAGATCGATCATCACCAGGGCGGAGGATCGAAGCCGGGCCGGCACCGGGCTCAGGCCGGAAACGTCGCGCAGGGTCTTGAGGTCTGTCATGGCTGGCTTCCGGTCTGCAATCGCAACGGAGAGGTTTGGGGTGAGGAGACCTCATTCGGGGACCGCGTCAATCCCGTCCTTGGCTAGCAGGAACGGTACGCCCTCGCGAAAGCTCCCCGGTCACCCTTTCTCAATCACGAAATCGCGCGCTCAAGGTCCCTCGTACGGTAGGGAGGTGCAGGCGGCGAAAATGTCAGAATTTGTTCAGCGATCGGGTGTCTTGATGCAGCACGCCCCGCGGTGAAGCTTTAATCCCGAGGGGACGCGATCCGGAGTTTGTGTCATGAAGCACGTCAAGACTTATGGCCTCCTTGCCGCCGTCATTGGTGGCCTGACGATGTCTGCCGCCACAACCACCACGGCCGAGGCTGCCGGCGGGTGCGGTTACGGCTATTACCCCTCCGCGTTCGGGTGCAAGGCCACATCCCGCGCGTTCGGCTACCACGCGCCCCGCCCCGTGCCGGTTTATGGCTATGGTTACGGATATCGCCCGTATTACCGGCCCTATTACCGTCCTTACGCCTATGCTCCTCGGCCCTACGCTTACGCACCCCGCCCCTACGTGCGATTCGGCTTCTAAGAATGACGAAGGGTGCTCCCGGCCGACCCGGAAGCACCCCCTCGTTCGATGGTAGCGAGGCGGGCGACGATAGGCCTGGATCGCACGAGACCCAGGCCTGATCCGCCCTCAGTGACGTCAGCGGGTCGGCGCGCTGGTACCTTTGCCCGATGCTCCCGGAGACGACCCCGAACCGGCATCATTGGCGCCCGTGCTGTTCGACGTGCCTGAGCGGCTCTTGTCTCCCGTGGAGGGGCCGCTCCCGGCGGCTCCCGGCGATGAACCGGCTCCCGCATCGTTCGGCCCGGTGTTGTTCATCGTGCCGGACTTCGTGGTTCCGGAGCCACCTTCCGCAGCGAGGGCGGGCGATCCGAGGAGCAATGCCCCGGCGAGGGCAAGCGTCAAAGCTTTCATGCGTTTCTCCCTGAGTCTGGCGCGGTGCACGCTGAAGGAAACGCAAAATTCAGCTGTGACGTTCCGGCACAGGCGGCAATGACGATCCGGCAGGCCGAGCCCAGCGTGGAAGGCATCGGGTGAGACGATCTGGATCGATGTCCGTGCCGAGAGTCCTTCGAGGTCTGCTTAGCTTGTCGACTGGCGGAGTTCAGGCCGACCCTGACGCCTTCCATCTTGCAACGCAGGCGATTGCCTCATCTCTTTACTCCGCTCTACTATCGCTGTGCCGGCCATGCGGTGATGCGATTTGAGTCGGCGATGAGGTCGCCGATGTTCGTGGACGAGGGTTGGAGGCCGCCGCGAGAACCGGCTTGGGAGCCGCCTTCACGCAAGCCCCCGATGACCAAGGCACAAGAGCGGGCGGTCGTCTGGATCGTCGGACTGAATGTGGTGCTGCTCTTCGTTGCACCAGTGGGCGGGGCGAGCGTGATCCACGCCCTGATCGCGCTGTTCGGGCAATCATAGCGTCCACGATGAGACGACCAGGATCCCGATCGTTGCTGCCCTGGCGTCACTGTCTACCGTGATCTTCTGAGGGTCTCGCGGATGTGATCCGAACTCCTGCCCCGACTGTTTGTGGCGACCTGTCATGCTAAGTCGCTGATGTTCTTCGGCTCGCAGACAGACAGCCCGGCACACTTTATTACTCGCCCACCTCGAACTCGGTCATTCAGTCCTGATCGATGCAACAGAACGCCAACGTTGCGGTCACCCTCACACCAGACTGGCTGCACCGCACGGCATGTTTCACGGAATGGCGTTCAAGGCCTGATCTGGCGGAGCTTACACTGGCCCTCGCGTGATGGCGGAGAGATGGCGACCCCGGTTGGGCTCGAACCAACGACCTGCCGCTTAGAAGGCGGCTGCTCTATCCAGCTGAGCTACGGAGTCATGCGCCAAATCCCGTGTAGCAGGCCCCTCCCCACCCGTCCATAACAGACTCATTCGCAAGGCGTTTCTCCTACGGAATGGCCCGGTTTTTCGGGTGTCCAACCAGGCCTTTCGTAACCCTGGCGTTGGATCCCGAAACACCATCCACAGCCGGGGGGCGGGAAATCCATTGCTACTGGTGTGCTACGCGGTAGAGCAGACGCTCACCCCGGAGGGCACATGGCAGCTAAGGCCGCTCTAGTATTCGACGCATCCATTGTTGCCACCCTGATCAGGGAGGCAACCGGTCCGGCGCGCGACGTGGCGGACGGCGGGTGCCCCGGCCTGACGCTGCGCCTCTCCCCCACGGCCGCGTCGTGGCATGTCCGCGCCAGGTACGAGGGCAAGCAGCATCGCGTCCTCCTCGGCGATGCGAAGACATGGTCCCTCTCCCAGGCCCGGGCGGTGGCCGTCGAGGTTCGTCGGCACATCGATGCCGGTAAGGGCGAGCCCGCGAGAGAGTGGATCGAGCTCAAGCGCGCGGCGGTGGCCCGGGAGGCCAAGCGCCGCCGCGGTCAGGCCGCAGGCGAGGAGATCGCCGTCCCCGACTTCATGCCCCGCACCGCACCGCCGGCGACGTGGACGTACGGTGAGGCCCGCACCGCATGGAAGGATTGGATGAGGCGCGAGGCCGAGGCCGGGAGCCTGAGGTCCGCGACGGTCCGGAATTACGCGGGCGTCGTCGGGGGCCCGGCCATGCGGACGCTGGACAGGCGATTCGTTTCAAGGATCGAGGCACCGGACGTCGCCGCCATCGTCGAGGCCCTGGTCTCCGAGGACAAGCGCAGCACCGCAAAGGATGTTGTCAGGGTGACGAGGCGCTTCTGGGAATGGATGGCCGAGCCCGGTCAGATCCGGAGGTCCGGCGCGAAGGCCGGGGCGATGCTCGGGCTCAAGGCTCCCCGCCTGGGCAGCGTGAAGGCCCGCCGACATTTCCCGCTCCTGCCAGAGGTCGCGCATATGCTCGCCGTGGCGCAGCATGGGGTCCTATCCGATAGCGTGGGCATGGCTATCGAGCTCCTCATCTACACCGCGCAGAGACGGCTCTCCGTCGTCAAGGCGCGCGTCGACGAGTTCGAGCCGTGGGCTTCCCGTGAGGGCTGGGGACTCTGGTGGCAAGGCCATCGCAAGATCTCGCGCGGGTCCCCGACGGCGGAGGATCCGAGACGCGGGTCGCATGCCCTGCCGCTCCCCCCGCATGTCTGGTGGCGCATCCAGGCGTACCTCCGACGGACCACATCGGACGCCAGCCCCCGTTCGGACGCCAGCCCCCGTTCGGAATGGCTGTTCCCGGGGATGCGGCCGCGTCGCGCCGGGGGCACCGTCGAGCACATGTCGGAGGACACGCTCACGCACGCAGTCGCGGCCATGCCCGGGCGTCGCGCCTCTCCCCATGACGTCCGCCGGGCATTCGCGACCGTCAGCCAGAAGGACCACTCCATACCCGCGGCCCAGGTCGGGATGGTCCTCGATCACGCCAACTCGGACCTGCTTCAGGTCGTAGACGGGAACGGGGTGACCCGTAGATACACAGGCGACCAGATGCTTGAATTGAAGGCTCCTGCCCTGCTGGCCTGGTCCGACGCACTAGTGGTCGCGCGCCGCGCCGTGGAGCTTCCGGACAGCGAGACGCTCAAAGCCATGCTCGTCGCGGAGAACCTCCGCCAGCGTGGGGTCAAAGACCCGGAGGCCGAGAAGGCCAGGCGCGCGGCTGCCTCGGAGAAAGCTTGGGCGGAGGGGCGGACGTCACGCCAGCGCGCGCGTCAGACGGCGGTCACCTGATTCTGCCGGTCACGCCGGTCCCGTCCCAGCTTGCGGGCGAGATCGGCCGGCTTGCCCGCCCGCCCGAAACCCCGGCTGACCTGTCGGTCGACCGTGGCGATCTCCTGCAGGGCATCGCCAAGGGCCCGGCGCAGGGCGTCCCGCGCATCTCCGCCGGAGGCCTCCAAGTAGGCGCGTTCCATTTCGTCCACGGCGTGCTCCATCGATTCGATCATGAGAACGAATGAAGAACAAACTGGCGGCCGAGTCGATCTCGAAATGCGCCCAGTGATTTCTTTACTCTGCCCAAACGTCGCGCTTGCCCACCCTCCGGCGAGCTGCGATCGTCCATATTCACCCCGCCTCCGAGGCCTCCCCATGTCGCGAAAATCCATGGCGCACGCCCCCGCCTTTCCCGTCATCTGAGGAGGACCTGAGCGTGCGCGCCAGCCTCCATTTTTTGGAGGCCGACATGGCCACGTTCTTCACCGCAGACACGCATTTTGGGCATGCCGGCATACTGCACGGCTTACGCCCTGGGTTCGCCAGCATAGAGGAGCACGACGAGCTCCTGATCGAGGCCTGGAACACCATCGTGCGCCCCGGGGACACGGTCTACCACCTGGGCGATTTCTCATTATCCAAGGACCTGGCGTACCTGGAACGCACGTTCCGTCGCCTTAACGGCCGTCGCAAGATCCTCATCGTTGGGAACCACGACAAGCGTAACCGCCGACTCGGGTGGGACGAGCAGCACGAGGGGATCCATGAGATCTCCATCGAGCACCGGCACCTAATACTATGCCATTACCCGATGCGTTCGTGGCCACGCGCTTTCCGGGGCAGCCTCCACCTCTTTGGGCACACGCACGGGCTCCTGCCGGGCACCACGCAGTCTCAAGACGTTGGGGTCGACGTGTGGTCTTACCGGCCGGTGAGCCTCGACGAAATATTGGAACGCATGGCTTCATCTGACACGCAGCCCGAGGAACGCGTTCTTACGCGGTGACCCCTACGGCCCCTGGGCGCTCGCATTTGAGCGCCCAGGGGCCTGTATGGCTAACCCTGGGCGGGGACCGGCCGCTGCAGGTCCTTGTCGATCTCGTCGGGCTCCTCGAACACGACTACGTTCACGGTCATCGACTTCAAGGAGTTGCCGCCAGCCGCGTCCGCTGGCTTGGCCTTCGGGACGATCTCGACGACAGCCTGGAGGATGCGCTTCTCGTTGAGCGTCATGACTGAGGACCGGCGGCCGCCTGGCAGGGTGTGGACGTCCCTGGGGGCAAGGGTTGGCCCCCTGGCATCGTCCTCATCTGCTTGGGTCTCCTCCCCGCGGATGCCTGCAAATTTTCGGATGGCATCCTCGCCTTCCGCATCGAGGATGATGACGTTTCCTAGGACCGGGTCAGCGGATGCCAGGGAGATCACGTAGCCGGCCCGCATCAGGTCGTGGATGACGCCCTGGGCCCGCATCGACGGCGAGATGTCGAAGGGTGCAGCCTCCGTGAGAGTGGCGGTGATGACGGCCTGCACGGGCCGGTAGTCGACTGTCTTGATACGCATGTTGCGAGGTCTTGTGTCCGTGGGGGCTGCGGGAAACTGTGCCCCTAGCCGGGCGCCCAGGCTTCGAAATGTGGCGGTCTAGATTCTGGTGAGTGCGCCCCGGGCACCTGGCGGGAGCGGCGGCGGCAGCGGGCGAGGCATTTCGGACGCGACCGGATCGGGGGGCTCGGGGGGCTCGCCTGCGAGGAGCTCGTCGAGGATCCCCACGACCGCGGCGCGCTCCTCGGGTGACCTGTTTGCGTCCAGGTCCACGCGTTCCTCGACGGGCTCCTGGGCGGCCTCAATTTCACCGGCAAGGTGGAAGAGGCCGTTGCGGGCCACGTCGAGGAGGCGGGCGTCCATCTCGTCCAGTGCGAACGCGAGACGATCGCGACGGATCTCCGGCAACGCCTCATCGTCAATCAGGGCCTGCGCGGCGGCCCGTGCCTGGGTCAGGCGGGCCCGGACCTGGGCGATCCCGAGACGCTGCAAATCAGAGGTCAGGTCACACATCAGACGCCCCCCTCGCGACGGCGGAGCAGCGTGCGGCCGCGGCGGTCACCAGGCAGACCAAGTTGCCCGGCGCGCCGGTAGAGCGTCTCGGGAGTGACGCCCAATTCCAGGGCGGCTTGCGAGAGCGGGGCGTGCGCGAGGACTACCCTTCTCATTGTCTCGTAGTCGAGACGTGAGGGACGCCGCGGGATCCTGGTGCCGTTCCGGTACGCGCAGATGTGCACGGCCTGGATCGTGACGCCCAGGCGGTCCGCGACTTCTCGGACAGTCTCCCGTCCCTCACGCGCGCTCTCGACGTCTAAGAGCGTGACAACTGGCTGGCGTGGCTGGGATGTGAGCCCGAGCCCCCTGCAGTGCACCGCAATCGTCTTCTCGTCCCACCCCTCGACGCGGGCGATCTCGCGATAGGTCAGACCGTCGTTGAGGTACTCCTCGCACCGGGCTCGGGGGATCCTGCAGTAGCGCTTGGGTCCCCGGCGGCCGTCTCGACGTACCGGACCCTGCGCGAGAGCCCCAGAGCTCTCAGGACCTGCCCGGCCGGCTCCCTCCGTCCGAGCAGGACGTCGGACACGTGCTGCGGGGACAGCCCCGTCTGGCGTGCCCAGGCGTCCTGCGACCCCGCACGGCGGCATGCCCCGCGAAGCAACGTTCGGACGTCCCCCTCCGTCAACTCGACCATCCATCAAACCCCTCCGCGAATCTGCCGAGACCATTATATCGCAACCAGCGATCGAATTTACAGGTCCTCCCAAATTATGCCTTTGATGTTATACAACCAATGCGATATCTTCAGGCTTTTTGCCATTTGAACAACAGTTTCAACAACACCGTGTTGTTCAAATCGTTGTCGAAATCGTCGTGCGGTGTTGTCGAAAGAGCCTGATGGTCCCCGGTTGCGGTTTGTACGACTAGGTCTACATTACTCAGATCCGCCGATCCGAGGATTCGCAAATGCCCCGTTACACGCCCCCACTCCCCCCTTACGTCCAGCCGCCAGCGTGGCTTGGGCTCCAGTGGCAGATGGGAGAGCTGCTCCAAACACGGCATGGTGAGCGGTACCTGAGCTGCGCCGTCCGGACGCCGGCGTTCGATCAGGCTATCGACGCGGAGGTCGTCTGTTTTTGGGACCTGGGTCTCACGCGCGAAAGCGAGAACGTCCTTTTTTGGCAGCAGCCCGACCACGACATCGCCGCCGTCCAGACAGCTATCGACACCATCCCGGCCCTGGTCGCGGAGCGCGATGCGAGGTGGGCAGCGGCGGACGCGGCAGATCGTGTTCGCGAGGAAGCGGCGCGGGTAGCGGAGGCGCAGCGGATCGCCGATCTCGTTGCACGGGCCCGGTCCGAGGCCGAACACTCTCTCACCACGCGCAGGTGGTCCTGGGCACGCAGGGTCGACGTCGATGAGGCTCAAGGTCTCCTCCAGCGCCCGGACCTCGACGTCGCGGATGCAATGCGACTGCTGTCCCTCGTCGAACGCGCGGGCAAGAACGTCGTGCGGTCCGAGGGCAAGCTGGCCCTCGTACACGACAAGGAGCGGGCATTGGCCGAGCGTCCCGAGATCAGGACCCTGGCTCTCGAAGGGGTCCGCCTGATTACGCGCGAGGACGCGGACTGGGCGACGCTCGAAAACGGCCGTGGCTGGAGTAAGAGCGCGACCATCGACGGGCATGTCCTCGACGCGCTGCCGGAGCTCGACGTCGCCCAGGCGAGTCACGCGCTCAGGCTGCTCCGCGTGCACCACAAGCAACTGCCCCGGGCGGTCGTCGAGCGCATCTTCTCCGCGGCCTGATTTGTCGATTGCGAGGCGCCCCGGACAATCGAGATCGTCACCCCCAGCACAGGACCACCGCCATGAATTTTCTCGCCCGCGTTTTCGCCATCGCCGCAGCCGCCGTCGCCACCGTCCTTGCGTTCGTGTGGGAGAGCGGCCGCTGGGTTCTCCGTGCGGTCCAGTCCGCGACGGGTGTCACGACCCCAGTCCTGCCAGCTACGGAGGCGGCATCTCAGTACCTCGATGCCCCGGCACCGGCGGTTGCCCCGGCGCCCTACCGGGAGCCCGCACCCCGCCACCAAGTCGGAGTGCCACTGGTGTCGTACGCCCGGCACCTCGTCGCCGGGGGACCGGCTGCGGACACGTCCACCCTCCCCGCGCCCGTCAGAGCCTGGGTTGAGGGCCTGACGCATGCTGAGCTCGTAACGCTCGCAGCATCGCTCCC
>NZ_JADIJP010000059.1:0-6919 GCF_017355285.1 Methylobacterium sp. SD274 | reverse complement strand
TCTGGCCATGCCAAACCAACGCTGAACTTCCAGCTTCGTGCCGTTCTGTTAGACGCTCTTAGTGATCCTGCTCGCCGCGCCTTTCCTGGGCAGTTCGGTCCTATTCTGGACAATGGGATTCTCCGCGATCGCCAGCGTAGCGGCCGCTGCTGCTGTCCCCTCGGCCGCAATTGACCACGACGTTGCCCGAGGTCTTTTGCCTGGGGACGCAGCGCAGGGCGCGCGACCGTCGGCCTGGAGCCTGCTGCTAAGTTCCCGGCCTCTTATGGTGTTCGCGACCTGTGGCTCCCTTTTCCATCTCGCGAACGCGTCCATGCTAGGGCTGGTGTCGCAGAAACTCGCTCTGCAGAACGTCGGACAGGGTATCGCCTTGACTGCGGCATCCGCCATCGCGGCACAGTCGGTAATGGTTCCTGTGGCGGCCCTCGCAGGTGCTCGGGCGGATGCGTGGGGGCGCAAGCCGCTGCTGCTCGCTGCCTTCGTAGCGCTCGCGCTGCGTGGGGCACTCTACACTTTTTCCGACAACACAGCATGGCTGATCACCGTGCAGCTGCTCGATGGCGTCGGTGCTGGGCTGATCGGGGCCCTTTTCCCGGTCGTGGTTGCCGATCTGACGCGGGGAAGTGGGCACTTCGCGGCGGCTCAGGGAGTGGTCGGCACGGTGCATGGGATTGGCGGTGTGATGAGCATGGCCCTCGCCGGCGTATTGGTGGTGTGGGCCGGGTACAACGCTGCCTTCTTCACCCTCACGGCAGTAGCCGTTCTCGGTGCTGTGCTGTTTTGGCTGTTCATGCCTGAGACCCAAGCCAGCAACGAAGGGGCAACGGGCGGCCGAGTCACAGGGCGGCCTGCCACCTAAAATAAGGTTGTAGTGCCGTATCGAAACAGCTTGATCTAAGCACGACGACCGTCTGCTTGCGAGCAGGATTGAAGTGACGAGAAGCGGCCAAGTTGGGTTGAAGCTCGCCTGATCAAGCATCGCAAGTTTCCAACTTCAACGTAGCGAGTTCATGTCGCTCGCATTCCTCATATGCAGAAGGCACAAGCCCAACGTTCTTGCGGGTTCGAGGTGCTCCCCCTAAATCGGGCTCTCCGAGTAACGAACGAAAGGAGGTGATCCAGTGTCTCATTGTCTTACGCTGCGGTCGTCCGCGCTGCTGACCTGGATGCTCACCTCTGGTGAGGTCCGCGCCGCTTAAACCGGCGCAATTCTGGTCACGCACGACCGTGGCTTGGCAATGGAGGGGCTGCTCGAGAGAGTGGCCCCTCTTTGTGCCGGCGTCCAACGCTTGGACGTGAAAGCACAGCTATTGTTCTAAGGCGAGGCACTTTGCTGGTAATAGAGCAATCCTCACTTTTAGCGAATTGATGGGAACGCTTCGAGGCTGGGCAACTGGCTCTCACAAGATTCTTGAACCTATCGCGATCAATACCATATCAGGCTAGAGCGGCATCCGATCAGGTTGGATCGAAAGCATCGTAGCCTGCGGCCACGAGGTAGTTGCGGCACTCATTCGGTGTGAAGCGCCTGAAGGCCTGCTTGATGGTGTCGCAGAGTTCCACAACCGTGCGGGCGCCCTGGGCTCGCAAACAGGCCTTGAGCTTGGCAAAGGCCAGTTCGATCGGATTGAAGTCGGGCGAGTAGGCCGGCAGGTAGAGCAGGCGGGCACCGGCCGCCTCGATGCGTTCGCGGATGCCGCTGACTTTGTGGGCGGGCAGGTTGTCGAGCACGACTGTGTCACCCTGCTTCAGAGTCGGCGCCAGGGTCTCATCGACATAGCGGCGGAAGCGGACCCCGGTCATGGGGCCGTCGAAGAGCGCGGTCGCCGTCAGGCCGCTGGCCCGCAGTCCCGCTGTGACCGTGATGGTTTTCCAGTGACCGAACGGCACGGCCACCCGGCAGCGCTTGCCACGCGGCGCCCATCCGTAGCGACGCGTCATTTTCGTGTTGGTTGCGGTCTCGTCCAGGAACACGAGCCGGTCTGGATCGAGGTCGAGCTGGCCCTCGAACCAGGCCAGGCGCGCGGCCTTCACGTCCTCTCGATCCTGCTCTGCGGCGTGGCCGGTGTTTTTTTACGCGTGATGCCGTGGCGCTTGAAGAAGCGGGACAGGCTGCTGACCCCGACCCGCAGGCCGCGTTCGGCCAGATGGGTGCGTAGCTCCCGCAGGAACAGTTCCGGTTTGGCCTCATAGGTCCGCCGGATCAGGCCAGCCTGGGCCTCGATGGCGTGCGAGCGCTGATCGCCGCCCATCGGCTTGGCCCATGTGCGTCCTTCCCGCATGAAGGCCTCGTGCCAGCGCACGGCGCTAGCCGGACTAACCTCGAACCGTCTGGCGGCTTCCCGGCGCGAGGCTCCTGCCTCGATCGCCATCACGACCCGTTCACGCAGATCGACTGACAGGGCTGAGGGCATCCGGCTCTCCTCCTCGGAAAGCCGCGCATCGAATCACATCTGCGCCGCCCCCAAAACCCCGGTCGATTCAAGCCGATCGGACACCGCTCTAGCACTGGCCTGGGGCAGGGGATCGCATGACCGACACGGCACAGCACGCCCGATTCCTCGCCCTGGCTGTCGAGAATACCGAGCTGTGCGCCCAACTTGCCGATGCTCAGGAGCAGTGCATTGAACTCGCCGTGGATGCCGGCGAGCTGCAAGCCCAAATCGAGGCGCTACGTCGCGAGCTGGTCGAGGTTCGGGCAGAGCGGGATGCCTGGCAATCTCGATACGAGTGGGCTACCCGAGCCGCTTGAGGACGTGAGCGATGTGCAACCTCTACAGTCTGGTCACGTCACAAGCGGAGATCCGCAAGACCTTCGGCGTGGACGAGGATTGCGCCGGCAACCTGCCGAGGATGCCCGGCATCTTCCCCGACCAGATGGCACATCGTGCGGATCGAAGAGGGCAGGCGGGCCCTTGAGATGTTCCGATGGGGCATCCCCGGCCCGAAGCAGTACGGGGAGCACCCCGTTACCAATGTGCGGATCGTGAAGAGCCCACACTGGCGACCCTGGCTCAAGCCGGAATACCGCTGCCTCGTCCCGGTGTCGTCGTTCAGCGAGTACGCAGTCACCAAGCCGAAGAAGACACCAACGTGGTTCGCCCTCGATGACGACCGGCCGCTGTTTGCCTTCGCCGACATCTGGCGGCCCTGGACCGGCGTGCGTGGGACCAAGTCCGAGAACCCCGATAGGAGGGAGGCCGAGCACCGGCTGTTCTGATTTCTCACCTACGATGCAAACGGAATCGTCGGCCCGGTCCACCCGGCGGCAATGCCCGTCCTGCTGACGACGTCGGATGAGTGGCGGACGTGGCTTGAGGCGCCGACCGAGATCGCCCTTGAGCTGCAGCGTCCGCTGCCCGGCGCCATGATGAAAATCGTAGCACAGGAGCTCGGCGCGATCCGGCAGAGTGAGGATAGGCCTGTCGCAATCTTGGACGTGAGGCGCAGAACAGCCTCTAACGTCACGCCTCGTTCGCCTTTGGAAGTCCGAAGCAGAGCGCGAAGCAGCAGGCCCTCCTTTCGGCTCTCCGTAATGACCGGCGAGTAGGTGCCGGCGCCATCGGTATCAACGCGGTCCGGAGCAAAGACGGGCTCGGCCGAGAGCATCTTGCGGAAGAAGCGCTTGGCGGCGTCTAGATCCCGGTTGGCGGAGAGCAGGAAGTCAGCCGGATTGCCGTGCTTGTCGACGGCTCGGTACAGGTAGCGCCACTCGCCGCGCACCTTGATGTAGGTTTCGTCGATCCAGACCGAACCGCAGGCGGCTTGCGGAACTGGCGCAGCCGTTTCTCGATCAGGGGAGCATAGGCCAGAACCCAGCGGTTCAGGGTGCTGTGATCGACCTCGATGCCGCGTTCCAGGAACAGCTTCTCGATGTCACGGTAGCTCAGCGGATAGCGCCGCCTTGTAATGCCGACCCCTGAAGTCGCTCTTAGCACGCTGCTTAAGCTTGGCGGCGATGGCGGACAAGATCATAAGTGGCCTCTACGAGCGGAAGCGCCATGCAGGCCGTATGGTCAACGCGGGGTAAACGCCGCGCGTTTGCGACAGGCCCCTCTCGTTGCCTGTCTCGACAATCTCGCAGTGGTGCGCGAGCCGGTCAGGTCAGCGAAGGGCCGATCCGACGATGCAGCGCTCACCGCCAACACTATCGCGCTGGCGACACGCTACTGGACGTGATCGACAAGTTCACCAGGGAATGCATCGCAATCCGGATCGACCGGAAGCTCAACTCCACCGACGTTATCGACCTTTTATCGGATCTCTTCATCCTGCGCGGCGTGCCGGGGCATGTTCGTTCGGACAAAGGCCATGAGTTCGTCAGATTTGAACTAGGCCACCTAATGGGGGTAGGTCAGCTTACAACACGCTCAGAAACTCCAAGGGAGTCTCAGTCTTATCGATAAAAAAAGTCGGAGAGTGGTCGGTAAATTGACTACCACCCACTCTCCGCCTGCCGTTCTCGCTCGCTTTGCCTTCAGCTCATTTCTTCTGGGCTGAAGCCAGTCGTTCGATTCAGTCGCTCCGACTAGAGGAGGAAGTCGTTTGCGTGCAGGGCATCGACCACGTTCTTAAGAAGGATCTGGAAGTCAGACTTCCCATCTCCATCCACGTCACCCGCGACGATGGTCGAGCCACCGGATTGAACTGTGTGGAGCTGTCCCGCCTCCTTGGTGAAAGCACTCGCGCCGATAAACGAGAACGACTGGTCACCAGAAACTTTCGAATTGGCATCGATCGCGAACAAATCGATATGGTCCGCTCCGATCTTGAAGTCCTGGATGATATCGCGTGTCGCAGCTCCGGTGACAGTGTCGTTTAGTGTCTGGAAGGTAAAGGTGTCGCTTCCGGCACCACCAGTTAGCACGTCCCGACCAAGTCCGCCGACGAGCACGTCTTTTCCAGCGCCCCCGACAATGGTGTTGGCAAGCTCATTACCAGTCAGTGTGAGGCCCTTTGAGCCTATGAACGACAAGGTTTCGATCTCTTGACCTGCACCCAGTGTATAGCTGACGCTAGTATAGACTATATCGCTACCTTCACCGGCTATCTCGGTCACCTGATCGTTCGCATTGTCAACATAGTATTTATCGTTGCCGAAGCCACCGGAGAGCGTGTCTGCTCCTGCTTTACCGTTCAGGATGTCATTCCCATCAGTTCCAACCAGCTTGTTACCAAACTCGTTGCCGGTGAGCGTCAGACCTGTCGAACCCGAACCTCGCAGAGTTTCGATCTCTTGGCCAGCCTTCAGTGTGTAACTGACAGATGTATAGACAGTATCTTTACCCTCATTAGCGGCTTCGGTCACTAGATCGTTCACGTTGTCGACAAAATAGTCGTCGTCGCCACGCCCCCCGAACATCAAGTCTGCGCCCGCTTGACCGTTGATGACGTCGTTCCCAGACGTTCCAACGATTCTGTTGTCAAACTCATTGCCAGTGAGCTTCAGACCGACCGTTCCTAAGGCGCGCAGCACCTCGATCTCTTGGCCTGCCATGAGCGTATAGTCCACGCTGGTCCGTACCGTATCAGTGCCTTCGTTACGTGCCTCAATGACTTGGTCATCGACGTTATTAACTAAATAGGTATCGTCACCGCTCAATCCAATAAAGGTTTCGGCCCCCGCGGTACCGCGGAAATTATCGCTTCCCTGCGTTCCAGTATATCCATCTATCCTCAGAGTACCGGAAGGATTAACAACAAATCCATCAACATTGAATGTGTTTCCATTTAGATCAGTAATTACAGCGCCATTGGCAGAAACACTTTCTATTACAAGATCACCAGCGACCTGATCGACTAGTACTGTGTAATCGAAAACGAGCGTTGTCGAAGTTGATGCATTCTGGTTGTAGCTCGCGGTAGCTCCGTTGCTGAGGTTTAAGACCAACCCAGCAATGCCGGCTACGCGTACTGCCTCCGATATATCGAAAGCGAAGGACACTGTTTGGCCAGTGACCAACGTTCCTGAGCCATCTGCTATACCAGGCCCAGACACAGCCACAGAAGCCACTGTCGGTACTTTGGTGTCGACAATGTAGTTGGCGCTGGTCGCCACGGTGCCGGTGTTGCCGGCCGCGTCGGTGTAGCCCGTGGACAGGCTGACGACGTTGTCGGCGGATTCCGTGCTGATCGCGGGGGTCAGCGTCGCGGTGTAGGTCACCGCTCCCGTGACTGGGTTGATGCTGGCGGCGCTCAGACCGCTCAGCTTGCCGTTGCTGGGGGTCAGGTCGGCCAGGGTGAAGCCGTCGACCGCCTCCGAGAAGGTGATCGTCACCTGGGTGGTCTTACCGGCGCTCAGCGCGCTGTCGGCCAGGGTGATCGTGGCGGTCGGCACCGTGGTGTCGACGCTGAAGGACGTGCCTTGCGCACTCGACTTAATGTTCCCGGCTACGTCGGTCGTGATGGTTGTCAGCGTGTAGGTGCCGTTGGCAAGCGGATCAAGACCTGTGTCAGCAAAGGTCAGCGTGTAGCCGCCGCTGCTGTTGGCGACCGTCGTGCCGATGAGATCGCCATTCAGGAACACATCGACTGTCGCGCCAGCCTCGGTGACACCGGAGAAGTCTGGTGTCGTGTCGTTAGTGGCACCACTGTCGGAACCTGACACCAATCCAATGGTGGCTTCGGCTGCCAGACGATCGACCGTGACACCGAAGCTCTGAGTGGTCTTGTTACCGTTCACATCCGTGACAGAAGCTGAGAATGTGTACTCCGTACCTGCCGTACCCGTCGAGGACAGTGCCGGGCTGGTATTCGTGGTGAAGATGCCGTTCTGAACCGAACCGGTCAGGGTGGTGACGAGGTCGCCGTTGCGCATAACGGCAATGCTGACGACCGCATTTTCCGCAACTCCACTGACCGATCCGCTGACCGACAAAGTGTTGTCGCGGGTAACACGATCCGTGCTGCTTGATCCAAG
>NZ_JADIJP010000058.1:0-8088 GCF_017355285.1 Methylobacterium sp. SD274 | reverse complement strand
CGAGGACGAGCTGTTCGCCCTCCCCGTCCCCCTCTTCGAGCCGGTCCCGGCCTATGTGAGCGCCCCCGCCTACATCGTCGCGCCGCCGGACAACGTGATCTACCGGAACATCCACAACACGGTCGTGATCAACGAGATCAACCGGCGCGTCATCGAGCGGCCTCGCGGACCTTCGGCCGCCGCGATCATCGGAGGTGCGGCCGGTCTCGGCGCTGCTGCCCTGGCCGCCCGGGTGGCGCTGCCGCCCTCCCTGTCGCACCGCGCCGGCCGTCATGACGCCGGCCCCAACGCCGACGGCCCTCGCCGCGACCGCCCCGGCCTGCCGCCGGGCGCCCGCGACGAAAGACCGAACGATCCCCGCATCGGCCGCCCGCTCCCCGCATTGAGCGTCCCAGACCCGCGCGCCGCGCGGCCGGACCCGAAGGCTTTGCCCGAGCCGAGGCCGGTCGCGAACACGCGCCCGTCCGGCGACGTCGGCGGACCGCCCGACCGCGTGCGCCAGGGGGACGGCAAGACCGGGCCCGACCGGAAGGCCGCCACCGACCGTCGTGCTCCGCCCGATGCGGTGAACTCCGCCGGCCCCGGAGCCGGACGCGGCAACGCCGATCCCGCCGACCGCGCAGCCTTGCGCCGGGAGCGGATCGAGCGCCGGGAGGCGGCCCGCGCCGCCGCCAAAGCCGAACGACCGCAGCTGCGTCCCACCCTCGACCAGCCGCAAAGCGACCGCGCCCGCGAGGGGCGTCCGGGCCGTGATCGGGTGGCCCGGCCGGGCTTCGAGCCGAACGGCCCCGAACGCGCCAGACGGGAGCCGGCCAACCCCAATCGCGAGGCGCCCGGCCAGCCGCCGCGACGCGGCCCCGATTCCGAGGCCCTGCAACGCCAGCAGCAGAGGCTTCAGATCCAGGAGAACCGCCAGCAACAGCGCATGCAGATGGAGCAGCAGCAGCAACAGGCCCAGCGCCAGCAGATGCACCAGCGCCAGCAGATGATGCAACGTCAGCAGATACAGGCCTAGCAACAACAGCAACAGGCCGCCCAGCGGCAACAGATGATGCAGCAGCAACAGCAGGCGGCTCAGCGCCAGCAGAGGCAGGCTCCGCCATCGGGCGGGAACCCGAACTGCCATCCGGGCCGACCCTGTCGCTGAAGCGGGTTATCCCGGGAACGGGAAGATAAGCCCGGACCTCGTGTCGGTCCTCGCTGAGATCGACTTGCATCCATCGGCGCTGATCCCGACCGATGGTCGTCCTCAGCGCGTTCGGCGGAATCCCGCCGCGCCTGAGGTCAGTCGAGGTCTTTCGAGAATGCGCGTGCGAGCCGCTCGACCGTCGCATCGTCGACTCCGTCGGCGACGAAGTCGGCACGCCAGGAGCGCATGCGGATGGCGAGGGTGGCGACGATGTCTCGAGCCTCGTCCCGCGAGAGGTCGAAATCCTCGACCCGTGTCAGGCAGTTTCCGGTGGTCGGGTAGCTCCCGGATCGACCGACGCCGATGGCCTGCTGGGGATCCATATCCGGTTGGGGGACCACGTCGAAGGCCGGGGACAACCGCCACCCGTCGCCGCATCGGAGGAAGGCGTGGTTCTTGAGGTGATCGTCCCGGTTGCCGCACAGGACATTGAACACCATGCGGCGGAACAGTTCATGGCGGTCGGACACGTGACGCGCGCCGTGCCGGAGGAGGAACATGGCGAGGTCGGGGTAGGTACCGGAATCGGAGGTTTCATCCAATCCGAGCGCGGTCAATCCGCTCAGGTAGTGGCATGTCGGGTGGTAGGGGGCCGCATCGCGGTCGAAGCGCTTCACCAGGACGACCTTGCGAGGCCCGACGGCGAGAACCCGAGTTTCGGCGGCGTCGATCCCGCAACAGGATGCCAGACGCATCGTCGCGTGCTCCGCGCTGCATTGGTCGTAGGTGTCGTCCCGCCTTTGGAACTTGGCGATCCATAAGGTCCCCTCGTACTCGATGACGGCTTTCGGTCGGGCGCCCCCCATGCTCATGCCCGCCGTCCAGAGGTGGGCCGCCAGCCCTTCGACCGCCTCGCCTCGTTCGAGACGCTCGAACCCGTCCGCGATGCCGTCGAGATCGGCCGTGGCCGCGTAGCCCGGACGCGGTGACGGGGGAGCCGGGGTTTCGGAGAAGGCGAGGCAGCCGACGCGCTCATCCCCGGGGGCAAGCAACCAGTCAGACGGCATCATCGGGGGAGAATCGTGAGGCCGACGATGTTCGACGAGCCGTCGCCCCCAACGGTCCGGAGTGGCATCCGCCAGGACGCCCGGAAGTCGGCCACGGATGGTGCTCCTGAATGGCCCCGGCTGAAGCGGCAAGCGTTCCGGGTCCAGGGCGAAAGCCCGGCCATGACTGTTCTTCAGCCAGGACCCGACATAGGCGAATTCGCCATAGGACCGACCGGCCGCCGGCATGACGAGCCGGTAGCGGCCGACGAGGTCCGTGGCCCCGTCCTCGCGGCGGACATGGACATAGATGTCAGAGGTCATCGAGGTTCACGTCGCGCGGGCGGCGCGCACGGCTGGGAAGGCGGCTGGTCTCGATGGAAGCGGCGAGATGGTCGTTCTCGGGGCTGACCGCGCGCCGCACGGCCGGGAACAGGCCGAGAGTCCAGACGGCCCTGGCGAAGACGCCGAGCGAAACCGAAGGATCGCCTTTCTCGAGCTTGCGCAAGGTCGGGAGGGAGACCCCCACGCGGGACGCGAGGTCGGATGCGGGCTGACGTCGGCGCAATCGCGCGGCCCTGATGGCCTGCCCGATCTCGCGAAGACCCTCCGAAACCTCGAAGGGCGCATGTGCCGAGCGTTCGTTCGTCATGCCGCCATCCTTGCATCTCAGGCAGCTTAGATGAAAGTATGTTTTCTATTCTGGGTCGGTTTTCCTGCCGAAGGGGGGATCTGGGGTCTCTCTCGACGGGGAACGAACTGGTATAGGTTCATGCCGCCAAACAAGGGCGGGGAGACGGCCGGTCAAGTTCGGATCGGTGGCATCGGCTGCGGTAACGTCCGCAGGTCGCCGGGCTGGCTCGGGTCGATCTCACCGACGAGGGCCGGCTTCAAGTCATAGAGACCGGAAATGGCTTCAAGGGCGGCGATCGCGTCCTGATTGGTGCCCCAGCGCGTCACTGTCGCCACGAAGGCGCGTGTCGTCATCAGCGTCACGGGGAACTCCACGTCGAGGAAGAGGGTCGCGACCTTCCGATCTTCGTAGAGCACGACCGCCGAACTCGCCTCGGTCGGGTGCCAATGCGCCACGAACTCGCGCAGAGCCTGTTCGCCGGAATCACGCAGGGCTGACTTGAGCAAGGCATCCCCCGCTGGAGTCCGCGGCCGCGCGCGCAGGGCCGCGACACCGATGCCGACCACGGTCTCCACCCGGAGCGCGGCTTCGCCGAGGCCATCGATCCAGGCGGCGATCTCGGCAGCAAAGGGCTTGGAGAGGTCACCGACCACCTCTTCCTCGACCCGGTCCACCAGTACGATCCGCCGGTTGAGACCGCGCAGCGTATCGAGGATGCCCGCTGCGGTGAGCCGGATCAGAGGCCCCGCATCGGCGACGACGATGGGCTGCCGGTCCGAGGGGGCGATCATGGCACCACACTCCACGTGGTCGTGCCGTCCTTGTTGTCCTTCACGGTGACGCCCATGGCGGCGAGGGCGTCGCGGGCGCGGTCCGAGGCGGGCCAGTCCTTGGCGGCGCGGGCGGCGCGGCGGGCCTCGATCGCGGCCTCAACGGCCGCCACGTCGACGCCGGCAGCGGCGATGGCTTTATCCTCCCGCGCGGATTTCGTGCCTGCGAGCAGGCCGAGGAGACCCGCCCCGGCCTTCAGCGTCGCCGGGTCGTCGAGGCGGTGCAGCTCGGCGAGGGCGGCGGCGGTGTTGAGATCGTCGAGGAGTGGCTCCACCACCGAGGCCGGCGCCTCGGGTCCGGCGGTCACGTCGCCGACGATGCCGTACCAGCGGTCGATCATCTTCGCCGCCTCCTCCAGCCCGCGCACGGTCCAGTCGATGGGCTGGCGGTAATGCGTCTTCAGCATGGCGAGGCGCACGACCTCCCCGGGCCAATCCTTCAGCACTTCGCGCAGGGTGACGAAGTTGCCCAGCGATTTGGACATCTTCTGCCCCTCCACCTGGAGGAAGCCGTTATGGAGCCAGACATTGGCCATGACGTCCGTCGAAAAGCAGCAGCGCGACTGGGCCACCTCGTTCTCGTGATGGGGGAAGATCAGGTCGAGACCGCCGGCATGGATGTCGAAGGTCTTGCCCAGATGCTTCCACGACATGGCCGAGCACTCGATGTGCCAGCCCGGCCGCCCCGGCTCGGCGATGCCGGCCGGCGAGGGCCATGACGGCTCGCCGGGCTTGGAGGGCTTCCACAGGACGAAATCCAGGGGCGAGCGCTTGTAGGGGGCGACCTCGACCCGCGCGCCGGATTCCATCTCGTCGAGGGGCCGCTTCGAGAGCGCGCCGTAATCGGGCATCGAAGGCACGTCGAACAGCACATGGCCTTCCGCCACATAGGCATGACCGGAGGCGACCAGCCCTTCGATGATCGTGTGCATCTCGGTGATGTGGTCGGTCGCGCGGGGCTCGATGAAGCGCGGGCGCTCGCCCGGCACGTTCACATCCTCGGCCATCAGCACGCCGAGGTCGCGGATGTCGCCGTGAAAGGCGGCGAGGGTCCCGTCGGTGAGTTCGCGGATGGTGATGCCGCGCTCGGCCGCGCGGGCGTTGATCTTGTCGTCCACGTCCGTGACGTTGCGGGCATAGGTGACATGCGCCTCGCCGTAGAGATGGCGCAGCAGCCGGAACAGCAGGTCGAAGACGATGATCGGCCGGGCATTGCCGATATGGGCCGCGTCGTAGACCGTCGGCCCGCAGGCATACATCCGCACATGCGTCGGATCGATCGGCGCGAACGGCGCCTTCTCGCGGGTCAGGGTGTTGTAGAGCCGCAACATCGGCGCCATGAAACCGTCTTTCGTAACCCTGGAACGCGACCGTGCCGCCACCTGTGGAGGCCGCCCGTCCCCATGCCCTAAATCCCGAGAACCGATCAACTTTTACGATTCGCGAGGCACGTGCCCCCGAACCGAGGTGATCGGACGGGCCGGATGCCAAGCTCCCTGCGTGTTGCACGGAGGCGACGGACCCTGCCGAGCAACTGGGCTACCCCAAAACGGTGATGAATTCGAGAACGACGCCGGGAGAGGTTCGGTCAAGGTCGCGACGATCCGGAAAGGATTTGTTTACCGACGAGGCCGAGATTTTCCCAAACGCGAATCCTCCCATCCGGTGAATCCCGCCTTTCGTGGATCCCGTCATCAAGGTCTTGCCCATGCGACGCTCGGCTGCCGGTCTCGGCGCTCTCTGCGCCTTTGCGCTCATTTCCTCCGCCGCCCTGGCCGTCGATGACGGCGAGAAGCCGGCCCGCGTGCCCGGTCAGGTGGAGAAGACGTTCCTGATTCCCGCCGGCGAGGGTTACGGAGTCGGCGAATGCCTGGTGGCGGGCAGCGGCTCCTGCGGACAGGTCGTGGCCGATGCCTGGTGCGAGGCCCAAGGCTTCGCCGTCGCCGGCTCCTTCGGCGTGGCCGCTCCCGAGGACTATACCGGCACCATCGATCAGCCGCCCGCGCCGAAGCCCGTCGAGCCGCCGATCCGCATCACCTGCAAGGACTGATCGGCAAGGACTGATCCGCAAGGATCGATCCCGCTCGTTCGAGGCGGCCCGGCCCGATGCCGGCGCCGCCTCCAAAGCCGAATCAGCCCTTGAAGAAGTCGCCGCAACGGGGCGGCGCGTCGGTGGTGCCCCAGGGCATCAGCGGCACCGCCGTGGTGGAGTTCTTGGGTGAGCCCTGGATCACCTTGTCGGAATAGACCATGTAGATCAGCGTATTACGCTTCGCGTCACAGCCGCGGACGATCTGCATCGACTTGAAGATCAGTGACCGTCGCTCGCTGAAGACCACCTCGCCCTGTTTCAGCTTGTCCTTCGGGTTCTTGAACGCCACCGGCCCGACCTGCCGGCAGGCGAGGGAGATGTCGGAGACGTCCTCCGCGAGGCCAAGCGTGCCCTTGATGCCGCCCTTCTCGGGTTGCGTGTACCAGCAGGCGATGCCGGAGACCTCCGGGTCGTCGATGCCGTAGACCACCAGCTTGTCGTTGGGGGTGAGCGGACGCCACACCGTGGATTTGTCGAAGATCCGGTCCGTATCGTCTGCGCGGGCCACCGCTCCGCCCATCGCCAGCCCGGCCAACCCCACAGCCACCGCCCTGCTTGTGAGACTCCGAAGACACATCATCACACCATTCCCCTCAAGTTTGTCGATGGGCATGTGGGAACACTGTCCCGCTCTCGCGAGGGCGGTTAGACAACCTTTGCTAAAGCGCTCTTCCGTACCCTGTCCGAGGGCCGGAACCGCCCAGCTTCACACCCGTTCCTGACAGGTCATGCCGCTGATCCCTCCACAGATCCGCAAGCTCGTCGCAACGTTCGCCGCCGCCATGGCCGCCATCGCGTTCGGGACAGCCGTGCAGGCACAGGCACCCAACGCCCAGTGCCAGCGATACCGCTACGAGCTCGCCAATCTCAGCGACGGCGCCAACACCGCCCGCGCCCTGCAGAACGAGATCGGCCGGTTGGAGGCGTATTACCGGACGCTGAGCTGCGAGGGCGGCAAGTTCCTGTTCTTCGATTCGCGCCCCCCGCAATGCGGCGCGGTGGAGCAGCGCATCCGGGCGCTCCAGGCCGGGTACGGCGCGGAGAACGGCGAAGTCACCGCCGCCCGGCGGCGTCAACTCACGGCGGCCATTGCATCCTCCTGCGCCGAGACCGGGCAGAAGGTCGTGGACGGCCCCGTGGGCGAGCAGCGCGGACGGGGCGGGGCGCAGGTCGTCTGTGTCCGGACCTGCGACGGCGCCTACTTCCCGATGAACAATCTGCCCGACGGTCGCGAAGGGGCCAACGAACTGTGCCAGGCTCTCTGCCCCGGCACAGAGGCGGTGGCCTATTCGATGCCTCATGGCGATGATGGCCTGAAACAGGCCGCGTCGATCAGGGGCAGCCGTGCCTACGTCTCCCTCGCCAACGCGTTCAAGTTCCAGAAGAGCTTCACGCCCGATTGTTCGTGCAAGAAGGCGAACCAGACCTGGGCTCAGTCCCTGGTGAAGGCCGAGAGCATGCTCGTCCGGCACAAGGGCGACATCTTCGTGACGCCGATGCAGGCGGAGGCCATGTCGCGGCCGAAGGTGCGCGTCACCCTCGCGGGCCGCGCGGACAAGACCGTGGCCGCCATCGCCGCCGATGCGGCGACCCGGAACGGGGCCATCCTGTCCGAATCCGGCTCGGTTCGCGACGGAGCCACGGCTCAGACGCCCCCCCCTAGCGGCGAAGAGCGCGCCAATATCCGCATTATCGCGCCGAACATGATCGCGACGCCGGCTCGGTCCATAGCGCCCTAGAGGCCATCGCCGAAACGCCGAACGAACGAGGGAGCATTCCCCCACGGAGTCGTCGATCGCGCCAAGCGCCATGGACGCAACTCGCTGACGGTGAACGGTTTTCTCTGCCTGCCACGACTTTGAGGCCGCGCAGGGCGGCAGAGTACGGGCGAATGATCCGGGAATGAATTTGGAACCATCCCGGCTCCATTCGGTTCCGATGGCCACATCAACCTTTGTGAGTGACCATCCATGCGGAACCTCCGCCTGCTCTTTCTGACCGGCACCATGCTGCCGGCCCTGATCCTATCGGGCCCCCTTTCGGCCAGCCCCGACAATGGTGGGCCGGGCGTGATGCTGCTCGCGCAGGCGGGTCCCGGAGCCGAACGCGGTGATCCGCGCGGAGGCGGCGATGCTCCCCGTGGCGGCGCGGCCCGGCCCGAGAGAGCCGAGCGTCCCGAGCGGGCGGAGCGGCCTGAGAAAGCGGAGCGTCCCGAGCGCGCCGAACGTCCTGAGAGGGCCGAACGTCCTGAAAGGGCGGAACGTCCCGAGCCGCGCCAGGAGAAGCCCCCTGCCCGCGAGGAACGCGCCCCGGCCGAGCGGCCCGCGCGCCCTGAGCGTCCCGAGAAGCCCGACCGT
>NZ_JADIJP010000057.1:0-8666 GCF_017355285.1 Methylobacterium sp. SD274 | reverse complement strand
TCGCGCTGGTGCCAGCGCTCGTCGTTGCCACGACCACTCTCGCGGGCCGCTGCCATCTCACGTTCGGGAACGCCGGCCTCTACGTCCTCCTTGGTGAAGAAGACGTGGGCGGGCTGGCCGCACATCTCCGTTTCAGACCAGCCGAGGATTCGCTCGGCACCGGCGCTCCAGCTCGTGACAAGGCCACCGAGATCCATGGTCACGATGGCGTAGTCGATGGCGCTGTCGACGATCTGGCGGTGGCGGGCATCGCTCTCCCGCGACTTGCGCCACGCTTCGTCCCGTGCGGCCACAGACCGGCGCAGCTTCATCTGCGACATGACCTGACGGGCTAGGGCTTCCAGACTCTCGGCCTGGGTCAGCGTCAGCCCCTCAGGCCGAGGCTCTACGTCGATGACGCAAAGGGTCCCGAGCGCGACGCCCTCGGGCGTCTCCAGGCGGGCGCCCGCATAGAAGCGGATGCGGGGCTCGCCCGTCACCAGGGTGTTGTCCCGGGTGCGCGGATCGGCGGTCAGATCAGGAATGATCAGGAGGCCCGGCTGATGCAGCGCGTTCGCGCAGACCGACTGCGACAGCGGCGTTTCGCAAGCATCGAAGCCAACGCGGGCCTTGAACCATTGCCGGTCGCCGGCGACGAGACTGACCAGGGCGACTGGCGTCTGGCAGATCCGCGAGGCGAGGAGGACGATGTCGTCGAAGCCCTGCTCGGCCTCGGTATCGAGGATGGCGTAATCGTCCAGGATAGCGAGGCGGGCAGCCTCATCCACCGGGTGCTCGAAGCGCGCGGTTTCACGGCCGGTCATGGGTTTGTCCTGAGGCGATCTTCGCCCCGCGCTTGCGCCGGGCCTTGGCTTCGTCGCGCTCGATCAGGAGACGGAGCGCCACGCGGACCATCTCGCTGGCTGAGGCGTACTCACCCTGGGCCACCTGATGGTCGACGTACTCAGCGAGAGGTCCGGTCAGGGCGATGTGTCGGGGATGCCTGGCAGCCATGGGAGGTCCCTATCATGACGCGGATAGGGTGTCGTCTTCTGGCCACCAATCCTGGTGGGATTTATTGGACCTCATTCCACCGTCATGTTGCGTTTGGCCCTCGTCTACGCCCTGGTGTCGATCTCGACGGCTTCGCCGAACGGCATGGTCAGCACGGTGGCGCCGGTGTCATCGGTGACCTCGAAGGATTTCTGGATGGCTGCGCTGAACGGAGCGCCGGCCTTGAGCGCTGCGGAGACGATATGTTTGGCGTCGAGGACTGCCTCCATTCGGACCGCCTCGAGATCGAGATGCTCTTCCGGCTCTGGCGCTGGCCACAGTCCAGCATCAGAGCGAATGTTGAAGAAGTAGTGGGGCATGGCGGGCCTCTCTCGGTTCTCTGGGGTCGCGTCGCTCGCTGGCGCACTCTCCCCGTACCTGATGCAGCCTGGTGCTACATTGTCTGAAGTTGTTGCCCTATGATGGTAGGGTAACGGAATAAATCTCTTTTAGAGGTCGCGTTTCTGTACTGACTTCCCAAGTACACCGGGGGGTCTCTAATAAAAAAATGACAGGTCTGTGCTTCTGTCATCTGACACAATGACTTGGTTGTTACTTCACTTCGCGCTTGCCTTCGCGCGCCGGCTCGGGCATTCTGACCTCGGATAATGGATTGGTATCCGGGGCCAGACGAGGCGCGGACATGAACGAGCAGAGCACGGGCGAGACCGAGCCGCAGACGCTCGCTGTCCTGGACCGCCTCATCGAGACCACCACGGCGCGGCTCGTCCATTGGATCGACCGTCTGCAGAACCTCGCCGTTCGCGGGGCCTGCACCATCGAGGCGATGCGGGTCATCGTAATCGTGGAGAGCGCCCTCAGCAGGTTGATCGAGGAGCGGGATCTCCTGTCGCCCTCGGAGCCAACGCCGTGAGCGCCGGGGCCGAGGCCTCCACCGATCCCCTGGTCCTCAGTCTTCAGCAGAGCCTCGACGAAGCCTTGCAGCGCCGTGAGGCACAGATCGCCTTGATCGCCTCCCTCGCCGATCAGGAGGGGAGGCAGGCCCAGGCCTGGGAGGTGCTCGCCATGATCGAAGGGACGCTGCGCCAGGCCCAACAGAACTATGCCGTCGTGAAATCGCTCTCGGAGCCGGAATGAACGCCCCCGTCACCCAGGCCACGATCCTCCCTGCACTTCCCATCGAAGAGGTCGCCGCGCGGGCCGCCGGCTTGGCCGAAAGCGCCCGCGCCTCCGCAACCCGCAAGGCTTACCGGTCGGATTGGAGGCATTTCGAGGCGTGGTGCGCCGGCCATGGCCGAACCGCCCTGCCGGCGGATCCGGTGACGGTCGGCCTCTACATCGCCCAGCACGCCGACAGCCTGTCCGTGGCGACCCTGACGCGACGGCTGTCGGCGATCGCCACGGCGCACCGGATGGCGGGCTTTCCGATGGATTCGCGCCATCCCGCCATCCGGGACGTGATGCGGGGCCTGCGCCGGGAGAAGGGCGTGGCCCAGGATCACGCCGAGGCCCTGACGGTGCCGCTGCTGCGCCGGCTGCTGGCGACCTGCGGCGACCGGCTCCTCGACCAGCGCGACCGGGCGCTGCTGCTGGTCGGGTTCGGCGCGGCGCTGCGCCGGTCCGAGCTGGTGGCCCTCGACGTCGCCGACATCGCCGTGGTGCCCGAGGGACTGAGGGTGACGATCCGGCGGTCGAAGAGCGACCAGGATGGCGAGGGGGCCGTGCTGGCCATTGGCCGGACAGGCCGCGAGACCTGCCCTGTCGCCGCCTACACCGGCTGGCTCACGGCCTCCGGGATCGTCGAGGGGGCCGTGTTCCGCGGCATTTCTCGGCACGGGCGGATTGGGGAGCGGCTCTCCACCGACGCCGTCTCCGAGATCGTGCAGAAGCGGGCCGGCGCGGCCGGGCTCGACGCCGCGCTCTTCTCTGGGCACTCGATGCGAGCCGGGTTCGCCACCGCCGCCGCCCAGGCCGGCATCGAGGAGCGGATCATCATGCGCCAGACCCGGCACCAGTCGGTCGCCACCGTGCGCCGGTACATCCGCGATGGCGAGCTGTTCGACCGCAACCTCGTCGCCGAGATCGGGCTGTAGAACTCAGGCAGCTTCCCGGTCGATCTTCAGCCGCTGCTCTACGCGATCCCGTCTAGTCTTGGGGTCGATGCGATGGAGCGGCTGGATCGCGTTGATGTTCGTCGACCAGAGGATCCGGGGACCAAAGACCGGCCCGCTGGGGCGATGCGGGATCGTCTTGTCCCTGTGCCAGACGTGCTGGTGACAGGCCTTCATCAGATACGTCGAGGCATCACCGACCTTCCCGTCCTCCAAGTAGACGAGGCGCCGGTCGCGGGGATCGACTTTGATTTCGTAGTCGCTCGTGGTGAAGCGCGCCTTGAAGTAGCCCCGGACGACATCCAGGCGATCGTTCGTATTGATCAGCCAGTGGACGTGCTCGCCGCGACCGATCTTGCCATCCCGTGTCGACTCCCGTGCCAGCATGTAGGCGTATCGGCTGGGAAGGTTGTCGTTGGTGCGATGGAACTCGCGGAAACGGCGCATCCAGCGCTGCGTCTCTTTCCAGCGTTGTTGGGGAGTGAGGACCTCGAACTCGATCGGCCGGATCGTGACCATGCAATCGAGACCCAGACCACGCTCCCAGGATTGCCGCCATGCCCGGCGACCCTGGGCGTAATCCTCGGGTAGGATCGTCAGCAGCTCCTGGTTCGTACGGAGGTCCGCCTTCCAGGACTTCTGTCGCCTGTAGGACCGCTTGATCGGGACCGCGCCCTGGATGTCGTCGTTTGCGGGCTCAGCGACACCGAGCTGTGATGGTCTTGGAAGAGTGAGTTTGGGAGGTCCAGAGGTACCAAGAGACTTCGCCCGCGCACCCGTGTACGCGAGGGAGAGAGCTTGCCCTGGGACAAGGTATTGATCCAGTAGAGGATTTTCGTCTGGACCTTGTCGCTTCATATCGTTGTCGTCGCCTGACACCTAAAATTGCTCTCCTTCGTCGCGTCGGCCCATGCTTGACGCACCGCCGCCAAGGTATAGCACATACTTGTTCTCTCTTTGTTCGGCAAGATCCATGACCTCACCCGCACCGCCGTCGAAGGACTACAACCACCGTGCCTTCATCGCCGTGGCGGAGAGCTACGGGAAGGCCGCCCATGTAGTCGCTGCCGGCCCTCGGCTGCCTCATCCGGCTCCCGTTGGGATGCTTGCCTGTCACTCGATGGAGCTGGCTTTGAAGGCTGTTCTCTTGGCCAACGGAGCGGGCGAAGAAGACTTGAAGCGCCATGGCCATCGGCTGCCGGAACTGCTCGATGCGTCCGGCCTCGACTGGTCTGACCTTGATCGGGAGCTTGTGGACTTCTGCGCCGACGCCATGAAGGAGCACGCCTTCCGCTACATCGACATGAACCGTTACTTTCGGCTCGGTGAGGGAGCTGCGGTGCTAGAACTGTGCGATCAGATCTTCCACGCCTGCCTGCAGGTCGTCATGCCTGGTGCGAGACGCAGTCTGGTTTCAGGAAGCTGATCTTCTCGGTGCCATCGAGAAAGCCAGGTGCTCGGCCTGGAGCTTCCAGGCGTCTCGATCCATGCGCAGCTCAGCGACCAGATCCTGGAGGGCAATGATCTCCCCTTGGGCGCGGCCGGCATCGCATGCCATCTCGATCAGATCCTCCTGACCGATGGCGAGGCGGGTCTGCAATTCGACGATCTGATCGCGCAGCTCGAGGAGGAGCAGGTCGGGGGTAGTCAACTCGCCAGTCGCCGCCACCAGGGTCGATGTGGAGCCGGCTCTGAGATCCGTGTCGCGGTCTCGTGCCAGCGATCTCGATCTTTCTCCGCTACCGTTAGCGCTGCTCGAAGAGCTTCCACTTGCACCGTCAGGATGTCCCGCTCGGATGCTAGGGAGTCTCGATCTGCTGTGACCGCGTCACGGTCTGACGCCCGGTTCAGTGCCGCTTCGAGGGCGACTTCGAGCCGCTCGATGTGCCGGGTCAGTACCTCCGTCACGACCGGGACAGGTACCGGGACGGGATCCGGTTCTTGTGCCGGGACGGCTTGATTGGCTGTACCGGGTCCCAGGCGCTCTTCGAGAACGTCATCCGGGACACCGATCCGGATCTTCCCATCGTTCCCTGGTTGCCGCGCCCACCGCTTACGCTTCACCTGCTGGCGAGCAGATTCCCGCTCGATCCCGAGGCGGTCGGCAAGCTCGTCGTAGCTGAGCCAAGTGACAGCATCCATCTGGGTCATGCTCCGGGACAGGACCGGTTCGAGTGCCGGGACTGCTCCGGGACCTTGTACCTGGGTCATCCCGAACATGGCCGGTTCACGGTAAACGGATCGTCAACGTCTTCGCAGGGCGCTGCACCGATGATCTGGATCGGCGTTGACGGGCTGGACGGTGGCGTCCATCGTCGTCGAGCTGCGGCGATGAGAGTCGGAGCTGAAACGAAACAACCCGCCGGGTTAGGGCGGGCTGCACGACCGGCACGAGGCCGGGATGATTTCCGTTTGGCGACGAGATCCTCCCACAGCCCGAGATGCCCTGCAAGTCGAAAACGCAAGTTTTCGGCATCGGCGGAGCCATGCCCAGAGTGCCGCGCCCCTCGAAGGCGGTCTTAGGACCCGAAGGGCGGAGCCATGTCGTTTGCTAAAGAACTGAGGCGTGCCGTCGAGGCAGCGCCCAGGGGGGAGCTGGCCGAGATGTCGGCCATTCTCTGGAAGGCCTTCGCCGCCGAGCAGGTAGACGAGACCGAGGCCGGCGAGATCTCCCTGCTGATCCAGGCCCGGAAGGCGCTACCGCCCATTGCGAAGCCGAAGCCGAAGCCGAAACCGATCTGGGTCGGGTCGAGACCGCGGTCGCCGGCGTCCGTGGAGCGGCGGAGGTCCTGGGCCGCGTCCGGCCGGCTGCCTCCTTCCCTGTCGGCCCGGTTCAGTACCGGAGAGCTGGCGGTGCTGGTCGTTGTCGCCACCCAGGTGAAGAAGTCGGGCGACTGCCGATGGCCACATGCGAGGATCGCTGCCATCGCTGGCGTCAGCGAGAGCACGACGCGACGAGCCCTGCGTGCGGCCCGCGAGCTCGGTCTGGTCAAGATTGAGGAGCGGCGCGTCTCAGCCTTCCGGAACGAGCCGAACATCGTGCGGATCATCAGCCCCGAGTGGCGGGCGTGGCTCCGCGTCGGGGGTGGGGGTCAGGTTTGGCCACGCACAGACAACAAGAAGTTTCCGGGAAGAAGAACAAGAATCGATGCCACGTCGAGGAGTGAGTGCGATGGTGGTAGCAACACCAGGTCGGCAGGGCCTGGGTTGCAAAATTTCGACCGCCTAGGGCCATCGAGAGCTACGGGCTACTTCGGTGGCTGAAACGTCACGAATGCCGCCCATGGCCAACGTCGCTGATCTGAGCGCATATCCGCGATGATATAGGGCGTGCTTATCCGTATTCCGGAATAGAGAGAGGAATTTGCTTTTGAGGAAAGTTGTTGTTTGTCAATGACTTAACCCGATTTGCGCGATAATCGAGCATTCCTTTTGTAGGGATGGCGAAGAGCCTTGGCCAGTCAGATCCCAACGCCAATGAATTATCGTCCCCCGACCCGCTTGCGGCGCTTGCGACTGGCGGCCTTGCTCAGGAGCCGCGAGAGCTGCTCCACCGAGTAGGGCTTCTGCAGGAGCTGAAACCCGTGGTCGCTCTCCTGTGCGAGCACGTGGCTGTAGCCGCTCGTCAGCACGACCGGGAGACCGGGATAGAGCCGCCGGATCTCTCGGCCCAGCTCGACGCCATTCATGCCGGGCATCACGACGTCCGAGAACACGACGTCGTAGGCGATGGGCTTCGCTGCGAGGGCCAACAGGGCCTCCGAGGCATTCGCGACCCAGTGAGTGCTGTAGCCGAGTTCTTCCAGCGTCTGGGTCGAGAAGAGGCCCACCTCGCGATTATCCTCGACGACAAGGACACAGGTGCCCCGCCCATCGACCGTGGGCTCGCTTGAGGCAGCGTCTTCCAGACTGCTCCCCTCGATCGTGGCGCGCGGCAGGTAAAGGCTGAATGTCGTGCCTCTCCCGACTTCGCTTTCGACCAGGACCTCGCCCCCGGACTGCTTGGCGAAGCCGAACACCTGGCTGAGACCGAGACCAGTCCCTTGCCCAACGCCTTTGGTCGTGAAGAAGGGCTCGAAGATCCGGTCGAGCTGATCGGCTGGGATGCCGGTGCCGGTGTCCGACAACGCAATCCGGACGAAGTCACCGGCCTGCTCGGGATGCGAGCGCAGGGCCGGAATGGTTGATGCTCGGTCGACGGCAATCGTGAGCCGGCCCTCACCATCCATGGCGTCGCGGGCATTGACGGCCATGTTGACCAGGGCAGTGTCGAACTGGCTCGGGTCCGCGCTGATACGGCAAGATTCGTCTTCGATGCGGATCGCGACTTCGATGCGGGCACCGGTCAGGGTGGCGACCATGTCGCCGATGGCCTGCACGCTCTGGTTCGCATCGAACACCTCCGGACGGAGGGCCTGTCGCCGGGCGAAGGCGAGCAGCTGACCCGTGAGCTTGGCAGCTCGATCGACGGTGTCTGAGATCGCGCCGATGTAGCGCTCGCGCCGCTCCTCGGTGAGGTCGGGGCGCTTGAGGAGATCGGTCGAGGACTTGATGACGGTCAGCAGGTTGTTGAAGTCGTGTGCGACGCCGCCGGTGAGCTGGCCCACGGCCTCCAGCTTCTGCGACTGCCGTAGCGCCTCCTCGGTCTGGAGTAGGCTGGCGGCGCGCTCCTTCTCCTCGGTGACATCGCGCGAGACGCAGTAGAGCAGGCCCTCGACGGGCACCGCTGTCCACGACAGGGTGCGGTAACTGCCGTCTCGCGCCCGGAACCGGTTCTCGAAGGCCAGGGTCAGGCCGCCGGCGGCGAGGCGGTCGACCTCGGCCCGCGTCTTCTCGCGATCGTCGGGATGTTCGAGCCACTCCGAGGTTTTCCCGATGATCTCGCCATAGTCCCATCCGAGGATCCGCGGCCAAGCTGGGTTGATGCTGATCCAAACGCCGTTCGCATCGGCGACGCCGAGCATGTCCTGGCTGACCTGCCAGATCCGGTCCCGCTCCTGGGTGCGCTCGGCGACCAATTCCCCAAGCGTCTCATTCAGCTCTTGGAGGCGGCGCTCGTCCTGACGCCGCTTCGTGACATCGGACACGGTCAGCACGGCACCGACGAGCACTTCACCTCGGAAGATGGGCGCGTTTGAGCAGATCATCTCGACGGGCGTGCCGTCCTGGCGGAAGAACGTCGCTTCCCGCTCGCGGAGGACCTTCCCCTCGCGGATTGCCTCGACGAAATTGCATTCTGAGGCCGGGAACGGGCGCCCATCGGGGTAGTGGTGGTGTGCGGCCTCGTGCAGATCCTGTCCGATCAGCATGCCGGCATCCCAGCCGAGCATGGTGTGCGCCCTGCGGTTGGCGAAGGTCACCACGCCATCGAGGTCGAGCTGAAACACGGCTTCGCTAACGTGGTCGGCGACGGTCTGGAGGAGATCCGTCTGCTGCTGCAACACGTCGGTCGCGAGCCGCTGGTCGGTGCGATCCCTCAGGATCTTGAGGTAGCCGATATGGATCCCGTCATCGGCATGGAGCGGCATCATCTCGCCGAGGGCAAAGAATCGTGATCCGTCC
>NZ_JADIJP010000056.1:0-9151 GCF_017355285.1 Methylobacterium sp. SD274 | reverse complement strand
GTGATTGAGGAACATCTCTTTCGTCAGGGTCGTACCCTTCCGCAGCGCGAGGAGTTCCAGCATCTGGTACTCCTTACCGGTGAGGGGGACCCGGCTGCCAGAGATTTCGACGGTCTTCTGATCGAGGTTCACGCTCAGATCACCGGTGGTGATGACCGACTCGGCATGGCCCTTCGAGCGACGGACGATCGCGTGGATGCGGGCGACCAGTTCGTCCTTGTGGAAGGGTTTGGTGAGGTAGTCATCGGCGCCAAAGCCGAGGCCCTTCACCTTATCCTCGATCCCGGCCATGCCGGAGAGGATCAGGATCGGTGTCTTGATTTTCGATGCCCGCAACGAGCGGAGCACTTCGTAGCCGGAGATGTCGGGAAGGGTGAGGTCGAGGAGGATGATGTCGTAGTCGTAGAGCTTGCCGAGGTCGATGCCTTCCTCGCCGAGATCCGTCGTGTAGGTGTTGAAGCGCTCCGCCTTGAGCATCAGTTCGATGCTCGCCGCGATCGAAGCATCGTCCTCAATCAGCAGCACGCGCATGGCAGGTTCCTCGAAAGATTAAAATTTCCTATCCGAACGCCGATAACAAATCGTTAAGGCGCTTGGTCGGGGGATGGGTTGAGGCCTTGCTCAATGCGAATGCGAAGATGGCATCCTCAACGAGAAACGCCCCAGGAATTACTCCTGAGGCGCTTTTGACCTGAGCGGCCAGTTGGATCGGGCTGGGGATGCTCGGGCTGACGATATAAGCCGGAGCGGCCTAGTAGGATCCGAACTTGTAGTTCAGGCCGGCGCGGACGACAGCGAACTCGGTCTCACGCGCCGTGCTGCTCAGCGACAGCACGTCCGTCCGAGGGTTGTACACGGAGCGCGCACCGCGACCGTTCTCCTGATCGAGGTTCACGTACAAGCCTTCGACCTTCAGCGTCACAGCCGACGACTTGAAGAAGTTGAAGAAGGAGTCCGTGGGCATGGCGTACTCGATACCACCGCCGGCGGTGTAGCCGGTGCGGAAATCGTCACCACCGGTGGCACCGTCGCCATAGGCGAAGCCGCCGGTGCCGTAGAACAGGACGCGATCGAAGGCGTAGCCGAGGCGGCCACGAACCGTGCCGAAGAAGTTCATCTCATTGCCGGCGATCCGAACGGCCTGGTTCTGGGCCGGGCCACCGTTCGGCGTGAACGTGCCGGTCACGGTGCGGCTCTTGTTACCGAAGTCCGTGTACTGGGCGTCAGCCTCGATACCGACGACCACGCCCGAGCCTGGAGTGAACTGGTAGTTGTAGCCGACCTGACCACCGCCAACGAAGCCCTCGTGATTGTCGCTGTTGTTCAGCACGAGGACGCCCGAGGTGCCGTAGGAGTTCAGCACGGAGCTGGCCGGCAGGTTGTAGCGGTTGCTGTTGCTGCTGGCGTCGAAGCCGTAGCCGGCGTTGATACCGAAGTAGGCGCCCGTCCAGGTGAACACCGGCACCGGCACGAAGACCGGGGGAGCGGCGCGACGCGGAAGGTCGGCGGCCGAAGCAGCGCCAGCCAGGAGAGCGGTGGCCGCAGTGGCGAGGAGAAGCTTCTTGAACATGGAAGTCGTTGGCCCGTGCGATGAATTTGAACGACACAGAGCCCTGATAGCGCCAGCAGCGATAGTGCAATCTTGCAACACTGCGGATCTACGGCTTACTAGCTAAGAGCCGACGCCATACGCCCCAAAGAGATGTGAGTAATATTTCATATTCGAAATGAAATCATGATTAAATATGTCTGAATACAGGTGCTGTGCGTGATGACCGTTAAATCGACGACAGGCGTTGACCGTGCCGTCAGTCTGCGCATCGCCGCGCTCCGTAAAGCTAAGAGACTGTCGCAGACTGAGTTAGGCCAGCACGTCGGTGTCACGTTTCAGCAGGTCCAGAAGTACGAAAAAGGAGCGAACCGCGTCAGCAGTGGCCGGCTGCAGCAGATCGCTCAGTTCCTTGAAGTGCCAATGTCTACTCTGTTCGGCGATCATGAAGCTGAGGAGCAAAGCGATGCCTTCGGCTTCCTCAGTCAGGCCGGCGCCGTGGATCTGCTTCGTGCTTATGCCTCAATCGAGGACGATCAGCTCCGCCGAGACGTGCTGCGCCTCGTTCGCACAGTGGTTGGTCTAAGGACGGGGCAAACCAAGAGGGTAGCAGACCTCATCCAGTCTGTTCCAACAGACGATGGGCCAAGCTCTTACTCCTGATCGCCTTTGGCTTTCTCCTGCCCAATCTCTCTGTCGGGCATTTCCCAGCCCCGTTTCCAGGTGACATGCTCCTCGGTGTCAGAGGGGTAAGGATTGGCGCTGCTTAGGTCGCCACGATCACGGGCGTGACGCCCTTCCTGGCTAATGGCTGAAGGCGATCGCTGAGGAAAAGACACGGTTGACCTCCTCGTCCGCCCCTACAGAACATCGTCCTGATTGGACACTGGCTTATCAGGCTGTGCATCGGTTTCGGCGGTTTTGGGATGCTCCCCCGGCTTTGGCGGCTTGGGTGCTGGAGATCCAGCTTCGCGCGTCGCATCGACCTGGGATGGCTTCTGCTTATCGTCTGCCATGGTCCCTCTCCCGGACTAGGCATGCGAGCCTCGCGGCTACGGTGCCGTGATAGAAACGAGCGCTGAGCGAGGTTTGATCCCACCCCTGAACAGCCAGCCATAAGCGGATTTACATCAAAGGATGAGCCGAATGACGTTACCATCTGGCTTTCGCCACCCAGGACATGTTCATGACCTGATATAGTCAGGGGAAGCTGTCAAAGTTCAACCTCAGGCAGTGTTTGGGCTTGTTCTCCGCCTCGCGAAGCGTTCGATAATGCCGCAGCAGACCTTTATGCCGTTCTCTTGAGCAGTTCGTTCTTTGGCCTCTTTGCAAGCCCCCGCAACGGTTGCAGAATGGAGAAGTGTATTGAGGCATCGGCTGGCGCGAGAGGGTGTAAAGCGTCTGCGTGAGAGCGTCATACCTATCCCAAGACGACGAAGACGCTCTCCCTCGTCGAAATGGTCGAAGGCGACCGGTACGATGAGCTGCGGAACGCCAGCAGCTAGCCCCTCCGCGACAGTGCCAATCCCGCCATGATGGATCAGCCCGGCAGAATATGGGAGCAGTGCACTGAGAGGGGCGTAGGCCGCTCTGAACACGCTGGCCGGTAGATTGTCGGGGATCTGACCGTTCTGGGGCGCCAGGAGAACACCGCGACGTCCCATCCGTCTACAGATGGCGACAGCCGTTTCGAAAAAACGCCCTGCCTGTCTCATCGCGGAGCCGTAGGTGAAGACCAAGGGAGGCTCACCGCCTTCTACGAACGCAGCAAGCGATGGTGACAGCGTGCCGGCATCGCCGAAGGTATCGACGCGAGGAAATCCGGTCTGGACTGTACGATGTGGCCAGTCTTCCTGTGGCGGGGCGAACCAGCTCGGGACCATGAGGATGATGCGCTGAGGTGAGTGCCACCACGTCCTCAATCGATCCACGGCAGGCAGATTGAACTCAGCCCGATATGCGTTGACCGCGGGAAGAGAGACGGGATTGAGCACGTATTTTTCGGCTCCAAGCTGGATTGAGTGCTTGAGACGATTTGGGAGCCAACGGGGAAGCGGCACTCCTGGGATGATGGGAGGTGCGTGCCGGCTCCGAAAGATGAAAGGAGCGAGGTGAACCGTGATCACGTCGAGCCCAAGGCGATCCTGAGCGATACGGGCGCCTAAGCTGAGTGTTGAGGCGACCACCAGGATCGGGCCCCGTTCCGCCTCCTGGCCTAGGAAGGCGTCAACGACCGGCATCAGTTTCAGCGCGTACCCAAGCAAAAGGGTCGCCCCCTTGCGAGGATGCCAAAGGTTCGGGTCGGCAATGGCCTCATCGTAATCAGCTTGGCTGCCAAGGGGGTGAAACGGCAGTCGCGCTTGCGTCGCCAGCGTCTCGAAATGTCCTGGCGCAGCAAGGAGGACTTCGTACGAGCGTCGGCGCATTTCAGCGGCAAGCCCTATGAACGGCAGCACGTCCCCATGGCTACCTATCGAAACGAAAATGACCTTCATCAGAGAGCCTTAGGTAGCGATAAAGCGGGACTGCAACACGGGCAATGCCAGGCCCAATGAGGGAGTTGATAGGGCTGAGGCCACGTTCGTCATACCGTCCGGCCGCATGTTCTCATCGCATGGCCTCACGCCTCCTGCCGATCGCGTCGATTCCTTTGTGGTCTTTCTGGTCGAGGCCAACCGCCGGCCCTCGGCAGCCCTTTTTGGGTCTCCGCTGGCCGCTTTCCCCGTAGTTCTAGAGCTTGAGTATTCGTGCCGGTCGAGGATTTGACCCCTCCCCCTCTGGCCGGGAGGGTGCGGGCGAGACGCAACCAGGCGGTCCACTCCTTCGAGACGATCCGGACGACGTTCGAGAGGTTGCGGAAGGCAGTCTGCGGTCGCTCCTCGACGGTGATGAGGCCGAGCGTCCTGGCCTGCCGGATTGCGGCCTTCACGGTGGATCGGGACACGCCAGCGACTGCCGCGATGTGATCGACGTAGAGCCTGCAATCGCCACGGCGGGCGGTCTCGGCCGACACGATGGCGAGAACGGCGGTCTCGGCCAGCGTGAACCGGGCCGCGATACCCGGCGGAAGTCTACCAGACGCCGCCCAGCGGCGACGGCGCTCCATGCTGGCATCAGAGCGGGGCCGCGAGCCCACGGGCCTCCTAGGAGCCGCTGGCGTGGCTGGCAGGGCCTTCCGAGCCTCGATCAGGGCAGACAGGGCCTCGGCCTCCGTCTCGCTGATCTGGCCGGCCCCATAGGCGCGCCACATCACAGCCGCCACATCGGGCAGCCTGGATCTCAGCGCCGCCTCTACCGAGCGCCGAATTTCGTCAGCGAACATCGTTCACAGCCCTGCTTGGGCCGCGTCAAAGCGGGGCGCTCCCTGTCATGGGGCGCCTTTCAAAAGGCCAAGCGCCATCGCTTCGAGAAGCATGTTCCCGATTGACTCCCGGCGGGAGCTGTGGCTTGTGAGGGGAAGTGACTGGCCTCACAGGCCCTGCGATTTTAAACGGTCTCACCCCTGGCAGGGTGGGGCCGTTTCGCGTTGGGGGCTCTAGATCTTTCTCGCGGCTATCATCCTCAACGGTGGTCGGCTCACGACTCGCTTGGAGCGAGAGGCGGGCACGGTGCCATGTCGGCCGGGCGGGGTGGTTAAGTCAACGCTAACCCTCATCGGCGACGCCGGCAGCCTGCTCGATCCATGGGAGGCCAGCCGTTTCCGACACCCTGCTCCTGCTCGCCCTGGCGACCGAAAACGTCGAGCTGCGGGCCCAGCTCGCAGAGGCGCAGGAGCAGTGCATTGAGCTGGCCGTGGACGCTGGCGAGATGCACGCCGAGGTGAAGGCGCTGCGGCGGGAATTGGCTGAGATGCGGGCTGGAAGGGATGCGTGGAGGTTCTAGAGCATCGCTACGAGGGCAACACCGCCGATCATCAGCAAGCCGCCGAAGATCCGCCAGATCGTTGCCGGGTGACGCTCAAAGCCTATCCAGCCGAAATGATCGAGCAGGATCGAGGTGACGACACCCGCTGTCACAAGCATTCCCAGGAATGGAGCTGCACCAATCTGCCTAGCCACGATGAACTGTGCCAGGATGATGCCGCCGCCCAGAACGCCGCCGAACCAAGCCCACCACGGTACGACCAGCACTTGTGCGGTGGTTGGCCATATCAGCTTTCCCGAGAGTAGGCCCACGACGAGGATGCAGGTTGCTGTGCCCGCCACCACGACAAGGCCAGCGGTCAAGGATCCCTCAAACCCTTTCGATAAGGCCCCATTCTGACCCGCTTGAATGGCGTTAGCGACGCCCGCCAACAGGACAATGCCGTACAGATACCACATGGTGTTCTCAGTCCTGCCTCTGGACTGACCATCTAGGCCGATGCCGGTGGGCTACGGTGTGGCATAAAGGGGTCGACTACGACCGGACTCGGATCAGCAATAAGAACAGTGAGCCTATGTTCAGCTCAGAGGACGAGGCGAAGGCGGCGGGGTGGCGGGCACCTCGCAACTAACCGGGACTCCTGATGTCATTGACGTGAATTTCACGCCGGGGTCGAGGCGCTGCGGCGGGAGTTGGCGGAACGACATGCTCGATCAGGCTGAAGGACGCATTCCGTCGAGGGTGACTTCGAAGATGCTGCCGCGGGGCTCAGACGGCCGGTACATGATGCGGCCGCTAATTCGCTCCGGCGGCGTGCTGACGATGAACAGCTCGACGATGCCGACGACCTTGTGGGCCTTTTCAACGCCATGGAGCGCGCCTCGCCGGGGTCGTCCGTGACCGGGGCCGATGGATCGCGTTAGGCCTCACCAAGGCTGCGGCCGCGTCTCCATCTGATCCACCCGCTTGCGTCGGCCATCGGTCCGCTCGATCCAAATTTCAGCGGCGTCGAGGGCGAACTCTGGACCGTGGGCATAATCCCATCGCCAGTTCGGATCTGCGGTTGGACCCCATCTGAGATCGACGTCCTCCCGAAGGATCAGGCGCAGGCGAAATTCCCCCTCATTCTGGCGGGCCAATAAGAGTCTGAGAACCTCAGAGGAGGCGATCCACGCTTCCGATGACCCGAGGTCTGTAAAGATGCAGGGCGCATAGTCGTCGGTAGTGATCTCGCGCCAGGGCGGGAGTTCGTCAGTCATGTAAGGTCTATCGATTCACGGCCCGGATCGGCAGGACTCGCTTCGAAGACACCATATTAGGTCAATCTAGTTTTTATCCGTTACTAAATCTATTGAGGGCGTGCCCAAAGCTGCTCTATAGGACACTCACCGAACCTCAGAGAAAGACGTTATGACCGATCAGACCACTGAATTGCCGACCAGCCATATCGAGCTTACGGCTGACATCGTCGCCGCCTACGTCTCCAACAACTCGGTTCCAGTAGGATCATTGGCCGACTTGCTGAGCAGCGTGCACGCCGCCATCAGCACCCTTTCCAGCGGTGGATCTAGCGCGCCGGAGGTGGACAAGATCGAGAAGGCGACGCCGACTCAGATCAAAAAGTCGATCACGCCAGACCACCTCATCAGCTTCGAAGACGGCAAGCCCTACAAGACACTGCGCCGGCATCTGACGCTCCGCGGGCTGAGCCCTGAGGCTTACCGTGCGAAGCATGGCCTACACGCCGACTATCCCATGACTTCAGCCAGCTACTCGGCGCAGCGCTCGGAGCTTGCTCGTGCCCTTGGCCTCGGACAGGTGCGCAAGGATACGGGAGAGGCGAAGCCCGCCGCGCCGGAAAAGACAGTCGTTGAAGAGGCCGCTGCGGCTCCTGAGAAGCCCAAGAAGGCCGGTCGGCCGCGCAAAGCTGCTGCGGCTTAAGCGCCAAGATTGGCGATGTAGGTCAGCGATCTACATCGCTTGCAAGAACATGCCTTCACAAAGGCAATGATTGGTCCTCAGAAGCTGCCGCTCAGCGGCTCTGGGCATCGCTTCCAGCTTAAGGAACCGTCCGATTGGGCCGGAGCATGTCGTCTACCATGATCAGGAGGTTCGACAGTTCGAGCTTCCCCTCCTCCGGCACTCTGCCCTCGCTTAACCTGCGCTGGATCGTACTTTTGACGCTCGACAAAGCCTCACGGTAGCCCTCGGCGCGTTCGGTGCTCATGGTAGGGTTCATGGCGGCGACCGCGAGGAAATAGGGCAGGCCCTTGGGGCGCCTACCGCTTCGCCGACCAGATCGGCACTGCACCCTTCGGACGTCCCGGCACGTTTCGAAAGTACCGCGTCCGCTCGAACCGAATGAAATCCGCGTGGGCCTCAGACACGAGGTCACCGCTCAGAACCATGGCTCCGCAGAAGTCGGAACGGATCACGCCGAGGTCGGGATGCACGCCAAAAAGCTGCAGCGTCGTCCAGCCCAGCCGGCCAGCTTCGTCGGCGTGCTTGTCGAGGAAGTCCAGGGACGCAGCGTGAACGGCCTGCCAGCTGGCGGCCGTCAGTCCAGGGCAAGGCACGACGCTCGGCTTAATGCTGAGGAAGGCTTCACGCCATTCCTGGGGCGAGTTCGCTTCGATCTTGAAGGCTGGGGATGCTGACATGAGGCCCGGCGGCTATGATGGGCCGGACGGGATAGGTGACAGGGACCGGCCGCGCCAGGACATGTGGGCCACACTCGGCACTGAGGCTCAGGCCAAGCACCTGCCTCCCGGTTCGAATTTGTTAAGGTTCGGCCAAGCCACAAGTCCTTAATAATCAAATCCAAGAACAATTTCAGGACTCGTTAGTGTTTCATCGAGCAGAACGTTCACGATGCGATGCCAAGCGAAAATAATCCATGTGTATGACGCAGCGTGATTACTTTCTCTCGTGAGCATCATCAAACGGAGCATTAAATCGTGGTACATCAGCTCGTCTATTATAGCCGCAACACTGTAGAGGGCGGCGATCGTGCTATGCTTACGAACTTACGTGAAATTGTTTCTGCGTCTCAGCGGAACAATAGCAGGGACGGTATCACAGGATTCTTGATATTTGATAAGACTTGGTTCGTACAGATTTTAGAGGGCGAAAAGCTCAAGGTAACGGACACCTACAATCGGATTGCGCGAGATAGTCGCCACAGCTCCGCAACGATCATGAATGTACGCGACGTTGAGGCGCGGCTTTTCCCGAATTGGACGATGGGTGGCGCGATGCGTACGCCTGAGGCGCAAGAGGTCTATCTGCAGCACGGGATTGGCGGCGCTATTGAGCCCACTCGCCTCAAGAGCACGCAGGTCATTGATCTTGCTCTCGATCTACAGGCCTTCGAACTGAGCAAACGTCAGGGACAGCGCCTCACCGCTTGATAGCGGCTGCCCCGCCGCTCCGATCTGATCACGGAGCCGGCGGGGAGGATCGTCCATCTCACTGAGCCAGTACACAACTTGGCTCGACGGGGAGAATGGCCTGGGCCCGTTAGCGAAAAAAGAGCGTGCCGGGCGGCATGCAGCCCGCAATGGGACGATGCTCGATCAGAGCGGGTTTCTATTTGGGTGGCAAAAAATCTAACCACCGCCGATCCCGCTTATAACCTTCCCAGTTCCGTTGCAGTCAGGACATGAGTCTGAGCCAGTTTTCCCGGTGCCACTGCACCTCTGGCATAAGTTTTCGCCCGTCCCAGGGGTGCCGGGTGAA
>NZ_JADIJP010000055.1:0-10308 GCF_017355285.1 Methylobacterium sp. SD274 | reverse complement strand
CTGCCCTTACCCTGCGCCGTAACCACCCTTCTCGTTGGTTGGGTGGTTACTCGGGGAATGATCGTCATATCCTCCCGTCGAGGGCCCCTTATCCGCGGAAGGCTCTACCGAGCGTGGCCCTGTTGGACCAGCGTCGGCGAGTTCGGCCGGCTCCTTGACTCTTTCCACGGGGTGAGCCGGTGGCGGCGTTCTGGTTTCGCTTGATGCGACGTCATCTCGTGAGGCCAAAGCAATTCTCCATAGGTGGGAGGCTAGAAGGGTTCAGGATGTCGACCACTCCCGCTTGACCTCCTCCGCAGAGCGGTCGAGGCGAACCGTGTTGCCCTCGACAGCTCGGACGAAATCCATGGGAATGAAGTGGTGGAGCCCTTCGGCCGCCGGGTCCTTCTTCGTCAGCTTGATCTCACCGTGGTCGACATGATCGACGGTACCCACATGGACGCCATCCGATCCGACCACGTCAGCGTGTTCCTTGATCTGAGACACATCGACCATCGGTTTCACTCCCTGTTTCGGTCTCAACGGGAGGGGGATCGAGGCGTTCCTCCGTGATCGGCGCTAGGCCGCTACGGCCGGCAGCGGCTGGATGCGATCCAGTTCCGGGCCGATCTCTGAAAGCAGGGTCTCGCTCTCGAAATCGGCCTGAAGGTTGAGCCAGAACTGGTGCGATGTACCGAAGTACCGAGCCAGCCGGAGGGCGGTGTCGGTGCTGATGCCGATCTCCTCCTTGGCGATGCGCTCGATGCGAGAGCGAGGAAGGCCGAGCGCCTTAGCGACTGCGCCTGCGCTCAGCCTGAGTGGCACCATGAACTCCTCCCGTAGGACTTCCCCGGGATGGAGCGGCGGAAGGCGCTCGACATCCCCTCCGGCCTCGAAGGCCTGACGAAGGGTCGTGATGCTGATCATGTCGGACATGGCAGAGCCCCCCTTGGCTAGTGGTAGTCACAGAACTCGACCCGTTCCGGTCCTGCGTCAGTCCAAACGAAGACGATGCGGAACTGGTCGTTGACGGCGATTGCGTGCTGCCCGGCGCGATCTCCGATCAGGGCGTGGAGCTTGTTCGCGGACGGTGACTTCAGGTCCTTTAGGTCGACGGCGTTGTGCAAAGCGCGGAGCTTGCGTCGGGCAACCTTGAAGAGGTCGGCCGGGAAGCCTTTCGGGCAGCGGCCCTGAAACACCGCCTCCGTCATCCGGTCATGGAAGCTGCGGATCATCGCACCGCCCGTGTTGCACCCGTTGATACATGTATCGCTCACTGCAACATGCAGGTCAAGCGGGATGTACCATTCAGTGCAACAGCTCTAGGACGTGCCTTATGGCGGGGCGGGGCAATGAGCCCGCCTAATCGCCCCATGTCATTCTCGCACGGAACCGGATGCAATCCCCTCCCCGGTTCTCGAAAATGGGGCTTTTAGAGCGCGTGAGTCTGAGCGCGTTTCCCTTCGGCCGCCCCCATTCCCATTAAAAAAACTTGGTCCCTTTTATGGGGCGCACAAGTTCAGGTCGGCAGAGTGACGATCGCCTGGGTGAACTCGTCGCCTGTCACGGCATTCAGCAGGAACAGCGTGCTGACACCGGCGAAGGCGTTGCGCAGCGCTTCGATGTCGAGGAGGTCGCCCTTTGCAACCTTGACACCTTCCGGCTTGACACCTTCCGAGAAGCTGGCCTTGGCGGGGATCGCGGGTTAGAATACGGACGCTGGCGCCGCGCCGGGTGAGCTGTTCGACAGCGAGAGCAAGGACCCACTCAGAAACATGTCGTAGGTGATCGCGATGGCGGCGATCTCCCGGTGTTCGTGCAGGAGGGTATCACCGTCGATCGCCGAGGCCCGGCCGGTGATCGGCTCGGCCGCAGAGGCCGGAGCCAAAGCCAAGATGAAGGCGAGACCGTAAACGGGGCAGCGTATCGTCTTCTCCAGTTTTTGTGGCACTAATCGGCGACGTTGCAGCTTCCATGGCGCCGCGTGTAACAGCGACGGCTCGGAGCCTTTCGAACAATTCCGGCCATGACAGAGATTTCCCCCGCGACGTACCCATACAGCTTGGAGGTCCAACCTGCACCAGGATCCGAAGGGCAGTACCTCTGGATCATCCGGCGCAACGGGAAGGTCTACCAGCGGGCAGACCGGCGCTATCCATCTGAGGAGAAAGCCACCAAGGATGGGCTTGCTGTGATTGAGCGGCTCCTGGGCCCTGGCGGCGATAGGTTCTGATCGCAGCGCAACCCGAATAGCGGCAATCGATCTGCCGTGATCAATCGTCAGCCCGCGCGGCGGTGCTCAGCCTGCGCCCGCCAGCTGTTGCGGTCGCGCTCGACTACGGCGAGCCGGGCACGTAGCCGGTCATCTCGACCTGAAGCTCGCCGGCATCCACGGCCAGCTCAATGCACTGATCCTGTGCCTCTGCGAGCTGGGCCCGCGGCTCGACGTTTTCGATAGCGATACCGAGAGCATCAGCGGTTTGCTCGTCGCTCACTTAGGAGCGCTCGCGCTTTGCACGCGCGGGATCGAACACGTCCGTCACGGGAAGTGGCTCCGAACGAACGAGGGTCAATCTGGCCTGGCGCTCCGGTAGGTCCCGGGCGACAGGTTGGGACCCTGCCTTGAGGTGCAGAAAGCTCGGGTTTCCAGTTGCAGCCTCAGCCACATGGTCGATTGCGTCTAAGAGTTCGGCGAGGCTTCGTACCGCCGTTGGCTTGAGGCAGACGCGCCGTGACGCCGTCCGCCCGGCGATGAGCTGGGCTTCGGTCAGCGCATCGAAGTCACGGTGTCCCCGGCGTCTCTGGCTCATGGTTGACTCGGATCGCTGAGTGCTCCGGCTACCGCAGCCATTGCTGCCGCAGTTAGCACTCCGATGAAAGTTGCCGTGATCATACGTGAGGCCCTTTCCCTGTTTCGGTTATCGCAGGCGCCTTCCGTCCTCTGGAACGGCCGAAAGGTCGACGCTGTAGCCTTTGGCCGCCAACGCTTCGAGGACGAGGTACTTGACCGTCACGCGACGGTTCAGCGCTTCCTGGCGCAATGCGGTCCACACCTCATCCGGCACCTCAAATTTGAGGGCCGCTCCCTTAGAAGGGGCAATGGGGGATTTGGGTACTTGGGCAATTGCGGGCGCTGGCTCGAGAGAAGAAGCTGGCAGAGCCGGCAGGTCTTCTGGAGCGTTCGAAGCCCTGGTGAAACCCAAGTCGCTTGTTGCAGCCGCGAGCTGTTGTGCGTCCTCAGGGCTAGTGCGCGGGCGCGGCCGAGGCGAAGGCATGAAAGCAGGTTTGTTCATCAGGCGGCCTGCTGCTGCTCAGCCAGAGTCGTGAGCAACTCGTCCAGGACGCCCCGCACCTCGTTCAAAGCTTTCTGATCGCCATCGGGGCCAGCAGGAGTTGCTCCGGTGAAGTGGATGGACTGGTAGGCTGCGCGTTGGATGATCTCAGTGCGTAGCACCGGAATGCTCGCGCCCTGAATTTCCTGCCGGGCATGTTGAGCCACACGGCTCTGAAGCGGGGACATCTGCGTGAGGACCACACGAGCCGGGATCGGCCGGCGAAGCATGCGCTCCGCGCGCTGGACGACCTCATAGGTTCGAAAGACCTCTTGAAGGTCCATGCCAGAAACCTTGGTTGGGATCAGCACAAGGTCGCTCTCGGCAATAGCGTAGGTCACCGCCTGCGAGGCTGCGCCTTCAAGGTCGACCAGCACGACGGAGTAGTGTGAGGCCGCCTCCGAAATGCGATCAAGGATCGCCTTCTCGGTCACACCAGAGATCACATCAACGGTGCAGTCCTCTGCGGCCCTTTCACGCCAGGACGCTACATGTCCGTTCGGGTCGGCATCAATGATCGCCACAGAGCCGCCCTGCCGCGCAAACGCATCAGCAAGGCAGATGACGAGCGTCGTCTTCCCGACGCCCCCCTTGGTGGAGCAAATGCTCACAACAGCCATTGCCCTAGTCCCCATCAACGCGAGTGCCCGTGCACCCGATTGAGCTAGAGCCCGAATGGTCAAGAAATCGTAAACCCGACTGCCTTCTTGGACAAAAACCCCTTTGCACTGTTGGGCTAACGCTCAGGAGGGGTGTTTGGGAGGTATCTACGTGAGGTCCCAGCCCATGCCGACGCGATCCCGCACGGTTGGCCGAGAGCGGGGGGCCTCCACGCGTCCCGCTGCGGTGAGCGCGGCCGGTGATGGCTTGCGAGCTTTCTTCAGGGGCTTCGGAGGGATCGGGAGTAAAGCTGGCAAGCCGGACGCCTCGAAGATGTCGCCGGTCATTAGGGCACCTCCATACGAAGCCGAGGCCAGGCGCAAAGCACCACCCTGAGGCTTACCGTGCGAAGCATGGTCTGCCTTCCGACTACCCGATGACCTCCGCCAGCTACTCGGCGCAGCCCTCGGAGCTTGCCCGGTCCCTTGGCCTTGGGCAGGCGCGCAAGGATACGGGAAAGGCGAAGCCCGCCGCACCGGAAAAGACAGTCGTTGAAGAGGCCGCTGCGGCTCCTGAGAAGTCCAAGAAGGCCGGTCGGCCTCGGAAGACTCCCGCAGCAGCTTAATGGGCTTCCATAGACGGACGCTAGGCCATCCTGAGCCCAACCAGGGCAGATCAGGGGGGGGCGGCCCCAGCCCCGCCGCCCTTATGCGCAAGCGACATTCATGGTTGTGGTAGGGGAACGTGCAAACACGCCACATTGTTGGTCACCTGGACAACGATCCAGGAGGAAACATGACGCTAATTCGTTCGCTCGCCGCTGCCACGGCCATACTGACGCTCACGGCCGCCACCACGATCGCAGCTCCCTGCGCCGTCGGGACGACATCCAACAGCCAGGACAAACAAGCTGCCGCTGAAAAGAGCTCGAAGGTTGACGGCGGCTCCGATGCCAAAGTGACCCCTGGCGCGAAGGCTGAGTCGCCCGGTACGGTCGGCGCCATGAACAATGTCGGCTCGAATACCCAGCCGGCTGCCGGGGAGAAGAAGCCGGCCGAGGGCCAGGTGGTGAAGCCCGGCAGCGACAACTGCTGATAGTTGGTCCGGTCCAGCCCCTTGCCGAAGGAAGCCCCGCGACGCCTATAGCCGCGGGGCTACTTGCGAGACAAGGTTGAAGAGCAGGTGCTATTTCGCGCCAAAACCACCCTTCTTATTGGCAGGGTGGCTGCTTGGGGAATGATCGTCATGTCTTCCGGTCGAAGGGCCCTTATCCGAGACAGGCTCCACGGCCTTCTCGACGGGGCGAGCTAGTGGCGGGGTGTTCGGTTCAATCTTGAGGGCTGGGGACTGTGGCATGTCACTGAGCGCTATCCACCCCTTAAGGTCAGATACGTTGGCTGCTCGATATCCGTGATCCAGCTAGGCTCACGCCGCTCTGCGTAACACGGTGTACGTTGCCGTAGCTTCCGTCGCGGTACCCTTGACGGGACTGTCTATGGATCGCCTTTCCAAGCTCGCCAGCAACATGGTGTAGCGTAGCCTGGTCGCAGGTTGCTGCGATCCGTATCCCAAGGTCTCGGGTATGGGTTCGAGCGTAGAGAAAGGCAGCCAATCGAGCCCGTGTATGTTCGGGGATTCCCGCCACCAATTCAGGGATGGCGTCGGCGTGAGCGCGGTAGATCCTCCCAAGCTTGTCCTCGGAAATGGGGCAACCGTGGTCGAAATCCTCAATACCGATGGAACGAGCCTGGAACACGATGACACCTGCCGATTGAGCAAAGAACATCAATGGAAGGCCATGGTTAACGATTGGTGATCGGCCTTAACACCATGTAAGGCCCCATTAACAAACGCTCGGCTTGCACACCTTCACAGGTCGCAGATCCACCGATCCCGTTGTTTCTGGGTCACGGCTTAGCGAGGCATGGTCAGCCGGCTGTGGGGCGGTCTTCGGGATCTTCATAAGCTGAACTGCGCAGATGCAGCATAGAGCTAGGGATGCCAGCCAGAGAACGCCTCTTGCGGCTCTTACAGTGCGCTTTGACATGGCTCTCAGGATGAACCTGGATCGTTAGCGGATCCCTAACGCCATAGCTGCCCCGCCGCCCCGATCTGCTCACGGGGTCGGCGGGGTGGGTCGTCCATTCTCACGCTGAGCCGGTACGCAACTTGGCTCGACCGGAGGATGGGCGGAGGCGGTTAACTAACCGTAGCTTAAGTTTTTAATTCGCATCAGCGGCCTGCGCCGCTAGACTTGCTCGGATCATCGGCCGGATTGGTGTAGTTCAACCCAAACGGTCCCGTCCCGCTTACTTGAATCACAACTGGTTCTTCAGTTGACCATAATGAATGAGCCATATCCGCCGGTAAGGATACGAACCCCCCTGTTCCCAGTATCTTTCCACGTCCCTTATCTATTGTGCTTCCCATATCGTGCACGAGAGACCCTGATAAGATTGTCACCGTTTCTGCGGTTGAGTGGGTATGCGGAGCAATAGTCGTATTAGCCGGGATTTTCAGCCGCAGCACGAACGGTCCCGACTTAGCTGGATCACCGTCGAGTAAACTAATTTCGATACCTTTTGGCAGGTCATTGGGAGCCGGCTGCCACTTGATATCTGCAGCGTTTGAGATCGCTATCATGCCGTGCGTATCGGGCGCGATAGACGTGGAAATTTCGGACTGAGGAAGATTGTTTTTAACAAGGTACTTGATGCCTCGATCAAACGAGACATCGTTGTCTCCTCGAATATCCACGCTGTATGCCTGTTCAGGCTTGTCGCTTTTGAGGTCTTTTACATAAACGTTGATATTCAGTATGAGGTTTGAGACCTTCTGAATCTCACCAGTGATAGCAACATCGGCTCCAAGTTTCTTAGCATATTCTTCAGCGCACCCGTTACAGTGCCGCAAGTCCGACCCCTTGGTGACTTCTTCCTTCACGGGATCGGTTGATACGATGATGTAACGGCCGCTGTCTTTTAGAAGAGTGCGCAATAGGTCACTTAATGGTCGAAGACGTGCCCTATCGGCTTCGGTTGGGCCTTGGATGCCGAGATTGGCAAGCTGGAAGTCGAAAACTGCTGCCTTTGGGGGCTCAGCGTACGCGGCTGTCGCACTCAGTAGCGCACCTGCCAGGGAAGATAATATCTGCAAGCCAGCCTTCATAGTCGTTCCATCCTAAGTTTGTTGGAGGTGGAACGTGTCACGGCAGGAATGGTCCCGCGATCATGACAGCCGGAGAAAATTTCAAACTCGATACGCAGAGACGCCTGCCTCTCTCGAACTATGAGGTGCATCTCGACTTCCTGCCGATGACGCCGCCGCGCTCCCAGTTCGCCCCTCTCCTGCGTGCCCTCATGTCGGGCGTCGAAGTGGCTGCGGCCCTGGTCATCGTCTATGGCGGAATGGCCCTCGTCGGTCTCGCCACCCTCGCCTGAACGGAAATCCTTTTTCCCTCTTTCACTGCAAGCCTGCAAGCCGCAGTTCATGCAATGTGCAATCCCCTCGCCCGCTTCGTCCACCGCGATCCTGCCAAGCCTACCCTGCGCGAGCGCCCGACCGCCACAAAGGCGAAGGCCCCGCTGGTCCTCGGTGTGAGCCGAGTCCGGATGAAGCCTGTTCCTTGGTCGCGCCGACATCGCCTGGTTCCTCGGCCGGGCTCGCCGCTGGCGCTGCAACCTTCTGAAGCGGGTCGGCCATTAGGCGGGCCGGGGCAACGTTATCACCGCCGCTGTGCTAGTTGCGGTCTACGTGGTGGCGCTGTGATGGCTGCCGCTCGCCGCTCCGAGGCCCTGCCCTCGATCCCGGCCATCCTTCTTGCGCTTCAACCTCTGGAGGCTGCGCCGGGTGACGGCCGGTCTCAGGTGGGCTCGGGTTCGCGGGGACGTAAAGGCCGCGCCCACCTGGCTGACGCGATGGCTCAAAGCCTGCGCGGATCTGGAAGCATCACAGGCCGTGTGCAAGGCACGTCGCCGCGTTCGCTGAAGCCCTGCATCGCTGCAATCCGCAAGCCCGCTCCGCCTGCTCTTAAGGTTGCCGGGCTTCCGCGTTGCAGTGTCCGAGGGATGTTCCAGCCCGGAACGTCGCTCACTTTTTGATCGGCTGCCGACGCTCAGCTACGGGCGGCTTGCTGTGCTTCACTAGTATGTCGTTGAATGCCTCGACCATCAGCGTCTCGAGCGGCTTGTCGAGATCCTGGGCGAGGCGGGTCATCTCCAGCCAGCCGGCGCGGTTGACGCGAACCTGCATCGTCTTGAGGTCGTTCGGGATCGTAGGTGCCGGAGCCACGTCACGCGGGACGGCAGCCGGCGCCTCAGCCTGGGGTTCGACTGGACGGGACTTCTGCTCGACTATGGATGAGAGGGCGGGGCGCTTCGGAGGTGCCATGGATCGCGGCTTTCAGGGTTGGCGGTGTGAAGGGATGCGGGATTGCCGGAGGACTCACCAACTTGGCGACTGCCCTACGTCCGGCGCGGGAACTCGCGGGCGAGGGAGGAGACGGCAGACCACATGGTTCCGATCTCGGCGGCGGCTCGGCTCTCCGGATCGTACTCGTTGACGCTCTGGCCGCTAATGAGGGCGTGAGACAGGCTGGCGCGCTGGGACACCTGGCCGGGCAGGACCGGGGCGCCCATTCCGACAAGGATGGCGCGAGCCTCGGCGACGATCGTAGTCTCCGTCTCTCCCCGGGTAATCGGCGGGGCGGCGTTGATGATGCAGGCGATGGGGGCTTTGAGGCTCCGTGCCATCGCCAGCGTCGCGGCGACTGCATCGAGATCGAAGGGACCTGGCCGGACGGGAACGACGGTCACAGTGGCGCGGGACATCATTGAGGCGGTGAGCGCGGCGTTGTGGGGCGGGCTGTCGATCACGGCCCACTCGATCCCGTCTGCCTCAGCTGCGTCCAGGGTGGCGGCGATGGTGTTGCCGTCTGCCTTCGCCAGCAAGGGCGTCTCGGCTTCGCGGCGCTTGTACCAGAACGACAGGGAGCCCTGCGGGTCCGCGTCGATGAGGAGCGTGGGGCCGGCGAACTGGGCGAGCGCGCCGAAGTGAGCGGCGAGGGTGGACTTGCCCGAACCGCCCTTCTGCGTCGCCACGAGGATTACATGCATTCCGGGGTTCCTACGTCGAGGCTTTGCGGCATCCTGCATTGCCGTGATTAAGGCAACACTGACGAACGGAAAAGAGCGATTCCGTCGATGCGAAAATACGGAATGCAGGTTTGCAGGCAAACCGTGTTTCCGGCTTGCACAGGACTTTGGTTCGACTAACTTCCGATAACCGTTGTTCTCGGAAGTTTTGAGACGGGTAGGTCAAAAGGATTGTGAGACAATGAAGCCAGGGCTATATCCGTCGCCTGGTGTCGTCGGGGGTGAAACCGAAAGTCTCCAGCCGTTGGGCGCTTTGCCGGTCATCGTGTCGCCGATCGTCCAAGCGTACCAGCGCGCCTCGAAGGCGGACGCCACCGTGCGGGCCTATCGCGGGGATGCCGCCGCGTTCGGCTCGTGGTGCTCGCGGTTCGGCTTCCAATCCATGCCGGCCTCGGCACACGCCATTGCCGAGTTCCTGGTCCATGAGGCCGAGGCGGGGAGGGCGGTGTCGACCATCGGCCGGCGCCTCGCCGCGATCCGGTACGCACACAAGCTCGCCGGGTTCGCGGACCCGACCGCCGATGAGGGCATCCACGCGACGGTGAAAGGAATCCGGCGCCGGGTTGGGGTGCGGCCGACGCAGAAGTCTCCTGCCACGGCCGAGGTCATCACCGCCATGATGCAGCACGTACCGCTTGGGCTTGCCGGCAAGCGGGACAAGGCGCTGCTTGCTCTCGGGTTCGCTGGCGCGTTCCGCCGGTCGGAGCTCGCTGCGCTCGATGTTGCCGATCTCCGCGAGGATGCCGAGGGTCTGCGGGTCATGGTGCGCCGGTCTAAGACGGATCAGGAAGGGAAGGGCATCGAGAAGGCGATCCCCCACGGGCGGTTCATTCGCCCGGTCGCCCTAGTCCGTGACTGGCTCAATGCGGCGGGGATCACGGAAGGCCCTGTGTTCCGGCCGGTGTCACGGTCAGGGAGGGTGCGCAGGGCCCAACGCCTTACGGATCGGAGTATCGGGGATCTGGTGAAGCACTACGCCGCGCTGGCCGGCTTCGACTCCGCTCTCTTCGCCGGCCATTCGTTGCGGGCAGGCTTCATCACGACGGCGGCTGACCGTGGCGCCGACATGACCCGCATCATGGACGTGTCGGGCCACCGCGATCCGAGGACGGTCGTCGGGTACATTCGGCGGGCGAACGCCTTCAAGGGCCACGCGGGGGGCGGGTTCTTGTAAGCTCAAACGAAAACGGCCGGGGTTTCCCCCGGCCGCTCATTGTCGTGACGGCTGATCCGCTTAGCGGAGA
>NZ_JADIJP010000054.1:0-11373 GCF_017355285.1 Methylobacterium sp. SD274 | reverse complement strand
GAAGCAGCTTGGCTGCTTTCGGTCGCAAGACGTTCTTAAGCGGACCTAAGATGACCTGCCGACTCCGGATGGACGGTCCAACCCATCGCAGGGTCGAAGTTCGTTGAAGTCGGATGCCGACATCATCAGAGGCGATGCGACCGGCACGAAAGCGCTCTGCCTCGGGAGACAGCGTGATTCACGATTGCAAAGCCCCGGTCACGCGACATCTCGTGCTGGTCCGGCATGGCCAGAGCGTAGCCAACCGATCCGGCCTGTTCACGGGATTGCTGGACTCGCCCTTGACCGAGCAGGGCCGGATGGAAGCCGAGGCAGCCGGGCGGCGTTTGGCCGAGCGCAGCTGGCGCTTTTCCGCAGCCTTCACCTCGACGCTGACGCGGGCCGTCGTGAGCGGCCGGCTTATTCTCGATGCGCTCGGGCAACCCGGATTGGTCCCCCAACGCTTCGCCGCGCTCGACGAGCGAGACTACGGCGACCTCAGCGGGCTCGACAAGATCGCCGCCGATGCGCGCTGGGGGGCGGAGCGGATCGAGACCTGGCGCCGCTCCTACGCCGAGGCGCCGCCGAACGGTGAGAGCCTTCGCGATACCGTCGCCCGCATCGTGCCATGCTACCTCCGAACCATCCAGCCGGCGGTCATGGGCGGAGACGTGCTCGTCGTTGCCCACGGCAATTGCCTGCGGGCGCTTGTCATGGCGCTTGAAGACCTGAGCCCCGCGGAGGTCGAGCACCTCGAACTCGCGACGGGCTCCGTCAGGATCTATGAGCTTGCTGCGGACACGGCGATCAAGGCCCGTTGGATCGACGGGTGAATCCGCCTGTCGGCCCCACAAAATGGGTCTCCGCAAACTCTGAAGGGGTCATCATTCCATCTATTTCAGTGATGGGAAACATCTAATCATTCCGTTGGAGTGAATGAACGGGACCTGGGATCCTCCGGCATCACATCGGAGCCATCCATGTCCGCGCCCAGACTTTTCTCCCACTCTCGTTCGACGCGTGCCTTAGCCGGCACGAGAGCCATCCTTCCGGGACTGGGCCTCTGTGTGGCGGTCACCGCCGCAGCGATCGGCTTCGAAGCCGTCGAGACGCACCTGTTCGGTCGCGCTTGGCTCGAAGCCTTGGTGCTGGCGATCCTGCTCGGGAGCGCGATCCGCACCGCCTGGACCCCGTCGCAGCGTTTCTTTCCCGGCATCGCTTTCGGGGCCAAGACCGTGCTGGAGATCGCGGTCGTACTGCTCGGCGCGTCGCTCAGCCTCGCGACGATCCTCGCCGCCGGACCGGGCCTGCTCTTCGGCATCGCGGGCGTCGTCGTCGTGGCGATCCTGTCGAGTTACGGCATCGGCCGAGCGCTCGGGCTGCATCCGCGCATGGCGATCCTCGTGGCCTGCGGGAACTCGATCTGCGGCAACTCGGCGATCGCGGCCACGGCACCGGTGATCGGCGCCGATGGCGAGGACGTCGCCGCCTCCATCGCCTTCACCGCGGTGCTGGGCGTGCTGGTGGTGCTCGGCCTGCCGCTGCTGGTGCCGCTGCTCGGTCTGTCGCCGATGCAGTACGGCGTGCTCGCCGGCCTCACCGTCTACGCTGTTCCGCAGGTCCTCGCCGCCACCGCGCCGGTCGCGGCGCTCAGCGTCCAGGTCGGAACCCTGGTGAAGCTCGTCCGGGTGCTGATGCTAGGCCCGGTCGTCCTGATGCTCTCGCTCGGCGCAAGCCGGCTGCGCGAGGAGACCGACGAGGCCGCCCCCGGCGTCACCGCCGGCGACCGCCCTGCTCGCGCCGGCCTCGCGATCCACCGCCTGGTGCCGTGGTTCATCCTCGCCTTCCTGGCGCTCGCGGGCCTTCGCTCGGCCGGGCTGGTCCCGCAGGTCGCGCTCGCGCCGATGTCGGAGACTGCCAACGTGATGACCGTGGTTTCGATGGCGGCGCTCGGTCTCGGGGTCGATGTGCGCAGCGTCGCTAAGGCCGGAGCACGGGTGACCCTGGCGGTGGTCGCCTCGCTCGTCGCACTCGGCGCCGTCAGCCTCGGTCTGATCCGCGTGCTGGGCCTCGCTTGAACCGATCGGATGCGCCCGAGGCCCGGTCAGGCCCCGGCGAGGCAGGGCGAGACGAAGAGCTCCCCGCGATAGGCCCCGCGCAACGTGCGCACGGACACGATCAGCCAGAGTAGGGTCAGCAGGCCGACGAGGCCCGCTCCGAGCCAGGCGAACCCGCTGAGTGCCGTCACTTCGCCGATCCGCAGGGTGGCCAGGGCATAGACGCCGAGCGGGAAGATGTAGCCCCACCAGCCGAGGTTGAACGGAACGCCGGCGCGTAGGTAGCGCACGGTGACGGCGAGCGAGAGCAGAAACCACCAGGCGCCGTAGCCCCAGAGGATCAGCGCGCCGATCAGGCCCGTGATCCTGAGGATCTCGGGCGCGCCGGCAAAACCGCCTGCCGCGAGGATCGGGCCACCGGCCTGCCCCAGCACGAGCAGGCCGAGCGCCCCGGTTCCGAGCGGACCGAGGGAGAGCCAGCTCGATGCGGCCATCTCACGCGGTGGCAAGTTGTGCAGCGCCATGCGCAGCACCAGGATCGCCAGGATGCTCAGCGCCAGCGGGACCGAGACGCCCCAGAGTACGAAGCTCGTGACGATGACGGCGAGTTGTTGGCTCTCGCCGCTCAAGGCTGGAGCGAGCAGGCCACCGGAGACGGCGACGACCTCGGCTGTCACCACTGGCAGCAGCCATACGGCCGTCATCTGGTCGATGCGGTGCTCCTGACGGGTGAACATCAGGTAGGGGATCGCGACAGCACAGATCAGAGCGAGCGCCACGTCGAACCACCACAGCGGCAGTGCGATTCGGACGGTCTCTGCGCCGAGATAGGGCGGACCGAATATCAGCAGCCCGTTCAGAAGCGTCGCCAGTGCCATCGGGATCGCCCCGAAGAACATCGACACCGTCGAGTGTCCGAAGATCCGTCGGGCGCCGTCGAAGTAGAAGATCCAGCGCGCGCCGTAGACCAAGCAGAAGGTGGCGAAGAGCACGACGGAGGCGAGCCAGAGCCCGAGCGGCACAGGGGCCAGCAGGGCATGCGTCGCTGGCAGACGGTCGAGGGTCAAGGCGACCACGCCAGTGCCCATCACCACGGTGAACCAGTTCGGCGTGAATTGTCGGACCACGTCCCGCGGATGCTGGAGGCGCGAGAGCGGCTTTAGGCCTGTGCTGATCGCCAGCAGACTGGATTCGGACACGGGGCGCTCTTGGGCTTCGGAGGGTCAACGCACCGGCTCTAGCACGACCCCGCATCGCGCGCCGCCGCGATAGACAGCAACTCGCAAGCGGCGCTTAATCATCAAAACAATCGATTAAAACTAGCTAATCAAACCATTAGTACGAATGGTTTCCGGCCGCTACCTTCTTGTCATCACGAACCGGCGTGACGACCCCACCAGAAGGATATCGACCATGACCCGTACGATCGCCGCCGTCGCCCTCGCCGCCTCCGCGCTTGTCGGCATGACGGGCCTCTCGCAGGCCCAGGGCCTCCGCGCTCCGCAGGTCCGCTTCATCACCAGCCCATCCGCACCGATCTACGGCGACGCCGATGGCGCCAACGCCAAGAACCCGGCACTCCCGGCCTACGCCCGTGGCCGAGGCCAGGAGACCGGCGGCCCGGCGCGGGAACTGATCGGACGCTGACAGCGCCCCCTTGGCCGCCGGGCATCCGTCCGGCGGCGCGTGAAGCCTTCGACCACCCGAATGGCAGGGAGATCCGTCATGACCCGACCCACCATCGAGACCACCGACGAGGCCTAGCAGGGCGAGACCAGCGGTCATATGCGCTGGGTCCTATTCTGGACGGTCGCCCTGACTGTCGCCGCCGTCGGCACCGCTTGGCTGACGATCATCTGATCCGGCCGCCCGCCATTGATCGGAGATCGGAGATCTTCGGATGATCGCAATCGGAGATCGTTGAGATCTCGAACGATCATTGGATGGAATAATCGTCTCGCCGTAGCATCTCCTTCACGGAGAAGACGCCTCTTTGCCGGGATGCCTTGGATCGATGACCCGAGTTTCCGGCGGCGAGACCGAACCGTCTCGACCGACGCCAATGCCGTCCGCCGACGGCGACACCGAGATCTAGCGACCGGCCGACGCGGCCCAACAAACGATTCCAGGGAGACATCATGCGCCATCTGCACGAACCGTTGAACCGCCGCCTCGTCCTGGGTGGCCTAGGGGTCGGCAGCCTCGCCGCCGCCATGCCGGCCTGGGCCGCGGGCTCGGTGAAGCTTCCGCTGCCCGGCGGCCCGGACGAGCGGGCGCTGACCACCGCCTTTCCGGGCAAAGGCGAGATGATCCTCCAGCGCACCCATCCGCCGCTGCTGGAGACGCCGTTCTCGGTGTTCGACGAGGGCGTGTTCACGCCCAACGACCGCTTCTACGTGCGCTGGCACTGGGCCTCGATCCCGACCGAAGTCGATGCCGGCACCTTCCGGCTCAAGGTCCACGGCCACGTCGATAAGGAACTCTCGCTCTCGCTCGACGCCATCGCCGGCCTGCCGCGCTTCGAGATCGCCGCGGTGAACCAGTGCTCGGGCAATTCACGCGGGCTGTTCGAGCCGCGGGTGCCCGGGGCGCAATGGGCCAACGGCTCGATGGGCAACGCCCGCTGGACCGGGGTGCGCCTCAAGGACGTGCTCGAAAAGGCCGGGGTGAAGGCCGGTGCCGTGCAGGTGCGCTTCAACGGCCTCGACGAGCCGGTCGTCGACGACGCGCCGGACTTCAAGAAGTCCCTCGATCTCGACCACGCCAACAATGGTGAGGTGATGATCGCCTACGCGATGAACGGCGAGCAGCTCCCGTTGCTCAACGGTTTCCCGCTCCGCCTCGTGGTGCCGGGCTGGTACTCGACCTACTGGGTCAAGATGCTGTCCGACATCGAGGTGCTGGACAAGCCCGACGAGCAATACTGGATGAAGACCGCCTACCGCATTCCGGACGTGCCGGGCGCCAACATCAAACCAGGCCAGACCGGCTTCAAGACGGTGCCGATCAACAGGATGGTGCCGCGCTCGTTCATCACCAATTTGCAGGACGACGCCAAGGTGGCAGCCGGAACGCCGGTGGCCATCCGCGGCATCGCTTTCGGCGGCGATTGCGGGGTAAAGGCGGTCGAGTTCTCCAGAGACGGCGGGGCGACGTGGTTTCCGGCGCAACTCGGCGCGGACGAGGGCCCCTACAGCTTCCGCCGCTTCGACGGCAGCCTGCCGGCGCTGGCCGCCGGCACCCACACGGTCAGGGTCCGCTGCACCAACACCAACGGCGTCGCGCAGGGCATGGACCGGATCTGGAACGGGGCCGGCTTCATGCAGAACGGCATCGAGGCCGTATCCTTCCAGGCCGCTTGAGGAGACCAGCCATGAACCCGATCCATCCGGCGGCCCTGATCGCCGCGCTCGCCTTGTCTCCTCTGGTGGCGCTTGCCGCCCCGGCCCCCGAGCCGATGCGCTTCACCTCACAATCCATCGCGATGCCGACCTCCGACCGGACCTTCCCCGACGGACAGGGGGCCGAGGCGGTCAACAACAACTGCCTCGCCTGCCACTCGGCCGGGATGGTGCTAACCCAACCCAAGCTCACGAAGGCGCAGTGGACCGAGACCGTGAACAAGATGGTCCACGTCTACAATGCGCCCGTTGATCAGGCCGACGTGCAGACCATCGTCGACTACCTGACGGCGTTGAAGCCGGCACCCTGAACCCCCGAATCCCGAGGCCGCCGCGCTTTTTTCGCCGGCCTCGGGGAATAGACCGCGCCTTCCGGCGTCTCCCCAGGGCGATGCACGGCCGGCCCGGCCTTAGACCACGGATTTCCGATTTCGAACCAGCCCTCACGGTAGGCCCCGGCCGCCGAACGAGCGCGCATGCCCGAGAGACCCGCTTCATGACCCATATCCGCACCAGCCTCCGCACCCTCCTCGCCGGAGCCGCCTTGCTCCTAGCGCAGGCCCAGCCCGGGTTCGCCGCCGGCTTCGACGGCGCGATCAAGAACAACGCACTGGCGCTGAACGCCGCCGGGACCGTCGCCGCTGTGTCGAACAGCGAGGAGAGCGCCGTCGTCGTCTACGACGTCGCCAAGGGCACGGTGCTGCGCCGCCTCGACGGCTTCGTCACGCCGCGAAACATCGTGTTCGCGCCGGACGGCGCCCGTTTCTACGTCTCCGACAGCGGCACCGGCCGGATCACGGTCTACGAGACCGCCACCGGCAAGGAGGCCGGCGTTCTCGCCGCGGGCCCCGGCTCGTTCGGTACGGTGCTCTCGGCCGACGGGGGCAAGCTCTACGTCAATAACGAGGCCGCAAGCACGCTGACCGTGTTCGACACCAGGACCATGCTCGCCGAGGCTGTGATCCCCGGCTTCGCGCAGCCGCGCCAGGGCGTGAAGCTGTCGCCGGACGGCAAGACCGTGTTCGTGACGAACTTCCTCGGCGACAAGATCACGTTGGTCGATACCGCCACCAACAAGATCACCGGCGAGATCGCCGGGTTCGACAAGCTGCGCGCCATCTCGATCACCAAGGACGGAAAGACGCTGTTTGCAGCCAACAGCGGCCGCAACACCATCGGCGTGGTCGATGTCGCCGCCCGTAAGGTCACCTCCGAGGTGGCAGTGGGCAAGGACCCCTACGGCGCCGCGCTGACCCCGGACGGGCACTTCGTCTATTCGGGCAACCTCAAGGACAACTCGCTCTCGGTGATCGATACCGGCACCCTCAAGGTCGTCGCCACGGTGACCGGCCTGAACGAGCCGCGCCAGGCGATCGCGTTCTCGGCCGACAACGCCCACGCCTACGTCCTCAACCGCGACCTTAGCGTCGCCGTGGTGGACCGGGCGAAGAACGCGGTCATCTCGACCATGAAGCCCTGAGGCGTCGCGCGTCGGGTGCCTTCTCGGCTCCCGGCGCGTTCTCGTCGTCGACACGTCACGAACGCAGGACAAAGACCCCATGCTCGGCCTGTTCCAGCGCAAGGACCGCCTCATCGTCCACGGAAAGGCGCCCTACAACGCCGAGCCACCGCTCGATCGCCTACGCGCCGCCTTCCTCACCGAGCAGGCCGACTTCTACGTCCGCAGCCACGGGAATATCCCGGATCTCGACGCCGACAGCTACCGCCTGACCGTCGACGGGATGGTTGCGACGCCGCTCGAACTGTCCATTGCCGATCTGAAGACGCGGTTCGCGCCCGTCACCGTCACGGCGGTAATGCAATGCGCCGGCAACCGCCGGGCCGACATGCTAGCGGTGGCCCCGGTCTCCGGCGACCCGTGGGCGCCCGGCGCCATCGGCAACGCGAAATGGACTGGGGTGCGCCTCGCCGACGTGCTGCGCGCGGCCGGCATCGATGCGGGCGATACGCGCCACGTGGCCTTCGAGAGCCACGACCGGATCGCGGACACGGACACGCGTTTCGGCGCCTCGATCCCGCTCGCCAAGGCGCTGGCCCCCGATACGTTGGTCGCCTTCGCAATGAACGGCGAGCATCTCTCCCCCGAGCATGGCCACCCCCTGCGCGTGGTGGTGCCGGGATTTGCCGGTATCCGCAGCCCGAAGTGGCTCGCCCGCATCACGGTGCAGGACCGGCCCTCCGACAATCCGATGCAGGCCGACGACTACAAGCTGTTTCCGCCCGACGTGACCGCCGAGACCGCCGACCCCACCCACGGCATCACCATCGAGGCGATGCCGCTCAACAGCGCGATCTGCGAGCCCGCCCGCGGCGCAGCGTTGAAGGCCGGCCGGCACGCGATCCGCGGCTACGCCATCGCCAGCGACCGCGCGGTCGCCCGCGTCGACGTCTCGACGGATGGCGGTCGCAGCTGGGCACAGGCCCGGATCGACCGCGATGCGGACGCACCCTACGCCTGGACGTTCTGGGAGATCGACTGCGAGCTGACCGCGGGCGAACACGAACTCGCGGTGCGGGCCTGGGACTCAGCCGGCCAGACCCAGCCTGCGGCGCCGGACGACACCTGGAACTACAAGGGTTACCTCAGCGCCGCCTGGCACCGGGTACGGGTCACGGTGGCCTGACCTCACGCCCAGAGTAGGGCGGTGGCCGCAAGGCCCGAGATCGCGATCAGCAGGGCCGCGATCCCGACGGTGAGGATGCGCGGCATCATCGGGATCTCGGTATGGGCAAGACGCGCTCGAATCGCCCGATCCCGCCATGCGGCGCCGGCGAACGAGGCGAGCGCACAGGCGATCAGCGTGAGCGACAGCACCTTCAGCGGCCAAACCGCCAGCACCTCCCGCAGGAAGCGCTGCGCAGCCAGGCCTACGCCGAGGAAGGCGAGCCCGGTGCGAAGCCACGCCACGAACGTACGCTCGGCTGCCAGCACCGTCCGGTCCTCGGCGAGCCTCACCCGGGGATCGTCGGGGGGCACGGGTTTCGCGGGCTCACTCATTTGATGTTCGCCGTCGCGATCAGGTCGAGAAGCGCGTCGGCGGCCCGGCTGCAGTAGCGCTCCTTGTGGCGCAGCACCCGGAAAGGACGGCTCGGCAGGGCGAACGCCGCCCGTACCAGGGTCCCGGCTCGAAGCGCTGCGGCGACCACGGTCTCGGACAGCACGGCGGCCCCGCCCCCGGCCTCGACGGCGGCGCGGACCGCCTCGTTCGAGGGCAATTCGAGTGTGACTTGGAGTTGAGCCGCAGCGAGGCCGGCGTCCGTCAGCGCCGCCTCGAAAGCCGAGCGGGTTCCCGATCCCGCCTCGCGCAGCACCCAATTGGCCGTTGCGAGCTCCTTGGGTTCGAGGGCAGTAGCCCCGGCGAAGGGATGGCCAGGAGCGACTACGAGGACAAGCTGGTCTCGCGCGATGGTCGTGCTCGCGAGCGTCGGGTCGTCCAGCGCTCCCTCAACGAAGCCGAGTTCGGCCTGCCCCGCGCGCACCGCGTCGGCGGCGTCGGTGGTGTTGCCCACCGCCAGCCGGATAGCGATCTCGGGGTAGGCCCGGCGGAAGGCAACGAGATGGCGCGGCAGCCAGTCGCTGGCGATGGTCTGGCTGGCGTAAAGCGCCAACGTCCCTCGTCGCATGCCGCTGAGGTCTGCGAGCACCAGTTCGGCGGCCTCCGCCCGGGCGAGCACGGCACGGGCCTCGACAAGGAACGTGCGCCCCGCCTCGGTCAGCTCGATCCCGCGGCCGACCCGGTGGAACAACTTGGTGGCGTGACGCCCCTCGATATTGGCGATCGCCGCGCTGACCGCCGACTGAACGAGGTTCAGTGCCTCGGCGGCCCGCGTCACGTGCTGCCGCTCGGCCACCGCCACGAAGATGCGGAGCTGGTCGAGGGTCATGGCTGCTGCCGATCCGGCGCGAGGCCGCGGACCTGCGCATCAACCGCCTGCGCGACGGTGAGCAGCCGGGCCTCGTCGGTCCGACCGGTGACGACGTAGGACATGCCGCCATCGACCCAGGAGAAAGCGGCGACGTCGCCCTCGCGGGCGAAGCGGAACACTGTGCGGCCATCCGCATCGCCCACGCGGCTGTAGAGCGTCAGCCGGGTGCCGTGGTCGTCGTCGTACATCAGCATCGCTGCGGATTCGGACCCAGCGGGCAACAACCGCCCGCCCATCAGGCGGAAGCCGTAGGCCGTGAGGTCGGGGGTGGTCACCGCCCGGCCGAGGCGCTTCGAGAGCCACGTAACAAGGTGCGGCTTCTCGTCGGCGCGCACCTCCACCGGATGCACCGCCTCGACCACGTAGGTGCGGAAGGCCGCCACTGCGTCGTCGGTCGCCGGCTCGGTTCGCGCAAGCGTGACCGTGGGTACCTGCCGCGCGGCATGGCCGAACCAGCCGGCGGCACCGCCGACCGCGAGGCAGAACACGGCCGCAGCCGCGACCGGAAGCCAGCGCCCGGTTATTGGGCTATGTCGCGAGCGGATGTTGGCCACCCGGAGCCGCGCCGGGATCGCCTCCTCGGCAATCGGCGCGAGGCGGGTACGCAAGCGCTCGCGCAGGGCGCGATCCGCCGAGACCTCGGCCGCCCGCGCGGGGTTTCCCCTGAGCCATGCCTCGACCAGCGCCTGCCGCTCCGGTTCAAGATGACCGTCGATCAGGCCGTGCAGGTCGTCCTCGCCGACCGGGCGCGGATCCCCGCTCATTTCACCCTCCTCAACAAGCCGGTTCGACCCGTTTCCAGAAAACTTCGCATCCGCTCCCGGGCTCGGCTTAACCGCGACATCACCGTGCCCAGCGGTACTCCGAGCACCTGCGCCGCTTCCGCATAAGACAGATCCTCGACCGCGACGAGCAGTAGCACTGAGCGCTGCTCCTCGGGCAGGGCGTCGAGTCCGGTGAGCACGTCGCGTGCCCCCATAACGGCCTCGGGGTCGGCACCCGGATCGGGCACCTGCTCCAAAGCCTCAGCGCCGACATCGATGCCGCGCCGGCCCCGGCGTCGAACAGTGCCGAGGAACAGGTTGCGCTCGATCGTGAACAGCCAGGCTCGCAGGTCGCCGTCGCGGCGACGTCCGGACCAGCCGGACAACGCCCGCTCCAGGGTGTCCTGGACGAGGTCATCCGCCGCTTCGCGGTCCCGCAACAGTGCGACTGCGTAGCGCCGCAACGCTGGGATCTGCGGTTCGATGAGGGCGGCGATCTCGTCCACGAGGCTTTACCGATCAGGGCTTGGCGATGTGCCACGCGTCGTTGAGGAATCCGTCGCCGGTGATGTCGCCGGGCTTCGTATCCTTGGCGAAGGTGTAGAGCGGCTTGCCCTTGTAGGCCCACTGCATCGTCCCGTCGTCCCGCGTCACCATCGTCCAGTCGCCACTAGCAGCCGAGCCGGAGGCGGCCATCAGTGCCGGCCAGTTGGCGGCGCAGGGGCCGTTGCACATCGACTTGCCGCCCATGTCCTTGTCGAAGGTGTAGAGGGTCATGCTCTTGGAATCGACGAGCGCCGGCCCCTTGGCAGTCTCGGCCGTCATCGCAGGCGCAGCGGCCTGGGCGGCGACGGCGGAGAAGGCGAAGGCCGCAAAGGCAGCGCGGATCAGCATGGTGTGCATGAGTGAGGTCTCCGGCGGTCGACCATGACCGCATCGGGAGAGATGCCGAACGGGCGCGTCTATTCCACTGACACACGAAAAAGATTGGTGACGTCAGCGTGACCGCCGACTCGTCCTCAACCACGGCATACGGCCGTCACCCAGGAGCAGTCAGAGGAATGATGCGGCGGCGTCACCACTCTGAAAGGCGGAGATCCGAGATCATGCCCTCGCACGGCGAGATCGACTGCAACGTCTGCTTTCAAGAGATACGTTGGCTTGCTCTTACGGCGTAGTTGGGTCGGGAACCGTCCATCCGCTCTACGACCGAGTTGGGTGGGA
>NZ_JADIJP010000053.1:0-11428 GCF_017355285.1 Methylobacterium sp. SD274 | reverse complement strand
GAGGCCGGCTACTGCTTCAAGACGCAGCGGGCGATCTCGGCCTTCGGCAACGTCAATTGCCGCTTCTCCGACATCCGCGACGTCCCGCTCTCTGCCCGCGACCGGGCGAAGGTCGGCGAGATCGTGCGGGAGGAAACCCGTAACGGTTGCCGCGAGTGAGCCTGCGTCTCGCCTGACGCCCCGAGGTGACAGGCCGGGCCGCCTTTTGTAAGCACGGCCCTTCCCCCTAACCGACCGGAACGCCGACATGTCCCACGCCGATCTCTCCACCACCATCGAGACCGCTTGGGAGGAGCGTGCCGGCATCGACGTCTCGACCAAGGGCGCCGTGCGCGACGCCGTGGACGAGGCCCTCGATCTTCTCGATACCGGCAAGGCCCGCGTGGCCGAAAAGGTCGGTGAGGAGTGGCAGGTCAACCAGTGGCTCAAGAAGGCGGTGCTGCTGTCCTTCCGCCTCAACGACATGGAGATTATCCATGGCGGACCCGATGGCGCCAATTGGTGGGACAAGGTGCCATCGAAGTTCGAAGGCTGGAAGAAGAAGCATTTTCGTGAGGCCGGCTTCCGGGCCGTGCCGGGCTGCTTCGTGCGCCGTGGCTCCTACATCGCGCCGGGCGCGGTGCTGATGCCCTCCTTCATCAATCTCGGCGCCCATGTGGGTGAGGGCACGATGGTCGATACCTGGGTGACGATCGGCTCCTGCGCGCAGGTGGGGAAGAACTGCCACATCTCCGGCGGCGCCGGCATCGCGGGCGTACTCGAGCCGCTCCAGGCCAACCCGGTCATCATCGAAGACAATTGCTTCATCGGCGCTCGCGCCGAGGTGGCCGAGGGCGTGATCGTCGGTGAGGGCAGCGTGCTCTCCATGGGCGTCTATATCGGCGCGTCGACGAAGATCATCGACCGGTCCACGGGCGAGGTCATGTATGGCCGCGTGCCGCCCTATTCGGTGGTGGTCTCGGGCACGACGCCCGGCAAGGACCTGCCCGACGGCACGCCCGGCCCCGGCCTCTACTGCGCCGTCATCGTCAAGCGCGTCGATGCCGGCACCCGCTCCAAGACCGCCATCAACGAGCTGCTCCGGACCTGAGACCCGCACGCATTCGACGCGGATCGGCACTCCCCTCTTTCCCGTCGAGGAAAGAGGGGAGGCGGACGCTCGTCCTCGGCCCTGGCGCGACACCGAGCCGGCCTATGCGGCAGCGACCGGCGCGTTAGATCTCCAATCCGATGCAGACCGTCCCGGATGAGGCGTTGCCAACGATGATCGAGCCTGCCCACTCCACCCGTGGCTTTCAGCTCGACGTGCTGGAGCGCAAGGTCCCTACGCCGTGCGACATCGTCGGGAGCGGCCCGGCCGCTCTGCTCCTGCCCGCCCTGTCGTCGATCTCAGCACGGGCGGAGATGCGGCCCCTGGCCAAGATCCTGGGCCACGACTACCGCTGCCTCATTCCCGACTGGCCCGGCTTCGGCAACCATCCGCGATCCCGCATCGCCATGGAGCCGGAGACTTTCCATGCCTTCATGGATTCGCTGATCGCAGCCGTGCCGGGACCCTACGCCATCGGCATCGCGGCGGGTCATGCGGCCCCTTATCTCATGGCAGCCGCCCAACGGCATCCAGGCCAGTTCGACCAGCTCGCTCTCGTCGCTCCCACATGGCGTGGACCGCTGCCCACCGCGCTCGGCGACGCGCGCCGTGGCTGGCTCTCGGGGATCCGCAAGGCCATCGAGCTTCCGCTTCTCGGCGAGGCGCTCTACCGCATCAATATCAGTCCCCCGGTGATCGGCCGGATGATGCGCGCGCATGTCTATGCCGATCCGGACCACGTCACGCCGGGCATCATCGCCGACAAACATGCCGTGACGCTCCAGCCGGGTGGCCGTTTCGGCACGGCGGCCTTCGTCACCGGAGGGCTCGACCCGTTCGAGACCCGCAAGGACTTCCTGGCCCTGTTCGAAGCCGAAGGTCTTCCGCCGATCCTGGTCCTGCGTCCCGAACGCGCCCCGCGCCGGTCCGGCGCCGAGATGGACGCCCTCATCGCCGCCGGCCATGTGGCCAAGGCTTCGGTTCCGGGGGCCCTCAGCCCGCACGAGGAATATCCGTGGGAGGTCGCCGCCGCGATCCGCGCGGGCATCCGTTAGGGGGATCCCGCGGCCGCCGAGGGACACATTCGTTACGGAATGGCGAAATGTCATGCGTTTCGAGTGCCATACGAGTGTCGTTCAGGAACCCTATGGCTCCCCTATCGCTTGCCATTCCCGACGCATTTCACCCTGAGCCGCTGCCATGTCTCCTCTGCTTCCCGCTCTCGCGTCGCTTGCCTTCACGTCCTGCGCCTTCATGGCGGCTCCCGTCATGGCGCAGGCGCCCACGCCGAACCCCGCCGACACCAAAGCCACGAGCGGAAAGCCTCGGTCGGCGCCGGCCGTCGCAGCGACACCGTTGACGCCGGGGATGCCGGCACGCGCGCCCTATCTGTCCGACGCCACAGCACCCGATACAGTCGCGATCCTGCCTCCGCCCCCGCGGGGTCAATCGGCCGCCGAGACGGCGGATAAGACCATTTTCTCGGCGACCCGCGCCCTGAAGGGTAGCGCGCGCTGGGAACTCGCCACGGCGGATGTGGCGGACGGCCCCTCGGCCATCCTCGATGATTTCGCGTGCGTACTCGGGCGCAAGATCGATCAGTCCCGCTCGCCGGCCCTGATGACGCTGCTCGAACGCACTCGCCTCGATATCAGCCGGGCCACCCGCCCACTCAAGGAACATTACCGTCGCCTGCGTCCCTTCGTCGGCAACGACGCGGAGATCTGCGTGGCGCGGACCCGCGAACTCGGAGACGCGTTCAGCTTCCCCTCGAGTCACGCGACTCAAGGCTGGGCCTACGCATCCATCCTCGCGGCCCTGGTGCCGGAGAAGGCCACGCAGTTCTTCCTGCGCGGCAAGGCTTACGGCGAGAACCGCATCGTCTGCGGCGTGCATTGGGCCAGCGACGTGGAGGCCGGACGCACCACGGCCAGCGTCGTCATCAGCGCGCTCCAGGGCGATGCGGGCTTCCGGGCCGATCTCGAAAAGGCACGGGTGGAGATCGGCAAGAACCTCTCGCAAGAAGGCTTGCCACCGGACGCGGCGATCTGTGCCCGCGAGACCTCGGCCCTACGCGAGCCGATCCTGTAGGCGGTCACGAAGACGCGTCCGCGACCGGCGACGTTGGCCGCGGACCGTCACCCGCCTGCGTAGGCAAGCGAGCGAAGTTTGAGTCCATCCGCCAAGACCGATCGATGATCGAATGTAGAAAGGCCCGACCGCTGTCCCGGTCGGGCCTTTCTTCGTTTTCCCGTGAAACGGAAGGGGAGGGGCTTTGCCCCTACCCCGCGCTGGTCTTGCCCCGCTTCCGGCGCCGGGCGAGGAGATTGAGCCCCTCGACGCCGGCCGAGAAGGCCATGGCAGTGTAGATATAGCCCTTCGGTACGTGGGCGCCGAAACCTTCCGCGATCAGCGTCATGCCGATCATGATGAGGAAGCCGAGAGCCAGCATCACCACGGTGGGGTTGGCGGCGATGAAGCGCGCCAGCGGGTCGGCTGCCAGCAGCATGACGGTGACGGCCGTGATGACGGCGATCACCATGATCGGCACGTGATCGGTCATGCCGACGGCCGTGATGATGCTGTCGATGGAGAAGACGAGGTCGAGGACCAGGATCTGCCCGACGGCGGCGGCAAAGCTCAGCGCCACCGGGGAGGATGCATCCTCGTGCCCGTCGTCGGGATCGACGCTCTCGTGGATCTCTTTCGTCGCCTTCCACAGCAGGAACAGGCCGCCACCGATGAGGATCATGTCCCGCCAGGAGAAGGCCTTGCCGAAGATCTCGAAGACCGGCTGCGTCAGGTGGACGATGTAGGCGACGGTACCGAGCAGGCCGAGGCGAAGGATCAGAGCGAGGCCGATACCGATGCGGCGGGCCTTGGTCTGCTGATGGGCCGGCAGCTTGTTGGTGAGAATCGAGATGAAGATCAGGTTATCGATACCGAGCACCACCTCCATCACGATGAGGGTGGCGAGCGCCACCCAGGCGGTCGGGTCTGCGGCGAGTTGAAGAAGCGAATCCACGGGAAGAGAACCTCGAACGTCGTCAGGTCGGAAAGCGGCGGAAGATCAGGATGCGGCGGGCACGATGCCGGGACGCTCCGAAGGTTCCGGCGCGAAGATCCGGAGGGCCTTGGGCACGACCTTGAAATGCGCCGGCGTATAGGTGGAGAGTTCCCCGTCGGTGTTCACCGGACGAGGCTTCTTGGTCTTCACTACGATCTCGGTGGTGTTGAAGGCACGAACGTCGGCGGCTTTGCCCTGGGTGCCCCGACGGAGGGCCGGCAGCAGCGCGATGAGCCGCCACCAATGCGTGACCTCCAGGCTATAGAAATCGAGCTTGCCGTCATCGACGGTGGCGGTCTCTTCCACGGTCATCCCGCCGCCATAGTGGCGCCCGTTGCCCACCGAGACCTGGATCGTGGTGATGGTCTCGGTCAGTCCGTCATGTTCGAGATAGACCGTGAAGGGACGTACCCGCCTCAGGACGCGCATGGCCGCGATGGCGTAGCCGAGCGTGCCCCATTTCTTCTTCGATTCGGCGGTGAGGTCACCCGCAAGATCGGCGGAGAAGCCGATACTCGCGACGTTGAAATAGTAGCGGCCGTTGACCCAGCCGAGATCCACCGCCTGGGGCTTCGCCGTGCCGATGAGCTCGGCGGCTTCCACCGGGTCGGTGGGCAGGCCGAGGGAGCGGGCGAGGTCGTTGGCGGTGCCGAGCGGCAGGATCCCCAACGGTAATCCGGTCTCGACCAGAGCGGGAGCGGCCGAATTCATGGTACCGTCGCCACCGCCGAGGATGACGAGATCGCACTCCTTCGCGTGGCGCTTGATCACTGCCGTGCAATCGGGATCGCCCGGCGGCTCGAAGGGCTCGATGCCGGCGGCGCGCAGGGAATCGCGCACGGCGTCGAGGGAAAACGAGCCGTTCCGAGCGTTCGGATTGACGAGGAGGAGAGCCCGGCGAGTGGATGCGGCACTCATGAGGCCACCTCCGAAAACGAGCATCCCGAGATGCCGCAAAAGATCATCGATACAACCACGTGTGTCAGAACCCCCCGGTGCGTTCGCGCCGCGTCAGCGCAAAGGCAGAGAAGGAGTCCGACATCGCGGCCGACGCCTCGGCCGCCAGAGGGGCCCGGACCCGTCAAGCTCTCAAGAGGTGGGCGCTCCCGCGAGGATGGCAAGAGGTCATGCGCAGGAGATCGGCTTCAGGAGATCGGCTTCAGGAGATCGGCGGCAACGCCCCGGGGACAGGATGTTCCCAGGGAGAAAGCGTGCCTGCAACTTCGGCGGAGAATACCCGCCAACAGTTGGGAACAACGGGCATAGCGCGGGGAACGGTGGCTGACCCGACCGGTCGGCGCGGCGGTATGCTAGGTCTCTTGCCGGGGCGAGGTCCTTTGGCGAACGACCAGGTTCGACGCGGGCAACCGAACACCCGACCCTGACGTTTCCCTTCGACGTTTTCCTTCGGCCGGGCGCTCTGATGCGGTCGTGCCCACCTTCCACGTCGCTCGCGACAGCGGTGAGATGCCATGCACCACGGATTGTTCTCCACCTGCTCGGCCGCCCTTCTCGTGGCCCTGGTCTCTACGGTCAGCGCCGAGGCGCAGGGGCGCCCGGCCTGGGTCGACCCCCCGGCCAAGGCCGATGTGAAGCCCGAACCCAAGAGTGAGGCGAAACCTGTCTCCCCTCAGGCGGTGCAGGAGGCCCCCCAGAGCAGTCCGGCCCAGGCGGCGAAGCCCGAGACCACGACGCGCGCCGCATCCGTCGCGGAGAGAGGCGCGGAGGCACCGCGGCGGGCTCGTCGTGGCACCCGCCACGCCGAGACCAGGCATTCCCCCCGCCGGCTCTCGCAGGTTCCGCCGAATGCGCTTCCCCTCACCGTCTCCCCCGGCGCACCGCCCCCGAGCTTGGCGATGGCCTCCGAGGATCGCTTTCCCGAATGGGCACGCAAGGCCCAAAGGCTGAACGAGGATTATCTCGACGCGATCTCTGAGCCCGGCGATGGCATGGTCGCTGTAGCACCACGCTTCTACGCCGATCATGTCCGCTTCCACGGCCGCACCCTGTCGCTGACGGCGGTAATGGCGGAGAAGCGCCGCTTCGTCCGACGCTGGCCGGACCGCCGCTACGTGGTGCAGGATGGCTCCCCGCGCACGGCCTGCAGCGTCAACACGAGCAGCTGTATCGTGCGCTCGACCTTCGATTTCCGTGCCGCGAACCCAAGGAACGGTGCCCGCTCGCAGGGCGTGGCGGAACTGACCCTCGAGATTTCGTTCGCCGGATCACGCCCGGTGATCGTGTCTGAGTCGAGCCGCGTCCTGCGCCGCTTCGCACCTGGACCGCTGAGTGCGGCCGTATCGACACGGCATGGTGCCTGAGCCACAGTCGAACCAATGATCGCGACCGCCCCAAAGACACGCGCAACGGACACGTCACGCGCCGCCGACAAGACGCGCGCCACCGGCAAGGCTTCGAAAACGAATCCGTCCGACGAGGCCGAGGCTCCGGCCATTGTCGCTGCTCGGGCTGCCCGAGAGGCAGTCAGATCCCTGATCGATGCGGAGATCCGGCGCCAGAACGCTTTCCCGGTGGCCCGGCGGACGCTTCAGCTTTTGGCTGAGGCCGTGGTCGAGCCGACATCCGCTCCGCCCTTCTACCGAATCGTCGACCGTTCCGGGACACCGCGTCAGGGCGAGACCGGCCCCCTGACCTTATCGGAGCTGTTCGCCGAATTGCGGGAGCGTCATGGGGCGCTGTTCGTACCAGTGCCACCCGAACCCGTGGCGGACGTGCCGCCCGAGCCCACCGCATCGGACGAGATCAAGGCGGCCACGTCCCGGTTCGTGGAAACGCAGTCTGAGCTGGCCCGCTCCGTGATGGCCCGTTCGGTCGCCAGGGGAAGGTCCGCCGCGGCTGCGGTCTCGGCGACCCTGGCGGGCACTTTGAGCAACGTCCGCCACTCCCTGGCCGATCGCCCGAGCGACGGGCAAGGCGCCGGGCCGCAACCGAGTCTGCGCGAGCGCGGCATGCGCATCGGGGCCTCCTTCGGCGACAGGGCCCGCGAGACCGTCGCCATCGCTCGTGAGCGTCTCTCGGGCCTCGCTGCGAAGAACAGCACGACGTCTCCTCTGGCGACCCCAGGCCAAGGAGCGCAACCAGCCCGCTGGCCCGGGCTGCTCGCCCGCACCGGTGACCGGGTCCGTCGCCTTCGGCGGGATGACGGCACGATCCTGACCCGGCCGAGCGTGCTCGCAGGCGCGGGACTGCTTGGCAGCCTCGCCCTCATCTTGCTCCTCACCCAGGGCGGTGGGGAAGACAGGCCGGCCTCCGCACCGGATGCGGAAGCTCCGCGCCAGGAAACGAAGGCACAGGATTCGGCCCAGCCGACACAGCCGTCCCAAACGCAGCAGGCCCAGAACCAGCCATCCACCATGACCAACCCGCGTGAGACCGTTCCGTCGGCGACGCCCCCCGGGATTCCCGCGGAAGAGCCGAGCCCGCCCTCGGCCGAGGAGAGCCGGGCCAATCCCCCACAGCCGTCCAATGCCGTAACCGGCAAGACCGAAGTGATCGACACCGCAACCCTGCGCGTCGGCGGCAAGCTCGTTCGCTTGTTCGGTGTGGAATGGGTCCGTGGCGGGCAGCCGGAGGAACTGACCCGCTACCTCGCCGGCCGTCCGGTAACGTGCCAGCCGGTCGCCGGAAGTGCGGCCTATCTCTGCGCGGCGGAAGGCCGCGACCTGTCCGAAGTCGTGCTCTTCAACGGCGGAGGCCGGGCCTCTTCGGAGGCGACGCCCGATCTCGTCGCCGCCGAAGACCGTGCGCGGACGGAACGCCTCGGAGTTTGGGCGCGCTGACGCGAGGATGATTCACCTTGCATAGGGGAAGACGCTCGGCCTCAATGCCCTTCCTTGAAGGGATGTGGGGACAGGCATGGATCTCTCGATCGGGTTGAGCGTGGTGGCGGTGGCGCTCGTGGTCCTGGTGGTCGTCACCCTCGCCATCGGCATCAACGTCATCCCGCAGGGCCACGTCTACACAGTGGAGCGGTTCGGCCGGTACTCGCGCACCCTGGAATCCGGGCTCGGCCTGATCGCACCGTATGTGGAGCGGATCGGCCGGCGCGTGAACGTGATGGAGCAGGTCATCGAGGTGCCGAGCCAGGAGGCCTTCACCCGCGACAATGCGGGGGTGAAGATCGACGCGGTGGTGTTCTACCAGGTGCTCGACGCGGCCAAAGCATCCTACGAAATCTCGAACCTCGAAACTGCGATGATGACGCTGACGATGACCAACATCCGGACGGTCGTCGGCTCCATGGACCTCGACCAGCTGCTGTCGCACCGTGACGAGATCAACGAGCGCCTGCTCCATGTCATGGACGCGGCCTCCTCGCCCTGGGGCGTGAAGATGACTCGCATCGAGATCAAGGACATCCTGCCGCCCGCCGATCTCGCCGGCGCCATGGCGCGCCAGATGAAGGCCGAGCGCGAGAAGCGTGCCTCCGTGCTCGAAGCCGAGGGCCATCGGCAGGCCGATATCCTGCGCGCCGAAGGGCGCAAGCAATCCGCCATCCTCGAAGCCGAAGGCCGGCGCGAGGCTGCCTTCCGCGACGCGGAGGGGCGCGAGCGCAGCGCTGAGGCGGAGGCGCGCGCGACCGGCCTCATCAGCGCGGCCATCTCCGAGGGCGATCTGGCGGCGGCAAATTTCCTGGTGGCCGAGAAATACGTGGACGCGATCAAGGCCCTGGCCACAGCACCGAACCAGCGGGTGGTGGTGGTGCCGATCGAGGCGGCCTCCCTCGCGGGCACCCTGGGTGGCATCGCCGAGATCACCCGTAGCGTGTTCGGCGAGGGAGCGGCGCAGACGCGAAAGAGCTCCGGCCTCCCGCCCAAGGTCGGGCCGAGCAGCGGAAGCTCCTCGTGAACCTCGACATCCTGAGCGCTTTAGGGCCGGTCTGGACCTGGGTCCTGATCGGGCTGATCCTGATGGGAGCGGAGCTCGCGATCTCGGGCGTGTTCCTGGTCTGGCTCGGCATCGCGGCCATGATCACGGGGCTGGAGACAGCCCTCGTGCCCATGCCCTGGCAGGCTCAGATCCTGTTCTTCGCCGGCCTCTCGGTGGGGCTCGTCATCTTCGCGCAGAAGCGGATGGCCGGACGGCCCAACAGCCTCAATCGGGGTGCGAACGGGCTGATCGGCCAGGAATTTCGCCTCGATACCGCCATTACCGAAGGGTTCGGGCGGATCAGGGTGAACGACACCGTGTGGCGCGTCTCCGGTGCCGACGCACCGGCCGGCACCCGGATCCGGGTCACCGGGATCGAGGGAACCGTCCTCATCGTGACGACGGCCTGACAGCCGGAGGAGGACTCCTCCGGCTTCGCTCGAGCAGGTTCAGGCGACGCTGATATCGACCTGGATGTTGCCGCGGGTAGCGTGGGAATAGGGGCACACCACATCGGCGCGCTTCACCAGATCCTCGGCCTTGTCCCGCTCGATGCCGGGCAGGGTCGCCTTCAGGGTGACGACGAGACCGAAGCCTTCGCCGTCGTCGCGCGGGCCGATGCCCACCGAGGATTCGACCTTGGCGTCCTCGGGGATCTTCACCTTGTCCTTGGCGGCGACGAACTTGATCGCGCCGAGGAAGCATGCGGCATAGCCGGTGGCGAAGAGCTGCTCGGGATTGGTGCCGTTGCCGCCGCCGCCACCGAGTTCCTTCGGCGTCACGAGGGTGACATCGACGGCCTTGTCGTCGGTGGAGGCCGAACCTTCACGGCCGCCGGTGGCGTGGGCATGAGCGGTGTAGAGAGCCTTCATCGGGGGTACTTTCTGCTGGGTATGAAATAGGGATTGCGTCTGGAACTGGGGTTCGGCGAGGCTTCGTTCCTTTATCGAGGAAATTTTCGCCACCACTGATCCTCAGGTGAACGAAACTCGGTTGCGCGCAACTGATATTCCATATGGCACCAAACCCGATTGCGCGCAACCATGATGCGGAATTACCGCGAACGTTGGTGACCATTCCGCATTATCAATTAGATAGGGTACTCGGCTCGGACCCGACACCGTACCCGACCGACATGAAGGAGGCCGCACGAATGGCGGGCCGGACCACCACGCAGACCTCTGAATCCCAGGACGTCCCGGTCGCCGAAAGGGGGGTCGACGGCCAGCTTTGCTTCGCGGTCTATTCTGCGGCTCACGCTTTCGGTCGTGCCTACCGTGCCCTGCTGGCCGCCCATGATCTGACCTACCCGCAGTACCTCGTCCTCCTCGTCCTCTGGGAACAGGAGGGGCTGACGGTGAAGGAGATCGGCACGCGCCTGTTCCTCGATTCCGGAACGCTCACGCCCCTTCTCAAGCGGCTGGAGACATCGGGCCATGTCCGCCGCGCCCGCGACCGGGCCGACGAGCGCCAAGTGAGCATCTTCCTGACGCCGAAGGGCCGCGAACTGCAGGGGCGGATGGATTGCGTGCCCGGCCTCGCCGGCGCCTTGACGGGAATGTCGGAGGAGGCACGGCACGCGCTCCTCGAATCCCTCGTGATGCTGCGCGGCGCGCTTCACGACAACGTGGCCGACGCCATGGCGGAAACCGCTGTCTCCGGGCGAGGGGCAAGGGCATGAAAAAGGCCGCCTCCCCGGCGGGGAAGCGGCCTCTCGATCGCTGATTCCGATCCGGCGGAGGATCGGAGAACGTTCTCAGTTCTGGGTCTTGAGGTAGGCGATCACGTCGGCGAGCTTCTTGTCGTCCTTGAGGCCGGGATAGACCATCTTGTTGCCGGGCACCTTCGCCTTCGGGTCCTTCAGCCACTCCTTGAGGTTCGCCTCGTCCCAGGTGATGCCCGAGCCCTTGAGAGCGGCCGAGTAGCTGTAGCCCTCGTAAGTGCCGGCCTTGCGGCCGACGACGCCCTTCAGATCGGGGCCGACGCCGTTCTTCACGAAATTGTGGCAGGCCTTGCAAGGCGCGAAAGCCTTCTCGCCGGCTGCCGCGTCGCCGGCTTCCTGAGCCTGGGCGGAGATCGGGAGCATGAGCGCGAGGGCGGCGCCGAGGATGAGGTGACGCATTATGATTTTTCCTCCATTGGGCAGCATGAGCCAGCCGAGCTTATGGCAGAGCTTTTGGTTTTAGAACAGATCGAGACTGGGAACGTTCCAAACTCGCCTCGCGGTCCGTGCGGCGAAACGAAGCCGACACCTCTCCATTTCGCCTTCAGACAACGTCGACACACCCGATCCTGATGCATCGAAACCGGTTATCGTTTAGATATCTTCCAATTCCATTGTCCTGAACGGTTCAAGGCTCGTTTTTAGTCCTTCCAAGCTG
>NZ_JADIJP010000052.1:0-13020 GCF_017355285.1 Methylobacterium sp. SD274 | reverse complement strand
AGATGCCCCGTTCGGCCGAGGCACCGGTTCCGGCGGGTATTCCGAAGGATAGACGCATCCCGGTGAGCCCGCCCGCCTTCCGCGCGCCCGATCTGCCAGATCCGCGGCGGTCGGCGATGGCTTTCATCCGTGGCAAAGCCAGGGACCCGGAGACCAGGCCGGCCATCGAGCCCCCCGTCCGAGTGGAGCCAAAGCGTCCGTCGGAGCCGGTACAGGTGCCTAGAACCGTCTCCCGTCCCGAGCCCGAGCAAGCCCCGAAGAAGCCTTTCGACAAACCCGATCCGGGACAACGTCCATCGGTCAAGCGTGCCTCGACCGCATCGTTCAGCGTTTCGGGCGCCGCTGCCCTGGTGGGAGGGGGACGATGACGACACCGTCTCCGGTTCTACCCGAACCGGTTCCCCTGACCTCTCTCGGCGGCGTATCGATCGCGGCTCTGGGAATGCGGGAGACCGTGAATCTGATGACCGAGGCCGTGCGCCGTCATCCGCGCCCCGGAACGCCCCTCTACTTCACCTCGGCCAATGGCGAGGTGATGTCACGGCACGCACGCGACATTGAGTTCGCCCGGCTGATGGACATGGCGGATGTCATCAGCGCCGACGGACAGCCGATGGTGACCATGTCCCGCTTCGTCGGGGACCGGGCCCTGCCCGAACGGGTCGCCACCACCGACCTCTATCACGAGGTCGCCCGCAAGGCCCTGGCGGAAGGCGTGACCTTCTATCTCTATGGCGCCACCGAGAACGAGAACCGCGCGGCGGTGGCGACGACACAGCGCCTGTATCCAGGGCTGCGCATCGTCGGTCACCACCATGGCTACCTCGTGGGCGACGCGTTGGCCGCCAAGGTCGCCGAAATCGACGCTCTGGCGCCGGACATTCTCTGGATCGCCCTCGGGGTACCGCGCGAGCAGGCCTTCGTGCGCGATCACGGTCCGCTCCTGCGGAACGTCGCCCTCATCAAGACGTCGGGCGGCCTGTTCAACTTTCTCTCCGGAAGCCGCAGCCGGGCACCGGCCTGGGTCCAGCGGATCGGTTTCGAATGGCTCTGGCGGTTGCTGCAGGAGCCCCGGCGCCTGTTCTGGCGCTACTTCCTCACCAATCCGCACTCGCTCTACCTCATGCTCACACGCAGCGGCGACCGCTGGCGGACGCGTCGAGACAAGGCACGAGACAGCCGGGCGAGTGACGGCCAAGTCGATCACGGCCAGACGATCGTCCGAACCGCGACCGATGACGGCGATCGTGTCGTGACATGGGTGAAGGGGGCCTGACCCCCTTCGAGATTCACTGCTGGGCGAAGCCCGCGGCCATGTTCACCGCCAGAGCCAGGACGCTGGTGTTGAACAGGTAGGCGTAGATCGTCTGCGCCGTCACGATCCGGCGGAACGCCTTGCTGGTGATGTCGGTATCGGAGGTCTGTGAGGTCGCCCCGATGGTGACGGAGAAGTAGAGGAAGTCCCAGAAATCCGGCTCCTCTCCGCCGGGAAAGTCGATTCCGCCACGGTTCCGACCCTCGTCGACCTCGCCGTAATAGAGATGGGCGTAATGCACGGTGAAGATCACCTGCACGAAGACCCAGGCGCAGAGCATCGTCATGATCGCCAGGGCAAGGTGGGCAAGGCGCGGAGCGTCTGGCTCCCGTCCTCCGATCACCAGCATCGCCACGGCGCCGCAACTCGCGAGCCCTGCCAGGATGGCGAAGAGCGAGATCACCGGTGCGCTGTCGTCGAGCCGCGAGGCTTCCTGGCGCAGGGCGTCCCGCGACAGGGACGAGGTCCGCCAGATGACGAGGGCGGTGTAGACGACGACGCCGACGCACCAGCCGACGAGGAGGCGCGTCCAGAACGACGCGAAGGGCAGGGCCACCGACAGCACCACTGCGAACACGATCGCCCCGAGAAGCCGTGGGCGCAGCAGGAAGGCCTGGATGAGGTTCTGCATCGATGGGACTCGCGCTCCGGCACCCGGCTATAACGCCGGATCGCGCCAAGCGGTCATCGCATCCCCGTGAAGAGAGTTGCGCTCACCGAGGCCCGGCGGACGGCCTGGTATCACGCCTTGGGTGGGCGGCAGGCGGTGTCGCAGGAGGTCCCCGAGAACCGGGAGAACAGTTTGGCGAGATGAGGGCGCAGGGGCAGGAACCCGCGATAGGCGGCCTCGGCCAGGATCGGCATGCCGGGCAGACTCGCGAAGGCTGCGAGCCAGCCCCAGCCGGGCAACTCGCGCCAGAGCCGGATGAAGCCCGACGCTCCGGAGGCGAGACGGCCCTGATCGTCCCGGACGTGGAAACGTGCTTGCGCGGCTTCGCGGCTGAGATCGGGGCCGAGCGTGGCGGGGGCGTCGTCGCCGCTGACGTCGACGAAGGCGAGGCGTTCGGCCCCGCGACTACGCCGGTAGGTCCGGATCTCGGCGGAACAGAGCGGACAGGCCCCGTCGTAATAGACGGTCAGTGCGGCGGGTGGGGTCATGGTGGGCGGTTACGTCCCTCTTCATCGGCTCCGGAGAGGGAGGCCGTGTCCGGGGGCAACGCCGATACGAGCGAAACGGCCACACCCTCGATGGAAGCGGAGGTGTGGCCGTCTTTCGATGTGATGACGGAGGGGCACCCGTGTTCCGGGACGCCCCCCGCGCGTCAGCGGGCGGCGAAGGCCTTGAGCGCGGCCTTGCCGGCGTAACGGCCCTGCGCGCCGAGGCCTTCCTCGATGCGGATGAGCTGGTTGTACTTGGCCAATCTGTCCGAGCGGGCGAGCGAGCCGGTCTTGATCTGCCCGCAATTGGTGGCGACGGCGAGATCGGCGATGGTGGAATCCTCCGTCTCGCCCGAACGGTGGGACATCACGGCGGTGTAGCCGGCGCGCTGCGCCATATCGACGGCGGCCAGCGTCTCGGTGAGGGTGCCGATCTGGTTGACCTTCACGAGGATCGAGTTGGCGGTGTTCTCGGCGATGCCGCGCGACAGGCGGGTGACGTTGGTGACGAAGAGATCGTCGCCGACGAGCTGGCAGCGGTTGCCGACCTTCTCGGTCAGGAGCTTCCAGCCGGCCCAGTCGTCTTCCGACATCCCGTCCTCGATGGAGAGGATTGGATAGGAATCCACGAGCTTGGCGAGGTAATCGACCTGGGCCTCGATCGAGCGGGTCTGGCCCTCGCCTTCGTAATGGTAGGCACCGTCCTTGAAGAACTCGGTGGCGGCGCAGTCGAGGGCGAGCACGATGTCGGTGCCGGGCTTGAAGCCGGCCGCCTGGATCGATTCCATCACGAAGTCGAGCCCGGCCTCGGCCGAGGGGAGGTTGGGGGCAAAACCGCCCTCATCGCCGACATTGGTGTTGTGACCGGCCTTCTTCAGGGCGCTCTTGAGGGTATGGAACACTTCGGCGCCCATGCGCACCGCCTCGGCCAGCGAGGACGCACCCACCGGCATGATCATGAATTCCTGGAAGTCGATCGGGTTGTCGGCATGCGCGCCGCCGTTGATGATGTTCATCATCGGCACCGGCAGCACCCGCCCCTGGGTTCCGCCGACATAGCGGTAGAGCGGCAGGCCGGCGGTCTCGGCCGCTGCCTTGGCGACCGCCAGGGATACGCCGAGGATGGCGTTGGCACCCAGCCGCGCCTTGTTGGGGGTACCGTCGAGCTCGATCATCGCCTCGTCGACGGCGATCTGATCCTCGGCATCCATGCCGCCGATGGCGTCGAGGATATCGCCACGGACCGCGGCCACCGCCTTGCGCACGCCCTTGCCGCTGTAGCGACCCTTGTCACCGTCACGCAGCTCCACCGCCTCGTGGGCACCGGTGGAGGCGCCGGACGGCACGGCGGCTCGGCCGAAGGAGCCGTCTTCGAGGAGGACGTCCACTTCGACGGTCGGGTTGCCCCGGCTATCGAGGATCTCGCGGGCGGCGATGTTGGTGATCGCGGTCATGCGTGCCCCTGCTCTCAAGATGTTGCGGCCGGTATCCGGCCATGTCGTCATCGTCCCGCGGGCGTGCGCCGTCGGCGAGCGCGCCCTATGGGACCGGTCTGATACAGGGCAGGCTTATCCGTCAACGTGCCGCATCCGGCAAGCGCCCCTCGCCGATGAAGCTCGCCGGGCGGTCAGAAATCTTTGCTTAGGTTACGAGACGTTCCGCTTCGCGGGTTGTGTCCCCCACCCCGCTTCTCTCGCCGAGATCGGGGCGGACCCTGCAGCCAGGAGACTAGGCCGTTGATTTCATGAAGCATTCCGGGGTGGAGGTTTCCCTGGCACGCAGCCTGCGCTATAGCGGCGGACATGACCAACCCACTCTCCTCCGACGAATCTCTTCAGCTCGGCCAGCCGACCCCCCTGCCCGCCTCCCCCGAGACGGCGCGCCTGGACCGGGTGCCGAACCCTCATCCGGGAACGGATTATCTGGCGCGGTTCACCGCCCCCGAATTCACCTCGATCTGTCCCGTGACCGGCCAGCCCGATTTCGGCATCCTGATGATCGACTACGTGCCGGATCTTTGGCTCGTGGAATCCAAATCTCTGAAGCTCTATCTCGGCTCTTTCCGCAATCACGGCGCATTCCATGAGGATTGCACGGTCGGGATCGGCATGACGCTCGTCGATCTCCTCAAGCCCCGGTATTTCCGCATCGGTGGCTATTGGAATGCGCGGGGCGGTATCCCCATCGACGTGTTCTGGCAGACCGGCGAGCCGCCGAAAACGCTCTGGCTCCCGGACCAGGGGATCGCGCCCTATCGCGGGCGCGGCTGATTAGCCCGTGCCCGTTTCGACGATCTTCCGGCTCTAGCTTGAGCATCGAGGCAGCTTCTCACGCTGGCGTGGCATCGTAGCGGCCAAGAAAAAAGGCGGCCGGTCAAAACCGGCCGCCCTTCGAGAACGCGTGACTTAGCTCGGTTCAGTAGCCGTAGCCGTAAGCGGGTCGCCCATAGGCCGGACGGCCATAGCCATTGTTGTAGTAGGAATCGCGGGCGGCGCCGGCTGCGATGGCGCCAGCCGCCAAGCCAGCGATGCCAAGGCCGACGGCAGCGCCGGTCCCGATGCCACGGCGATGCCCGCCACCGTAGGCGTAGCCGCGATTGCCGTATCCACGGTTTCCGTAGCCACGATGGCCGTAGCCGCCGTGAGCATAACCGCCATGGCCGCCGCGACCGTAGCCGTGACCATGTCCGGGGCGGGCTTCCGCTGCCGTCCCGGCAGCCATGGCGCCGAGGGAAAGGGTGACGGCTGTGATCAGTGCGAACTTGCGCATGGAGCTCCTCAAATCGTCGCTGTGCTTAAGCCAAAACAACGAAGTGTGGGCGGGTCGGTTCCATTGTCACGTCTGGTCGAAAGATTCCGAGGGGCGTGACTCGGTCAGCCGCTCGACTTTGCCAAGCGATCGAAAGCCTGCAGGGTCTCCAGTAACGCCGGCATCGCCCGGAGAGGGACCATGTTGGGACCGTCCGACGGGGCATGGTCCGGATCGGGATGGGTCTCGATGAACAGGCCGGCGACCCCCACCGCCACGGCGGCACGGGCCAGCACCGCCACGAACTCGCGCTGCCCACCGGAGGTGGCGCCCTGCCCGCCCGGCTGCTGCACCGAATGGGTCGCGTCGAACACCACCGGCGCACCGTGCGTCACCTGGGCCATGATCGGCAGGCTGCGCATGTCGGAAACGAGGGTGTTGTAGCCGAACGAGGCTCCCCGTTCGGTGACCAGCACGTTGGGATTACCGGCCTTCGTGACCTTGGCGGCAACGTGGGCCATGTCCCAGGGGGCGAGGAACTGGCCCTTCTTCACGTTCACCACGCGGCCCGTGGCGGCGGCCGCCAGGAGCAGGTCGGTCTGCCGGCACAGGAACGCCGGGATCTGGAGGACGTCGATGATCTCCGCCGCCGGCGCGCATTGCGATGCTTCGTGGACGTCGGTGAGGACCGGGAGACCGAACCTTTCCTTGATGTCGGCGAAGATCGGCAATGCCCCGGCAAGGCCAAGGCCGCGCGCGGTGGAGCCGGAGGTCCGGTTGGCCTTGTCGAACGAGCCCTTGAAGACGAGGCCGATCCCGAGACGGTCGGTCATGCCCTTGAGCGCGTCGGCAATTTCGATGGCGTGGTCGCGGCTCTCGAGCTGGCATGGGCCGGCAATGAGCGCGAAGGGCAGGTGGTTGGCGAAGGCGGTGGACCCCGCCATCACGACGGGACCGGCGGGTGAGCGAGCGGGTTCGGACATGGCGCCCGGTCTAGCCCGCCTGGGCCCCGTCGAAAAGGCCGGCGCGACGGCGAAGGATCGTCCGACGATGCCGGGTGAGCATGCAGCGCGTGAGGTCGGGCGCCGCGCCGTCCAGGCCGAGGGTATCGGCGAGCCCCTGCCCGCTCGTCTCGCATCGCAGGGCCGCATTCCCCGCCTGTCCCGACTGCGGCACCCCCGTGAGGCGAGACTCCCGATGGAGGGTGCGGGCCAGGGCTTCGACCTTGCCGGCCTTCGCACCCACCAGCCCTTCCGCCGCCAGGCCGATCAGGACGAAAAAGGCTCCGGCCGGCGCCTGATCCCGTGACCCGAACGCCATCCGCGTCGGCGTCCGGCAATCGAGGCTCATGCGATCGGCATCCTCGGCGCGGAACACGGCGAGAGACGCCTCGCGCCCGGCCAGAGACGCGCCGGTGGCCCGGATCATCCGTGCGGTGAGTCGATCGCAGGAATCGCCCGCTGTCGCCGGATCCGGTGTCGAGGGCAAGGCGATGGCGGTCAGGAGGCAGGCGATGAATGAGAAGGATCGGGCTTTCATGGGCCCGATCCTAAAGCAGGCCGCCGCTCGAGCCCAACGATCTCAGCGTCGCGTTCCGATCGATCCCGTGACATCGGCGGGACAGGGCTCGTGGGCGTGCGAGCGAAGGACCCGGCGCAGTCGCAACGGATAGGCGCCGGTCTCGTCTTCCACCGTGCCCACCAGCGCATCCGTTGCCAGGGTTCCGTGGAAGGCGACATGGCCTCGTTCGCCACCGACCAGGAACGACAAGCCCTTGGTGTCGTCATCGAGGGTGAGGCTCTCGGCCTGCGCCGATTGGAATGGGGTTTCGTAAACCAGCACGTTGCCGGTGGGAGAACGCTTGAGCGTGATCCGCCGCCCTGCCCGCTCGCCACTTTCGGGCGTCGTGCAGAGATCCGCAAAAACGAAGGTGCCCGTGGCCCAGACCGGCTTCGCCGCCACCGACTTGGCATGGGCAGGCCCTGTCGGAGCGATCGTCGAGGAGAGAGCGACGAGGGGCAGGCCAGCCACCAGGATCCGCTTCAGAACAGGCATCGGATTCTCCCCCCTCCCATGTTCGCAACAGCAGACCCGTAGCTTCGCTTCGTCATGTCTCTGGATTGCGACAGGATCCGGCATCGGCGTGCGCGAAGGCACCTTCGTGACCGAGGCAAGATTCGGTCCTGTCGGCTGAGGGGACAGTCACGCGAAGAGCCGGCCCGAAGGAACGGGCGGGCTCTGGTCGAGACCTCGTCTGCGAAGAGGCCGGGGGCTCATCGCACCCCCGGCTGGGTGTTCAGCCGGCCTTGTTGAGGGCCACGGCGACGAAGCGGGTCACGCCCTTGGTGCTCTTGACCCGCATCAGCACCGCCTTGCGGCCACTAGCCTCGGCCGCCTTGATGCGCTCGGCGATCTCCGAGGGCTTCGAGACGCTGGAGCCGGCCACATCGAGGATAATGTCTCCCTGCTCGATGCCCTTGGCGGCGGCCGGACCATCGGGATCGACATCCATCACCGCGACACCCTCATCACCGGCACCGACCTGCGAGGCCGGGGCGAGGCTGAGGCCGAGGCGCGGCTGGCCGTCGCTCGACGAGCTGCTGCGGTTGTCGTTGCCTGCCTTCGGGTCGTTCGGCAGGGCGCCGAGCTCCACCGTGGCGGTGTCGGACTTGCCGCCGCGCAGATAGGCGAGCTCCACCTTGGCGCCGGGCTTCAGGCCGGCGATGCGGCGGGACAATTCGCGGGCATCGTTTACCGGCGCGCCATTGACCGATTCGATCACGTCGCCGGATTTGAGGCCGGCCTTGGCCGCCGGGGTGCCGGGTTCGGCATGGTCGACGAGGGCGCCCTTGGCCTTGTCGAGGCCGAGGCCGTCGGCGATGTCCTTCGTCACCGGCTGGACCTGCACGCCGAGATAGCCGCGGGCCACCTTACCGTCCGCCCGGAGCTGGTCGACCACCGCCTGCACGGTCTCCGCCGGGATAGCGAAGGCCAGGCCCACGCTGCCGCCCGAGGGGGAGGCGATGGCGGTGTTCACGCCCACCACTTCGCCGCCGACATTGAAGGTCGGGCCGCCGGAATTGCCCTTGTTGATCGGCGCATCGATCTGCAGGAAGTCGTCATAGGGGCCGGCGCCGATATCGCGGCCACGGGCCGAGACGATGCCGGCGGTGACCGTACCGCCGAGGCCGAACGGGTTGCCGATGGCCACCACCCAATCGCCGACGCGGGGCGCGGTCTTGCCCAGCGAGACGTAGGGGAAGGTGCCGCCTTCGGTGATTTTGAGCAGCGCCAGATCGGTCTTGGGGTCCTTGCCGATGACCTTGGCGTCGAGGGTGCGGTTGTCGTCGAGCGTGACCTGCACGGTCTTGGCCTTGTCGACCACGTGATTGTTGGTGACGACGTAGCCATCGGCCGAGATGATGAAGCCCGAACCCATGGCGCCACGCTGGCCCTGGCGCTTGGGCGACGGGCCGCCGAAGCCCTGGCCCTGCCCCGGGCCGCCCTGGCCGAAGCGCTTGAAGAACTCGCGCAGCTGCGGCGGAACCTGCTGGCCCTGGCCCTGCCCGGGGCCGTCGTCGTCGTCCATGCCGGCGCTGTCGTCGAGCTTCACCTTCACGGCGACCACGCCGGGCTTCACCTTGTCGACCACGCTGGCGAAGGAGCCGGGCGGATGGTCCGGCACGTCGATGGGGTTCTTGGACAGGGCCTGGGCATAGGCCGGGGTGGAGGGCTGAGTCAGGCTGATGCCCGCGGCTCCCGTCGCAGCGATGGCGATGGCGGCGACGGAGGCGAGGGCGTTGCGGCGCAGGCGAGAGGTGGACGACGTCATGGACAGGTCTCTCCGGAAAGGTCGTGTCCCCGCTGAGCGGGGCCATGACCCTCCATGTAGAGACCTCAGCCTGACCCGGCCGTGTCGCCGAGATTACGGTTTGGACAGGTTGGGAGCCGGGAGCGCCCTCACCCCCGCCCGCCATCTCAGATCCAGCAGCAATCCCGCCGGGTGCGTGTCGAGGACGGGCGTGATCGGCAGGCCGGCGGCGTGGAGGAGGCGGGCGGCCCAGTGGTTGCAGACGTTGGTGGCGCTGAAGCGGCCCTGCCCTTCGTAGAACAGGCTCGGCCCGTAGAGGCCGGGACCGCCCTCGATGGGGACGTTGTCGGCGAGGCGGAAGCTGGCGTCGAGGCGGGCGAGCAGACGGGCGAGGCCGGCCTTCGAGACCCGGATGGGGACGATATCCGAATGCGGGAAGCTCGTGCGGGTATCGTCTTCGAGACCCACCACCTGGACGACGCCCTCGCGTCCACCGGGGGTGAACAGGGCTTCGAGGGCGAGGCGCAGGTCGAACTGAGCCAGTGTCGGCGTCGCCCGGTAGAAGCGGGCCTCGCCCCAGCCGAACTCGATCCCCGGATAGGCCCGAAAGCGCGTGGCGATGCTCCGCAAAGCCGTGCCGGCGCCCTCCCCGGTGAGGGCCTCGCGTGGGATCACCAGCCCCGAATGCCAGCCGTGGCTGACGAGTTCGATGTTTTGTGAGTCGTCGTCCGGAGCGGGATAGAGCGCCGGGTCGCCGGACCTCGCCGTGACGATCGCGGCGAGGACGAGGAGGGCCAACAGGCCGGCGAGGCCCTGGCCCAGCCTGCGCAGGATCACGCGTCGGACAACCGCGCCAGGGCTTCCCGGATCTTCTCCAGACGTGCGGCTTCCGCGTCGCGGCGCTCGCGCTGCTCGTCCACCACCTCGTCGGGCGCGCGGGCGAGGAAGTCGGCATTGCCGAGCTTGGCCTCGATCTTTCCGATCTCGGAGGCCGCCTTCACCGCCTCCTTGTTCAGGCGGGCGACCTCGGCCTTGAGGTCGACGATGCCCTCCAGGGGCAGCGCCGCCACCGAGCCGCGCACCAGCAGCTGGACCGCGTTCTTCGGCGCGGTCTCGGCGAAGGAAATCTCCGACAGGCGGGCGAGGCGCAGGAGCGTGTCCTGCCACTGCGCTGCCCGCGCCAGCAGGGCCTCGTCGGCGCCGACGATGACCAGGGGAATCTGGGCACCGGCCGGCACGTTGGTCTCCGAACGGGCGGAGCGGATCTCGGAGACGAGGTCCACCACCCAGCCGATCTCGGCTTCGGCCCGAGCATCCGCCAGCCCCGACAGGTCGGGCCACGGCGCCAGCGCCAGGAGCCCACGCTCGGCGATGCCCTCGCCCTTGATCGCCCAGAGTTCCTCTGTGAGGAACGGCATGAACGGGTGCAGCAGCTTGGCGATCTGGTCGATCAGGAACGCCACCGTGGCCTGCGTCTCGGCCTTGAGGCCGGCATCGACGCTCTCGCCCTGAAGCACCGGCTTGGCGAGTTCGAGATACCAATCACAAAAAATATTCCAGACGAAGCGGTAGGCGGCCGCCGCCGCGTCGTTGAAGCGGTAGGCGTCGAGCGCCGTCGACACCTCGGCCACGGCGCGCGCGGCCTCGCCCAGCGCCCAGCGGTTCAGGGTCTCGGTGGCGGCTTCCGGGCGGTAATCGGCGCGGAGCACGCAGCCGTTCATCTCGGCGAAGCGCGAGGCGTTCCAGAGCTTGGTCGCGAAGTTGCGGTAGCCTTCGACACGGTTCACCGCGAGCTTGATGTCCCTGCCCTGAGCGGCCATGGCGGCCAGAGTGAAGCGGAGGGCATCGGCGCCGTACTGGTCGATGAGGCCGAGCGGATCGACGACATTGCCCTTCGACTTCGACATCTTGGCGCCCGAGGCGTCGCGCACCAGGGTGTGGAGATAGACCGTATCGAACGGCACCCTGTCGGTGACGTGGAGGCCGAGCATCATCATCCGGGCGACCCAGAAGAAGATGATGTCCTTGCCGGTGACCAAGGTGCTGGTCGGATAGTAGCGGTCGAGCTCCGGCGTCGCGTCGGGCCAGCCGAGCGTCGAGAACGGCCACAGGGCTGAGGAGAACCACGTGTCGAGGACATCCTCGTCGCGACGCAGGGCCACGGCGCGGCCGTGCTTGGCCGTCGCCTGCTCCAGGGCTTCCGTCTCGCTGGAGGCCACGAAGATGCCGCCCTCGTCATCGTACCAGACCGGGATCTGGTGGCCCCACCAGAGCTGGCGCGAGATGCACCAGGGCTCGATATTCTCAAGCCACTGGAAGAAGGTCCGCTCGTAATTCTCCGGAACGAAACGGGTTTTCCCATCGCGCACGGCCTGTAGCGCACGCTCGGCCAGAGGCTTCACGTTCACGTACCACTGGTCGGTGAGGTAGGGCTCGATGACCACGTTCGAACGGTCGCCATGCGGGACCGCATGGGTGTTGGGCTCGGTGAGCCGCAGGCGCTCGCGCGCCTCCATCAGGGCGACGACGCGCTTCCGCGCCTCGAACCGGTCGAGGCCGTGCAGAGCCAGAGCCTCGGGCTCAGGGTTCGAGTCCTTCAGGAAAGCCGCGTTTCCGTCGAGGGTTATGCGCGCTTCCGGATCCAGGATGTTAATCGGCGTGCAGCCGGCTCGCTTGCCCACCTCGAAATCGTTGAAGTCGTGCGCCGGGGTAATCTTGACGGCGCCGGTGCCCTTCTCCGGGTCCGAATAGGTATCGGCGACGATGGGGATCAGACGGCCGACCAGCGGCAGGCGCACATGCTTGCCGACGAGATGGGTGTAGCGCTCGTCGTCGGGATGGACCGCGACCGCCGTGTCGCCGAGCATGGTCTCGGGGCGGGTGGTGGCCACGGTGATGACCTCGCCGGTCTCGGCGCCTGCCTCATCGACGATGGGATAATCGAAGTGCCAGAGATGGCCCTTCACCTCGACCTGCAGGACTTCGAGATCCGAGATCGCGGTCTGGAACTTCGGATCCCAGTTCACGAGGCGCTTGTCGCGGTAGATCAGCCCCTGGGCGTGGAGATCGACGAAGGTCTTAGTGACGGCACGGACCATCTGGTCGTCGGGCTGGCCGGACAGGCCCATGGTGAAGCGCTCGCGCGACCAGTCGCAGGAGGCGCCCAGCCGCTTCAACTGGTTGACGATGGCCCCGCCGGACTCGGCCTTCCAGGCCCAGACCTTCTCGACGAAGGCCTCGCGGCCGAGCTCCCGCCGGCCGGGCTGCTTCGCCTCGGCGAGTCGGCGCTCCACCACCATCTGGGTCGCGATGCCGGCATGGTCCGTGCCCGGCTGCCACAGCACGTCGCGTCCACGCATGCGCTCGAAGCGGCAGAGGATGTCCTGCAGCGTATTGTTGAGCGCGTGGCCCATATGCAGGCTGCCGGTGACGTTCGGCGGCGGGATCACCATGGTGAAGGGCTTGGCGCCCGCGCGCTCCGGCCGTCCGGCCTTGAATGCGTCACCCGCCTCCCAGGCGGACGCGATGCGCGCCTCGACGGCGGCGGGATCGAAGGTCTTGTCCATCATGGGCTTGCGTCGGGCCAGTTCGTGCGGGGCGGCCGTGAGACCGCATGTTGGCCCGCTTTCACCCCGTCACGTCCTCCGCGTCAACATCGGAGGGCGGTCAGCGGCCCCGCGCCACGCGCTCGATCTCGGCGCGGACGAGGCGTTCGACCATGCCCGGCAGGTTGTCGTCGAGCCAGGATTGCAGCATCGGCCGCAGCATGTCCTGCACCATGTCCTCGATGGTCCGGGCATTCTGGCTCACCCTCGTACCGGCAAGAAGCTGGAACGCATGGCCGACGCTGGCATCGGTCAGGTCGGAAACGAGACGCTGCTTCAGGCTCTCGCGCGGGGCCTCCACCGGCTCAGGGCGGGGCGGCTCGGGCTGACGTGCCACCGGTGGCGGCGGCAGGGGCTCCGGTTCGGGCTCGTCGTCGTCGAAG